>JAAWHL010000006.1 GCA_022795855.1 Lawsonibacter sp.
GACGTGCCGGAACAACTACACCGCCTGCTATCCGGCCAACACCGACGTCAAGGATCAGTTTATCCCCGTCTCCCGGATGTTCGACTTCGTGGCATCCAGATTCTCTCCCGCCGCACCAAGAACAACCCCGCCCTGATTGGCGAGCCCGGCGTGGGCAAGACCGCCATTGCCGAGGCCCTGGCCATCGCCATCGCCGACGGCTCCGCCCCCGCCCACCTGCTGGGGCGGCGGGTCTGCGCCCTGGACCTGTCGGCCATGGTGGCGGGCACCAAGTACCGGGGGGAGTTTGAGGAGAAGCTGAAGCACGTACTCCAGGAGGTCCGCCGCGCGGGGAACATCATCCTCTTCATTGATGAGCTGCACACCATCGTGGGGGCCGGCTCGGCGGAGGGGGCCATTGACGCGGCCAACATTCTCAAGCCCGCCCTCAGCCGGGGGGAGCTCCAGGTCATCGGCGCCACCACTCTGGAGGAGTACCGCCGCTACATTGAAAAGGACGCCGCCCTGGAGCGCCGCTTCCAGCCCATCACCGTGCCCGAGCCAGACCGGGAGCAGACCCTGGCCATTCTGAAGGGCCTGCGGGACCGGTACGAGGCCCACCACCAGCTGACCATCTCCGACCAGGCCATTCAGGCGGCGGTGGACCTGTCCCGGCGCTACCTGCCCCAGCGCTTCTGGCCGGACAAGGCCATCGACCTGATGGACGAGGCCGCCGCCCAGACCCGCCTGGGGGGCCGCGCCCTGCCCGAAGAGCTTCAGCAGCTCTCCCAGCGGGCCAACCAGGCCCGGCTTCAGCTGAACCAGGCCATCCGGGCCCAGAATTATGAAAAGGCGGCCATGCTCCGGGACGCGGAGGAGAACTTCCGCGCCCAGTTCGAGCGGGAGCGCCGCCGCCTGCAGAGCGGTCAGGCCCGCCGGACAGTAGAGCCCTGCCATATCCGTCAGGTGCTGGCCCAGTGGACGGGCATCCCCGTCACCGACCCGGAGGAGCAGGACCGCAAGGCTCTCCGGGAGCTGGAGGACACCCTGCGCCGCAGCCTGCTGGGCCAGGACAAGGCGGTGGCGGCGGTGGCCCAGGCCATCCGCCGGGGCCGGCTGGGGCTGAAGGACCCCCGCCGCCCCACCGGCTGTTTCCTGCTGATGGGCCCCACCGGCGTGGGCAAGACCCAGCTTTGCCGCACCCTGGCCCGGTGCCTGTTCGGCAGCGAGGAGGCGCTGATCCGCTTTGACATGTCCGAGTATATGGAGGCCCACACCGTCTCCCGGCTGATTGGCTCTCCCCCGGGCTACGTGGGCCACGAGGAAGGGGGCCAGCTGACCGAGGCGGTACGCCGCCGGCCCTGGTCGGTGGTGCTGCTGGACGAGCTGGAGAAGGCCCACCGGGACGTGTGGAACCTGCTGCTCCAGGTGATGGAGGAGGGGGTGCTCACCGACGCCCAGGGCCGCACCGCCGACTTCCGGAATACCGTGCTGGTGATGACCTCCAACCTGGGGGCGCGGCATTTCACCTCCCGCCAGCGTCTGGGCTTCTCCTCCGGGCCGGAGCAGGCCCGGGCCGACGTGGAGCGCCAGGTGCTGGACGAGGCAAAAAACGCCTTCTCCCCGGAGTTCTTCGGCCGGCTGGACGCCGCCCTGGTCTTCCATCCCCTGGACCGGACCTGTCTGGCCCGCATCGCCCGGGATCTGCTGGAGCAGAGCGGCCAGCGCCTGGCCCAGCTGGGGGTCGCTCTGGAGGCGGAGTCCGGCGCGGCGGAGTTTCTGGCCGCCCAGGCCGCCGCTCAGCCCGGAGGGGCCCGCCCCCTGCGCCGACTGGTGGCCCGGCAGGTGGAGGACCCCGCCGCCGCCCTGCTGCTGGAGGGGCGGCTGCACTCCGGCCAGACCCTGCGCCTGCGGATGGGGGACGGCGGACTCCAGGTCCTGGCGGAGGGCGGAGAAAACCAGACAGTTTCCACAGATTGACTGGCCGCCCGGCTTGCCTTTTCTGGAAAATGTGCTATAATAGCTGCAAAGCGGCAGGGGGCCGGGCCCTCTGCCGGAACGCACATTCTTTCTAGGAGGCTTCGCGCTATGTACGACTACCGCTCCAGCGGCATCCTGCTGTCTGTCTCATCCCTGCCCGGCCCCTACGGCATCGGCTCTCTGGGGGCCCCCGCCCGCCGTTTTGTGGATTTTCTGGCCGAGGCCGGCCAGCACTACTGGCAGATCCTCCCCCTGGTCCCCCCCGGCGACGGGGCCTCTCCCTATATGTCCCCCTCCGCCTTCGCAGGCAACCCCTATTTCATCGACCTGGACGAGCTGGCCGCCCAGGGCCTGCTGACCACCCAGGAGCTGGACTCCGCCCGGCGGGAGGACCCCGACCGGGTGGACTATGAGCACTTGGCCGCCTCCCGGATGGAGCTGCTGCGCGCCGCCTTCCGGCGGGCCCAGGCCCACCCCGCCCTAGAGGACGTCCCCGACCTGCCCTGGCTGGAGGACTACGCGGCCTTCGCCGCCCTCCATGACCGCTATCAGGCCCCTTTCCGCCAGTGGCCCGCCGACGCGCCCCCGCCCACTGCGGAGGAGAAGGATTTTCACCGCTTCCTCCAGCGGGAATTCTACCGGCAGTGGTTCGACCTGAAGGAGTACGCCAACAAGCGGTGCGTCCGCATTATGGGGGACATTCCCTTCTACCTCTCCGGGGACAGCACGGAAGTGTGGAAGCGTCCGGAGCTGTTCCAGCTGGACGAGGACGGCCATCTGGCCAATGTGGCCGGCGTGCCCCCCGACGCCTTCACCGACCAGGGCCAGCTGTGGGGCAACCCCCTGTACGACTGGGAGGGACATAAGGAGCAGGTCTTCGCCTTCTGGCTGGAGCGGCTGGGCTGGTGCGCCAGAATCTATGACGCGGTGCGCATCGACCACTTCCGTGCCCTGCACACCTACTGGTCGGTGCCCGCCGGGGCGGAGAGCGCCAAGGAGGGCCATTGGGAGAAGGGCCCGGGCATGGAGCTTCTGGACCGCGTCCGCGCCGCCCAGCCCAATCTGGAGCTGATTGCCGAGGACCTGGGCGACCTGGATGCGGAGGCGCTGAAGTTTGTGCGCACCTGCGGCATTCCGGGGATGAAGGTACTGGTCTTCGCCTTCGACCCTGTGGGGGAGAGCGCCTACCTCCCCCACAACTGCCAGCGGGACTCGGTGGTCTACACCGGCACCCACGACACCCCCACCTTTGTCCAGTGGCTGGAGGAGGGGGACACGGACAGCACCATGTTCGCCCGGCGCTATCTGCGCCTGCGGGAGGACGAGGGGCTGGGCTGGGGGGTTGTCTCCGGGGCCTGGGCAGCGGGCAGCCGCCTGGCCATCGCCCCCATGCAGGACGTGCTGGCCCTGGGGGCCGACGCCCGGATGAACACCCCCGGCACCATGGGCAGGCACAACTGGGCCTGGCGGGTGCGGCAGGAGGCCTTCAACCCCTACGTCTCCGGCAAGCTGCGGGAGATTACCCGTACATACAGAAGATAAGTGTCTCGGCGCCCCGGGCAAAAGCCCAGGGCGCCGAGCTGTGTTTCCCCGCACGTCTTTTCGGTTCTTCTATGGGGCCGCCCCTGGGCGGCCCTCCGGACATGCCGGGGCGCGCCCATGCCGGAACGCCCTGCGTGTCGGGCGGGCCGCCGGGATTTCCGCCAGTTTGGGATGGTGCGCCAAGGCCGCCGCGCCCCATAAAATTCCTCTTGACATTTTATTTAGACAATTGTAAAATATAATCGCAGCGACATTTGTCTAATTAAGGGCCTGCTTAACATCTCCCGCCCCGCCGTCCGGCGTGCCCTTTCCCGCCATTCCGCGTGAACTTTTCTTGGAACCTACCCAGGGTTCCTGGGAAAATCTTCCTTGTCCGGCGGAGAAATCCCCCGCCATCCTGCATACTTCGAGAGGATTAAGCAGCCTCTAAGAAAGGAGACGTACTTATGGAACAGGACTGCCCCCGCCTGCCCGACGCTGAGCTGGAGGTTATGCAGGCCCTCTGGGCCGTCCCGGACTATCCCGCTCACACCGCCGCCATCGCCCGGAACCTGCACCGGGACTGGAAGGCCCCCACCCTGCTCAAGCTCCTCTCCCGGCTGGAGGAGCGGGGCTTTGTCCGCTCCGGCAAGGAGGGCCGGGCCAACGTGTACACCCCGCTGATCTCCCGGCAGGACTACCTGTCCACCGAGAGCCGGTCCTTTTTCCGCCGCCTCCACGGCGGCTCCCTGTCCAGCCTGGTGGCCGCCCTGTACCCGGACACCCGGCTGACCCGGGAGGATGTGGAGAAGCTGGAAGAGATTCTGCACAAAGGGGGGGAGTAACATGATGTTTTCCCTGGAGTCCATGACGCGCCTGCTGGAGCTGAGCCTGGGCTGCGGCGCGGTGATCGCCCTGCTGTTGGCCCTGACCCCCCTGCTGTCCCGGCGGCTGTCCCCCAAGTGGCGGTACACCGCCTGGCTGCTGCTGTGTCTGCGGCTGGTCTTTTTCGGCGGCTCTCTCCTGGATTTCCACCCGCCTTTCCGCGCCCCCGTCCGGCTGGAGGTCCCCCAGGCCGTGGTACAGAACGCCTACGACCCCCGGGAGGATTACCTGCGGGACCAGGAGCTGGCCCGCCAGGGGACGAGCGGTTCAGGCTTCGGGGGCACCACGGACCTGAGGGGGACCTACTACCGCTATTACATCCGGTTCGAGGACGAGTCGGGCCGGGACGTATTCATTGAGAACGACGAATTTTCCCGCACTGTCACCGTGGACGGGGTATCCCGGCGCTCCATCCACTGGACGGCGGCGGCCGGCCTGGGCTGGTTCCTGGTGGCGGTAAGCTCTTATGCCCTCTCCATCGGGGGGTACTTCCGCTTCCGGAAGCGGGCCCTGGGCTGGTCCTCCCCTGCGGGGGAGGCGGACCGGGCCGCGCTGGAGACCCAGCTGGAGCGGCAGAAGGTAAAGGACCGGCCGGAGCTGTACCGCTGTCCCCTGGTCCACTCCCCCCTGCTGATGGGCTTTCACCACCCGGTGATCCTCCTGCCCGAGGACCTGCCCGCCGCCGCCCTGGAGGCCGCTCTGGCCCATGAGGTGCGGCATCTGAAGCGGAGGGACACGGGGTATCTGAACCTTCTGATTCTGGCCCGCAGCATCCACTGGTTCAACCCTCTGGTGTGGGTGATGGTCCGCCGGGCCCGGCAGGACGCGGAGCTGTGCTGTGACTACGACCTACTGAAGGACCAGGCGGAGGACGCCCGCCGCTCTTACGGCCAGGCCATTCTGGACCAGATGACCGCGGGAAAGCGGGAGGGCCCCTCCCTGACCACCGGCTTTTCCGGCAGCAAAGCAGTGGTCTTCCGCCGCTTCCGGGCCATCATGGACCTGTCCCCCAAGCGGTGGGGACGGGCCGCGCTGGCGCTGGCCGCCTGCGCCACCCTGCTGGCCGGGGGGCTGGTGGCCTGCGACCGGGCCGCCCAGCCGGAGGAGCTCACCGCCTCCGCCACTCTGGGGGAGGAGGCCGTCCAGGTCCCCTGCACCGGGGACGGGAGCGAGCCCGATCTGGAAAACCTCCCCGTCCTGACCTTCCCCCTGGAAAACGCCCGCCCCCGGGACATCCCTGTGAAAATCCAGCTCCCCCGCGCCGCCTCCGGGGAGGTGCAGCTTCAGCTCAGCCAAGCCAGCCTGGAAGAGGGAGAGCTCCGCCGGGAGGGCAGCGATGCCCTCCCGGCGGACGGGGAGGGCTGTCTCACCGTCTATTTCCAGCTTCTGGGCGCCGTCGGACAGGAGGACGCGGTCTTTTCCCTGACCTGGGGGGAGGAAAATCAATACCGCTGCGCCTTCAAAGTAGAGGCCCGCTATTCCGCGTCCGCCAAGGGCTTCACCGGCCTGATGGGGGGCCGGAATACCTACCTGGTGCATGGCACCATCAACCGCGACCTGACCGCCGTCCTGTACGAGCGCATCGACTGGTTTGGCCGGGACGACGAGGAGGCGGAAACCATCTGGTGGATTTCCCATTGGGAGCACGGCTGGCTGGAGGAGCTGTCCGCCCCTCTGGCCCCGGACGCCCAGCTGCTCCACCATTATACCTGCCCCCTGAATCCGCAAACCATAGAGTATTCCATCCAGAACGCCCAGGACGGCGCGCTGATGGAGATCACCCTGAATGATAAAGGCGAGGTGGAGCGGCTGATGCTCCGGGGCGAGGTCCGTCTGGACCTGGACGCAGCTGATCTGGACTTTACCGGCTTCTCCGGCGAGGTCTACTCCCAGCACCGTCCTGCTGCGGGCGCGGACGGGACGGTCTCCTTTGACCCCTGCAGCCGCTTCTTCCAGGACAAGAGCGACGCCTGGTACACCCTCCCGGCGGGAGAATATGCAGACCTGGAGCGGCTGGACCGGAGCCCCGCCTCCGGCTATTATGTTCTGGAGCTGGAAAACGGCGTGGTGACGTCCATAGGGGACTTTCTGGATTTTTCCGACGCGATAGATCGATGGAATGATATCAATCAGAAGGACTTGCCCGACGTTCCGCTCCTGACCGCCTCCCTGGGGGTACACAGGGAGGCGGATCCCCACCGGGACGAGCCTTGTTACCGCTTTGAAAACGCCCAGCTGGGCATTTTGCTGGAAGTTTTCCAGTCGGCGCGGTACTGGGAGGGGGACAGGGGATACGACTGTCTGCTGAGCTATGGGGGGCGCTCCGAGGAGTTCCAGCTGCCTAATCTGCCTCTGGCCCCTTTCAGGTATGGCCATGTGGCGGGAGAGTGCGAGTTTTATCTGTCCGACCTGACGGGGGACGGCGTGCCCGAGCTCATCTTTATCGACGGCTACCACCAGTCGGGGGCGGGCTTTGACAGCTGCCGGGTGTTCGACCCCGCCGCCATGGAGGAGTACAAGGTAGTCCCCGAATTTGAGGAGATGGTCTCCTCCCTTCGCCTGGAGCTCGCGGAGCGAAAGGGAGAGGATGTGACGTGCCGCCTGTATGGGCCCGGCACGGCCTACTCTCTGGTTTCTGTCGCCGTACCGGAGGACATGGCGTGGAAGGACGGCGTAGTTCTGGAAAACTGTTATTCCATTGTGCTGAACGCAGAAAGAACCGCTCTGGAGCTGCACTGTACCGTGCAGTCGGCCTGCGTACCCTGGGCAAACAACCTTGCGGATGTCTCCGGGAGCTTTGTCTTTGACCCCCTAGAGAAGGCCTTCCGGATACAGGGGCCCTTTTCCCGGGTCTCGGAACCGTTGTATTCAGGCAGCGTGATGACCCAGTGGCATCCAATCCTGCCGGACAGCGGAGCGGCCCGACAGGATTAGGGCCCTGTAACCGGGCTGTCACTCCAATCACCGCACTGTAACTGTTTTGTTGCCGTGCGGTGATTGCTTTTGGGGATACATGTGGTAAAATGGGGGACAGCATAAGGAAAGGAGCACCCCTATGACGCGAATCGCAAAATTTTTCTCCGCCGCCCTGGCCCTGTGCCTGCTGGCGGGCTGTTCCCCCAAAACGCCCCAGACGCCCCCGGCGGCCTCCCGCCCCACCGTTTCCCAGCCCGCCGCCTCCCAGCCGGACGGCAGCGCCTCCTGCGGTCCCAACGGCGTGCCCGCCACCGGCATGGCCTCCTATCTCGGGGCCATGGACCCCTACGGCAACGGCCCCCGCTACGGCCTGATGACCCTGGGCGGCGCGCCCGTCACCGAGCCGGTATGCTCCCAGATCTGGCTGATGAGCTACTCCGCCGACGGACTGGAGGACAGCGTCTTCCTGCCCGTCTGGAAGCTGACCCTGCCCGGGGCCGACGAAAACGGCCCGGAGGAGAACGGCGGCCTGACCGCCCTGTACGCCGACGACGGCAGCTGGCACACGGATTTTATTTACGACGGCTGTCTGGCCACCCCCCTGGGCGTCTTCGCCGGGCTGGAGGGCAACCAGCGTTTTGTCCTGCTGGACGCGGAGACCGGCGAGGAGCGGAAATCCTGGACCCAGGAGGAGCTGGGCCTGGATTTGGAGCCCTACCCGGACAGCTTCCCCTGGTTCACCGGCGACGCCTTCGAGACCGCCCAGTGGGTGGACGGGAAAATTTTCCTGGGCACCTTCGGGGAGTCGGAGTGGACCGCCTGGCTTCTGGACCCGGAGACGGATGAGGTGACCGAGATCACCTCCCAGGAGTGGTACGACGCTCAGGAGTCCCGCTACAGCGACGACGGAACCTGGTGGGAGGCAAAGCCGGAGGGCGGAAACATCGCCGTCACCCGCCGCCTGGGGGAGGAGCAGGAGACAATCACCTTCGCCGCCCCCTTCCCCCCTTATCTGTGTTATATCCTGCACGCGGGGGACGACCGCTGGGTCTATCTGGACGAGGAGGGGGGCCGGTGCGCCCTGTACACCGTCCAGGGGGAGGCGGTCATTCCGCCCCAGCCCGGCATCATTCGGGACCTGGATGACTACACCGGCCGCGCCCCGCTCCTCTTCGCCCTGGAAAACCGCCCTGAGCAGCTGACCGTCTTTGACCGGACGGGGACGCAGCTGTACGCCCTCCCCTTTGGGGAGCTGGACTCTGTCTATCTCTCCGACGGCCTGCTCCAGGTCACCGACTATGAGACCCGCGCCGCCTATTACAGCCCGGAGACCGGGGAGAAGATTGCGGAATTTCAGTTTTAGACGCTGCCAGGGGGAATTTTATGCGCTTTTTCGTGAAATACCAGTGGGCGCTGTGCTTCGCCGCAGCCCTGCTGTTCCTGGCCGGCGGCTTCTGTTTTTCCACCCCCTGGACACAGGCTCCCTCCCCCTTCACCGGCCCCCCCATGGCGGGCGTCTCCGCCCGGACAGAGCAGAGCCGTTATTCCCCCGCTGCCCGGGAAATTTCCCTCACTGTCTCCAGCTCCTCCGCCGAGTTTTACGCCGACTGCCACGCCGTCCTGGAGCGGCAGCAGGGCGGCGTATGGTACACGCTACGGCGAAATCCCTTCTGCCGTATCGTTCCGCCCGCTATGGAGATCGGCATTCTCCCCGGGGAGGAGGAGCGCTGCCGCCTCCTGGCGGAAGAATACGGGTTCCGCCTGCGGCCTGGCGTCTACCGCGCCGTTGTGAAGGGCTGTGATTCCATGCGCCGGGAGACATTTGCGGCGGCGGAGTTTGAAATCGGCTGAGAATCTGTAAATAAATTATGAACACTATTGCATTTTTCCCAAAGACGCGCTATCATGTCGTTAGCACTCGCTAATATCGAGTGCTAACGACTTTGTATTTTTTGAAAATTATTATACACGGAGGAATTGCGGTATGGCAAAGAAACAGTTTAAGGCGGAATCCAAGCGTCTGATGGACCTGATGATCAACTCGATCTACACTCACAAGGAAATTTTTCTCCGGGAGCTGATCTCCAACGCCAGCGACGCGGAGGACAAGCTGGCTTACAAGTCCCTGACCGACGACACGGTGGACGTCAAGCGCGGCGACCTAAAAATCACCATTGTGCCCGACAAGGACAAGCGCACCCTGACCGTCTCGGACAACGGCGTGGGCATGACCCGGGAGGAGCTGGAAAACAACCTGGGCACCATCGCCAAGAGCGGATCCGGCCAGTTCAAGGCGGAGCTGGCCGAGGACGACAAGGCGGCGGACAAGATCGACGTGATCGGCCAGTTCGGCGTGGGGTTCTACTCCGCCTTCATGGTGGCCGACAGCGTGTCTGTTCTCTCCCGTGCCTGGGGCAGCGACGAGGCCTTTTTGTGGCAGGCCTCCGGCGCCGACGGCTACACCGTTACCCCCTGCGAGAAGGAGGCCCCGGGCACCGACGTCATCATGCACCTGAAGGCCAACGCCGACGAGGAGGACTACGATCAGTATCTTGAGACTTATAAATTACAGGATTTGATCAAAAAATACTCCGACTATATCCGCTACCCCATTATCATGGAGGTGGAGGACTACCGCCAGAAGGAGAAGCCCGCCGACGCGGGCGAGGACTACAAGCCCGAGTGGGAGACGGTGAAGGAGTGGAAGACCATCAACTCCATGGTCCCCCTGTGGCAGCGCCAGAAGAGCCAGGTCAAGCCCGAGGAGTACAACGCCTTTTACAAGGAGAAGTTCGGCGACTGGCAGGAGCCCCTGTCCGTCATCCACACCAGCGCCGAGGGGGCTGTGACCTACAAGGCCATGCTCTACATCCCCTCCGAGACCCCCTACGACTTCTACACCCGGGAGTACCAGAAGGGCCTTCAGCTGTACTCCTCCGGCGTGCTGATTATGGACAAGTGCGCCGACCTTCTGCCCGACCACTTCCGCTTTGTCCGGGGTGTGGTGGACTCGGCGGACTTCTCGCTGAACATCAGCCGCGAGGTGCTCCAGCACACCCGCCAGCTGAAGACCATCGCCTCCAACCTGGAGAAGAAGGTCAAGTCGGAGCTGATGAAGCTGCAGAAGGAGGACCGGGAGAAGTACGAGAAGTTCTGGAAGGCCTTCGGTGCCCAAATCAAATACGGGGTGGTGTCCGAGTACGGCCAGCATAAGGAGCTCTTGAAGGACCTGCTGATGTTCCACTCCTCCAAGGAGGGGGCCAATACCACCCTGGCCGCCTACAGGGACCGGATGCCCGAGGACCAGCCCTATTACTACTACGCCTGCGGCGAGAGCGCCGACAAAATCGCCAAGCTGCCCCAGGTGGAGCGCATCCTGGACAAGGGGTATGAGATTCTCTACTGCACCGAGGACGTGGACGACTTTGTGATGAAGGCCCTGGACGAAATTGACGGCAAAAAGGTCAAGTCGGTCAGCGACGAGGACGCCCTGCCCCAGTCCGACGAGGAGAAGAAGGCCGCCGAAGAGAGGGCCGAGGCCGCCAAGGACGTGCTGGACGCGGTGAAGGAGGCCCTGGGCGAGCAGGTCAGCGCTGTACGCACCTCCGCAATCCTGAAGTCGGGCGCCTGCTGCCTCACCGCCGACGGCCCGGTCTCCCTGGAGATGGAGAAGTATATGCGCAAGGTGGACGGCGAGCACGCCCCCAAGGCCCAGCGCGTCCTGGAGCTCAACCCCGACTCCGCCCCCTACGCCGCCATGAAGCGCGCCCTGGACGCCGGCGACAAGGACACCCTCTCCAAGTACGCCCGGCTGCTCTACGGACAGGCCCTCCTGATGGCCGGCCTCTCCCTGGACGACCCCGCCGAGTACGCCCGGCTGGTCTGCTCGCTGATGGTGTAACCGCCGGGAGCCCTTGGCTGTTCCTTCTCTTTCTTTGAAAAGAAAGAGAAGCAGAAAGAAACCTTTGGCGCGAAACTGCGTTTCGCTCCCTATGTTCCTGACAGCTCAAGCGTACCGCCCAGGGGCCGCAGAAAGCGCGCCAAAATACCGAAAAAGCCGGGAAAGCATAGGAATTAGACCAAAAATCCCCGCCTCCGGCGGGGGTTTTTGCCTCTCATTTCCCATTGAAACCGCAGGCCTGTCCTGCTATAATGAGAGAGTATTTGGAAACCCGCCCGCTGGAAAAGGAGTGCCCATGAAACAGACAACCCGCCCCCCTCTCTCCCGCCGCCTGGCCGCGCTGGTTCTGGCCGTCCTGCTGGCCGTGCCCGCAGTCCACGCCTCCGCCGGGGAGCAAAAGCTCCAGACCTCCTGGACCCTCACCGATGGTCTGGAGTACATCAATACCGTTACATACCAGGCCTCCGGCGGACGGACGGAGAGCTTCGCCCTGGACCTCAGCCCGGACAGCGCCGCTTACCCCATCATGGTCCAGGGCTCGGGCACCATTTACTCCCCCGCCTCGGTCAACGCGGCGGTGGAGCAGGCCCAGTCCATGGGATACCATGTCCTGGCCGCCGTCAACACCGACTTTTTCGTCTTCGGCATCGGCGTGCCCATGGGCATCGTCATTGAGGACGGAATCTTCAAGTCCGGCCCGGAAGAGGAGCGGGCTGTCGCCGTCACCGGCGGCGGCTTCCGCCTGGTGGACGACCCATCGGTCTCCGTCACCCTGACCAATCAGCGGGACGGCACCGTCACCAACGTCCACCACCTGAACAAGGGCCGGGCCTCCACCGGCGGGGTCTACCTGCTCAACGAGCACTTCTCCACCGTCTCCACCCGCACCTCCACCCCCGGCTGGATGGTGCGCTTGGAGCTGCTGGACCAGGAGGAGCTGACCGTCAACAGCCGGCTGACCCTGCGGGTCACCGAGCTGATTCAGGGCAGCGACCCGGTCCCCATCGGCGAGGGGAACTACATCCTGACCTCCGACGACCAGAGCGGCTACATCGGGGTGTATGACTCCTTCCAGGAGGGGGATTTGGTCACCCTGGAGACCCAGTGCCTCTCGGAGGACCTGTCCGAGGCCCTGTGGGCCTGCGGCGTGGGAGATGTGATGGTCCGGGACGGGGCGCTCACCGACACCTCCGACTGGGTTTACGTGAAGGACGGCCGGGACCCCCGCTCCGCCCTGGGGGTTCGGGCGGACGGCAGCGTCCTGCTGTACACCGTGGACGGCCGCCGTTCCGGCTACTCCGCCGGCCTGAGCCAGGAGGATCTGGCCCGGGAGCTGCTGGACCAGGGCTGCCAGTGGGCGGTCAACCTGGACGGCGGCGGCTCCACTGCCATGAGCGTCTGGGTCCCCGGGCAGGCCGCCCCCGCCGTAGTCAACCGGCCCTCCGACGGCCGGCCCCGGGGCTGCGCCTCCTATCTGCTGCTGGTCACCGATGACGCCGGCGACGGCCGGGCCCAGCGCCTGGCCCTGAAGCAGGACGGCCCGGTGGTTCTGACCGGCTCCTCCGTGGAGCTGGGGGAGACCGCCGCCCTGGACAGCGGCCTGAATCTGGTGGATCCCAATCTCAGCGACGTGTCCATCCGCTCCCTGGACGGGCTGGGAACGGTGGAAGGCTCCCTCTACACCGCCGGAAACCGCCCCGGAACGGATACCCTCACGCTGCGCTCCGGCCGCTCCGGCCTGCGGGGCACAGCCCAGGTCCACGTGGTGGATGAGCTGACCGAGCTGACCGTCACCCGCCAGGGCTCCGACCAGACCCTGTCCGCCCTGTCCGTCAAGCCCGGGGAGCAAATCGCCCTGGACGCCCAGGGCTCCTACTGGTCCCGTCCGGCCATGCGGGACAGCTCCCTGGTGGTCTGGGCGGTCGAGGGGGACGTGGGAACCATTGACGAAAACGGCCTCTTCACCGCCGCCCCGTCGGGCACGGGCTCTCTGTCCGGCTCCATCACCGCCTCCGCCGGCGGCCTGACGCGGACCATCCCCGTCTCCCTGAGCGACCTGCACTCCGATGTGGACTCCTCCCACTGGGCCTATGAGGCGGTGGAGTACTGCTACGAGCATCAGCTGGTCAGCGGCATCTCCCCCAGCCTCTTCGGCCCCGACCTGCCCATCCGCCGGGGCGACTTCCTGCTGATGCTCCACCGGGCCGCCGGCAGTCCGCCGGTCAGCTCCGAGGTGGACTTCCCCGACGTGCTCCCCACTGACTACTACGCCTCCGCCATCGCCTGGGCCCAGGAGAACGGCCTGGCCTCCGGCATGGCCGACGGCACCTTCTCCCCCGGCATCAACGTCACCCGTGAGCAGGCCTTCACCATCTTCAACCGCGCCCTGCCCCTGATGGGGATCCGCCCCCTCCCCGCCCCCCTGTCCGTGCTGGACCAGTTCCAGGATAAGGGCAGCCTGGCCTCCTGGGCCGCCGAGCACACCGCCTCTCTGGTGTACAACGGGCTTGTGGGAACCGGCGGCGGCGTGCTCCGCCCGCAGAATGACCTGACCCGTGCCGAAATGGCCGTACTGCTGTACAATACGGGGCACTACGATTCCTCCTCCATCCCGGCCGTCCCCGGCCAGCCCGGCGGAATCGACTCCTCCGGCGTGGAGAGCATCACCCTCAGCCACAGCGACGTCACCCTCTCCCCCGGCGACAGCTTCCAGCTCGCCGCCGTCCTGGGCCCCCAGGGAGTCTCCGGACAGGTCTCCTGGACGGTTACCGGCGGCTCCGGCGCGGCCTGCGTGGACCCGGACGGCCGGGTGACCAACCTGAACACCGGCACGGATGAGGTGGAGGCCGTCGTCACCGCCTCCTGCAACGGCCTGTCTGCCTCCTGCGCGGTGCGCTGTCCCCCCGCCCCCCTGTCCGGCTCCGTCTCCGCCGGCGTCACCGCCCTGAACGTGCGCTCCGGCCCCGGCACCGAGTATCCGGCTGTGGACCAGCTGGCCGCCGGCGTCCCCCTGGTCGTCCTGGAGCAGCTGGACAGCGGCTGGCTCCGCGTGCGCTACCCCGCCGCCTCCGGCTCTGCCGGGGAGGGCTATCTCTCCTCCGGCTTCGTCACCCTGCGCTGACAAAGATAGAACGCCCGCCGCAAACCTGGGTTTGCGGCGGGCGTTTTGCGGCCTCCTGGGCCGGTTTCTCACGTTCCGTGCGCCTCTGTGAGCTCTGTCTCCGTCACAGCCTCGCTCTTGATTTTTCCCACCAGAAACTCCAGGGCGCCCACCACATGGGAACGGATATCGCCCCCCACCAGCACATACATGATATCCTCCCCCACTGCCAAACGGCCCTCGTTCAGCCACACCCGGACATAATACACGCCCTCCAGCCGCCTGACTTCCTCCACCGCGGCGTCCAGCTTCTCCCGGTCATAGGAGAAGCGCATTCCCGCCACCGGTGCGGCGTTCTCCTCCCCCAGGCGCACCTGAGCCCTGGGGGTCCTGCGGACCACGCCGTTGTGAATCAGGTACATCCCTACCCGCTCCCAGGCGGGATCCTGTTTGGCCTCCCTCAGCCAGCCGTCCATGGAGGGGCTTCTGCGGGCGGGGGGAGCGTCCGTTTGGGCGCAGTCCGCCGAGCCCTGGGAGCATATCATCTCCGCCCCGTGGCGGACCGCGTCCAGCACCGCGGACAGGTTCTCCCGGGCGGCCTTCTCGCTCCCCGGCAGATTGACAATCAGCGTCCTGCCCCGGATTCCCGCCGTCCCTCTGGACAGACAGCCCCGGGGGGTAACGCGCATACTCTCCGCCCGCATGGCCTCCGGAATGCCCGGGGTCTCCCGCTGAATCACGGCCCGGGTGGCCTCCGGGGTGACGTCCCGGGGAGAAAACCCGGTCCCTCCGGTGGTCAGCACCAGGGCCAGCCCCAGCCCGTCGGCGCACCGGAGCAGCTCCTGCTGAATCCGCTCGGTCTCGTCGGGCACAACCGACCGGCAGACCACCTCCCAACCGGCCCCCTCCAGCATCGCGGCCAGGGCCGGTCCGCTGGTGTCGGTACGCTCTCCCCTGGCTCCCTTGTCGCTGACGGTAATCACCGCCGCCTGATTGTTCATGTCCCGTCCTCCTCCCGGCAAAAATCTCCGTGGACTCCGCCCGACTTGCGCAGGAGGCGGACGTCCGTAATCACCATGTCCCGCTGCACCGCCTTGCACATATCGTACACCGTCAGCGCCGCCGCGGAGACGGCGGTCAGCGCCTCCATCTCCACGCCCGTCCTGCCCCGGCAGCTGACAACGGCCTGAATCTCCACCGAGCAGCGCTCCTCATCCAGGGTCAGGCTCAGGTCAATTCCGTCCGTTTGGACGGGGTGGCACATGGGAATCAGCTCCCACGTCCGCTTCGCCCCCATGACCCCGGCAATCTGGGCCGCGCTCAGCACGTCTCCCTTTTTCATTCCCCCGCTTTGAATCAGCCCGTAAGTCTCCCGGCTGACCAGAACCCGGGCGGCGGCCGCGGCGGTGCGGCGGGTTTCCGCCTTTTCCCCCACGTCCACCATTTTCGCCCTGCCCTGGCCGTTGAAATGGGTAAAATCCTTTTTGTTTTCCATAATAAACTCCGCCAGTCTGTCAATTTCCTCAAATCCGAAACAGGGTATGCCCAGCTCAGCCCCGTCCCAGTCCGTAACCGCCGCGCAATACCTTTTGGTGTCAGAAGGAAACCCTTTCCCCGTCTCCCTCCGGCACAACCCGATTTGGGTCAGGTCTTCGTTCTTATATCCCTCCACCAGAATCAGGTCCACCGCACGGATGGGGGCCAGCACCCGCTCCAGGGTCAGCTCCCTCTGCTCCATCCAAGCCGTCTGCTCCCGGGAGCTAATCACCGTCACGTCGGCCCCCGCCCGGGTGAAACGCCAGGAGTCCTTCCCCTCCCGGTCAAGCTCAAAGTGGTGCCCGTCGTGCTTGACCACCGCCAGCCTCACCCCCCTGGCCTTCAGGTTCTTCACCAGCTTCTCAATCAGCGTGGTCTTTCCTGTGCCGGAATAGGCGGAAAAAGCCACAACAGGAATCCCCTCCACACTCATCCTCCTATCCGGTTCATGCTTCTTCCGGCCCGGCTGCGCCGGCGAAAGGACAGCTCCTCATGGCACCGGGGCTTGGCGACCACCGCCCGCCGGAACTGCTCCCGCACCTCCTCCGGCTCCAGCCCCTTGATTGGGAACTCCTCCCCGGAGTGGAGGCAGGGCTTCAGCTTACCGTCCGCCGTCAGCCGGATGCGGCTGCAAAGCCCGCAGAAGTGGGCGCTGACCGCGCTGATCAGGCCGATGCTCCCCATGGCCTCCGGCAGGCGGTACAGCCGCGCCACTCCGCCGTCCTCCGGCTGGGCCCGGGCCTGGGGGAACCGCTCCAAAACCGCCCCGCAGGGCAGATAGGCCTCCCGGCCGAAGTCCCCGCCGCCGTACATGGGCATCAGCTCGATAAAGCGCACATCCACCGGATACCGGAGGGTCAGCTCCCCCAGCGCCCCGATTTCGTCCTCATTGAACCCGCCAATCAGGACCGCGTTGACCTTCACCCGCTCAAAGCCGGCGGACAGGGCGGCCTCCAGCCCCCGCAGAGCCTGTTCCAGCGCCCCTCCCCGGGTCATAAAGGCATATTTGTCCGGATCCAGGGTATCCAGGCTCACATTGACCCGACGCACCCCCGCCGCCCGCAGTCCGGCCGCCAGCTCAGGCAGCAGCAGGCCGTTGGTGGTGACGCACAGCTCCTCAATTCCCTTCACCGCCGCGGCGCGGCGGCAGAGGGAGAGGATGTTCTTCTTAATCAGGGGCTCGCCCCCCGTAATACGCAGCTTCCGAAAGCCCAGGCCGGCGGCAGCCTCCACCGCCCCGATCATCTCATCCTCGGTCAGCATCTCCTCACGCCGCTTTTTGCACACCCCCTCCGGAGGCATACAGTAGCGGCAGCGCAGGTTGCAGCGCTCCGTCACCGACAGGCGCAGATAGCGGATTTCCCGCCCATATCCGTCTCTCATATCCGATCCCTTCCGGGCCTTGTTTGAAAAATAGAAATATGACCTAACGCGGAGGATTTTACTGCCAGACAAGGCCGGCTTTTCGCCGGAATCCTGGGTGGGTTCCAAGAAAAACCGGGGAAGTATGGCGGTAAAAGGCCCGCCGGTTGGGCGTATTGACAATTTTCAAACAGGCCCTAATACCGTCCAAAGGTACAGTTGGGGAAATGGCAGGACGGGCACATCTGGCACAGTCCGCCCTCCCCCAGACGAATCAGTTCCTCCCGGGTCAGCCTGTCCCCGGTGAAAATCTGGGGCAGCAGCACGTCAAACATGGTGACGGGCAGGCTGACCGCCGCCCCGGGCACCCCCAGGATGGCCGTGCCGCCCAGATAGGCCGCCAGGGTCATGTTTCCCGGCTGGGCCGGCACCCCGTAGGAGACCACCTCCGCCCCCAGGGCGCGGATGGCCGCCGGGGTCACGTCGTCCGGGTCCACCGACATCCCGCCGCTGAAGATCAGCAGGTCCGCTCCCCGGTCCAGGTATTCCCGCCCCGCGTTCACAATCATCTCCAGATTGTCGTCGCAGACGGACGCCCCCAGAATGCGGCCGGGGTAACGGCCCAGCTTCTCCCGGACCACCGGCTCAAACCGGTCCTTCACCCGCCCGGAGTAGAGCTCCGAGCCGGTGATAATCACCCCCGCGCTCCGCTCCCGATAGGGGCGCAGGCGCAGCAGGCTCTTCCCGGCGCACAGCGCCTCCGCCCGGCGGATATTTTCTTCCCGGGTCACCAGCGGGACGATGCGCATGGAGGCCAGCCGGCTGCCCGGCTCCACCGGGTAGTGGTCCGGCAGGGCGGCAACGGTCAGGTCCGGAATGGAGTTGACCTGCCTCAGCAGCTCCGTGTCCACCCGGAGCATCCCCGGCACGTCCGCAATCAGGAGCACCTTCCCCTCCGAAGGGGGCGTGCAGTGCGCCCCCTCCACAGGGGTCATGGCCGCCAGCCGCATCGCGGCGTCCTCCTCGTGAATCTCTCCCGCGCACTCCTCCCAGACAAACACCGTGCGCTTGCCCAGCTTCAGCAGCTCCGGGATGTCCGCCTCCGCAATGATATGCCCCCGGCGGAAGGCCGCCCCCTTAAAGCCGTCCCGCATGGCCGTAATATCATGGCACAGGGGCATTCCCACCGCCTGCTCCACCTGAATTTTTTTCACAGCAAAAACCCCCTCAGTCTGGTCTGCTCCTCCACCGGCCCGCTGCCCGCAGGCACGATGACCGCCGCGTCGCACCCGATCCCCCCGGTGAGCACCGCGTTGCCCTGCCGCCCCGGGAGGCGCACCCGGACGGTCCCGTCGGACAGGTCCAGCGTACCCAGCAGAAACCGCGTCATGGGGCTGCTTTTGGGAAAGCCTCCGGCCACTGCGGCAGTGATTTCCCGGGGCAGCACCTCCCTCCGTCCGGCCAGCTTTTTCAGGGCGGGCAGCACTGCCGCGTAAAAGTTCATCAGGGAGGAGGCCGGATTGCCCGACAGGCCGATGACCAGCTTCCCGTCCCGCACCCCGTAGGCGCAGGCCATCCCCGGTTTCATGGCCACTCCCCGGACCGCCAGCTCCACCCCGGAGCGCTCCATGGCCGCCGGCGTCAGGTCATAGTCCCCCACGGAGACGCCGCCGGTGAGTATGACCGCGTCGCACCGCTCCAGGCCCTCCTCAATCCGCGCCCGAATCGCCTCCAGGCTGTCCCCCGCCAGGCCCAGATACCGGGGCAGACAGCCGTTTTTCCGGAGTACGGCCTCCAGGGAGGAGCGGTTGGAATTCCTGATTTTCCCCTCCGTCCGATCCCCGTCCGCCTCCACCACCTCGTTCCCTGTGGAGACAATCCCCACCTCCGGCAGGCGGTAAACCAGGGGCTCCCAGACTCCCTGGGCGGCCAGTGTTCCCGCCGCCGCGGGGTCGAGCACGTCCCCCGCCCGGACCAGCAGCGCCCCCTGGGCCGCGTCCTCCCCGCGCCTGACAATGTTTCCCCCTGCCTTCAGAGGGGCAGACACCGTCACGCTGTTCTCATCAAACCGGGTGCGCTCAAAGGGCACCACCGTGTCCGCACCCGGAGGGATGGGCGCGCCCGTCAGGATTTTGACCGCCGTCCCGGCCTCCACCGCCGCGGAGGGGCACGCGCCGGCGGGCACCTCCCCCAGGATCCGCAGAGTGACGGGCCTTTCCCCGCCCGCCTGCGCCGTATCGGCCGCCCGGAGGGCATAGCCGTCGTAGGCGGAGCGGTCAAAGGGGGGTACGGCCTCTCCGGCCGTCAAATCCCGGGCCAGCACCCGCCCTCCGCACCGGGGCAGGGGCACCCGCTCCGTCCCCGCCGGGACAGCCAGCTCCAGCAGCAGGTTCCGGGCCGTAAGATAGTCCGGCTTATACTCCATATTCCTCATCCTTTCAGCAGCAGCAGCTCCTCCGGCGGCAGGCAGACCCTCTGCCGCCCGCCCCGGATTTTTTCCCAGGTCTTCTTGTCCAGCTCCCAGCCGATGGGAACCCGGCAGCGGTTCCCGTCGGGCCGCAGCATCACGGTGTAAGAAAAGGGGTTCTCTACCACCTCCTCCACCGTACACAGGAAGGAGTTCTCCCCCTCCCCCGGACGAATGCCGTGCATTCGGAGGCCGACCCAGTCCGCCCCCTCCCCGGGACGGTCCGTCCGCAGGGCCACGCCCCAATCCCGGGCGTAGATATGGCCGCAGTCCAGGCGCTGAACCGGGGAGATGTTTTTGCACCCGGTCAGAACAGCGGCGTTCCGGGTTCCGGGGCTGCGGAACACCTCCTCCTTTGTGCCAATGCGCTCCACCCGGCCCTCTCCCATCACCGCAATCCGGTCCGACATGCGGAACACCTCGTCCCGGTCGTGGGAGACCAGCAGCACCGTCCCGGCAAACTCCCGGATTACCCTGCGCATCTCCTGCTCCATGGAAAAGCGCAGGTGGCTGTCCAGGGCGGAAAAGGGTTCATCCAGCATCAAAATCCGGGGCTTTGATGCCAGCACCCGCGCCAGAGCCGCCCGCTGCCGCTGTCCTCCCGACAGCTGAGCCGGACAGCGCCGGGCCAGGTCCTCCAATCCAAACCGCTCCAGCAGCTCAAAGGCCGTCTGCCTTCTGCGGGCGGCGTCCCGCTCCCCCGCCGCCCCGGCCTGAATATTCTGCAAAACGGTCATATGGGGAAACAGGGCGTAGTTTTGAAACATCAAGCCGGTGTGCCGCTTCTGGGGCGGAAGATTTATTTTCCGTTTCGCGTCAAACAGGACCTCCCCGTCCACCTGGATGGTTCCTTGGTCAGGCCGCACAACTCCGGCGATGCACTGAAGGGTCATGCTCTTCCCGCAGCCGGAGGCGCCCAGCAGGGCCAGGGTCTCGTTTCCCGCCTCAAGCTCCGTCTCCAGCCGGAAGCCCCCCAGGCTTTTGATGAGCCGTACCGCGATTGACATCCTACCGCCGCCTCCCTTCCGCACCCGCTCCGCTTCTTTTTTCCAGCAGGTTGACCGCCAGCAGCACCGCGGATGAAATCGCCAGATTCAGCAGCACCCACCGCAGGGCCAGCGCGTCGTTGTTGGTGCGCCACAGCTGATAGACCGTGGTGGAGATGGTGGCGGTGCGCCCCGGCGTATAGCCCGCCACCATGCTGGTGGCGCCGTATTCCCCCAGGGCCCGGGCAAAGGAGAGCACTACGCCGGCCAGAATCCCCTGGCGGCAGCAGGGCATCCGGATGCGCCAGAAGATATAGGCGTCGGACAAGCCCAGGGTCTGGGCGGAACGGGCCAGGTTCTCGTCAAAGGACTCAAAGGCCCCGCGGGCCGTGCGGTACATCAGGGGGAAAATTACCACCGCAGTGGCCAGAGCGGCGGACTGCCAGTTCATGGTCAGCCTGACCCCAAACGCCTCCATCGCCCAAGCGCCCAGTATCCGCCGGGGCCCCAGCAGACGGAGCAGCAGATAGCCCACTACGGTGGGGGGCAGCACCAGCGGCAGGGTCAGCGCCGCGTCCAGGATTCCCTTCCACACCCGGGGCAGACGGGCGGCGTGCCAGGCCGCCAGAATCCCCAGGAAGAAGGTGACCCCCGTACTGACGGCGGCAATACGCAGTGAATTTGCCAGCGGAAACCAGTCCATGCCTCCCCTCCTCTCCGGCAGGCCGTGCGCATTCAGCGGACGGGCGTAAAGCCCACGCTCTCAAAAACGGCCGCCGCCTCTTCGCCGGTCAGATACTTCAGGAATCCCTTCGCCTCCTCGGGATGGGCCGTGGTCTTTATCACCGCCGCCGGATAGATGATCCGGCCGCACATCTCCGCCTCCGCCGCGTCCACCGCCGTCAGGCCCGCGGAAAAAGCGTCCGTCCGGTAGACTACGCCGCAGTCCGCCGCCCCCTCCGCCACCTGGGCGGTCACCTCCTTCACATTGGAGGCGTAGGTAATCGCGCCGCTTCCGGCCAGCTCCTCCTCGTTCAGGCCGAAGTACTCCAAAATCCTTTGGGTGTACTGCCCCGCCGGCACATCCCCATTTCCCATAGACATCAGCGCCGTTCCCTGCTCAAGCCGGGTCATCAGGTCCTCAAAGGAGGCGATTCCCGCCGGGCTGCCCTCAGGGACCACCAGAACCACCTGATTTTCCAGAAGATCCAGCCGGGTCTCCTCAAGCACAAAATCCAGGCCCTCCGGGTTCTCTTCCCGGCTCGCAGACTTGTCCAGCTGGTCCATCTGCTTCTGCGCGGCGGAAAGGAACAAATCGCACTCCGCCCCCTCCTGAATCTGGGTTTTCAGCGTGCCGGAGGAGTCGAAATTGAATACAATCCGGACCCCGCTGTTCTCCTGCATATAGCGCTCCCCCAGTTCCGTCAGCGTCTCGGTGAGCGAGGCGGCGGCAAAGACGGTCAGCTCCGTCCTCCCCTGAGGGGAGGCGCCCTCCCGCGGCGGATTTTTCCCGCACCCCGCCGCTGTCAGGGCCAGAAGCACACAGCCCACCAGACCAATGAAACGTTTTCCTGCTGTCATCAATTACTCCATCCTTTCCGCTCTGCCGCGGGCAAAGAAAATGCCCGCGTTCCGGCAATCGCAGAAGCGGACACAAGCGCCCCGGGCGGAGCAGTTCCCACCCGGTTCCTGTATTCCGTCTTCTTTTCAAATTCGGAAGGCCGTTCCGTTTCCGGTACGCCCCTGGGCCGTCTCCGGCCGCGGTCCCGGCTCCATGGCAGGCGCTTTAGGCGCCGGGACTCGAAGACAATATGTTGTTTGACTCTCAATATCCGGCCCGCCGCAGCAGGTCCCGGTACTCCTCCGGCGTGTTGATGTTGCAGAGCATCTCCCGCCGCCCCGCCGCATCCGGATACCGCACCCGCAGCCGCTTCAGGGCGCTTTGCAGGCGGCGCTCCCCCTCCCGCAGGCAGCGCTCCAGCGCAGGCAGGCTCCGCTTCCGGTACACCGCGCACAGGGGATGAATTCCGTCTGGCGCCGCGGGCACCACCGCATCCCAGGGCTCTTCCAATCTGCCGCACAGCCACCGTCCCAGCTCCGCCCGGTACAGGGGCATGTCGCAGGTCACCACCACCAGCGCGTCGGATCCGCAGGCCTCCAGCACGGCGCACAGCCCGCCCAGCGGGCCGCAGCCAGGGCGGCTGTCCGGTATGTGCCTCCAGCCGGGGTAGGCTCCCGCATACCGGTCCGCCTCCCCGACCGAGAGCAGTTTTTCGTCAAATTCCGCCAGCTCCGCCATGATTCGGTCCAGAAACAGCGCCCCTTTCAGGGGAAGCAGCGCCTTGTCCCGTCCCATGCGCCGGCTCCTGCCTCCGGCAAACAGAGCGGCCCCTACCGTATTCATTCCGTCATCCCCCCTCTTCCGTCCGCCGGGCTGTCCCCCCTCCGGGGCCTCCCGGAGGGGGGACAGCAATCAATTTCTTATTGTACAAAAGCAGAGGGCTGTCAACTGCGGGAGCGCCGCAGCAAAATAGGCGAAGCATCAGCCCGCCAGAGCCGCGGCGGCGGCCTCCCGGGATGCGTAGACCAGACCCATAGTGACGGGCTCCCAGAAGGTGATGACCATCAAGCACAGAATCATCAGGCCAATCATCAGCCAGATCCTGCGGATGATTCCCTCCACCCGCAGATTGGAGATGGCGGAGGCCACAAACAGGTTGACGCCGTAGGGCGGCGTCACAAAGCCGATGGCCAGGTTCACCGTCATCATCACGCCGAAATGCACCGGGTCCATCCCGAAGCTCTTCACAATGGGGACAAAAATCGGGGCCAGAATCGCCACAGCGGAGAAGTTGTCAATGAAACAGCCCACCACCAGCAAAATCACATTGATAATCAGCAGGGTAATCACCGGGCTGGACACCGCCGCCAGGGCCGCGCCGATTTTGGCCGGAATCTGCTGCATGGTCAGGAAGTAGGCGAAGGACATGGCCAGGCCCAGGGTGAACAGAATCACGCCGCTGGAGTGGGCCGTGTCCCGGAAGCATTGAATCAGGTCCTTTATTGTCAGCTCCCGGTAGATGAAAAAGCCCACAATCAAGGAGTAGACAATCCCCACAACGGCGGCCTCGGTGGGGGTAAAAATACCGCCGTAGATGCCGCCCAGGATGATGACCGGGGTCATAATGGCCCAGAAGGAGTCCAGGAAGGTCCTGAGCAGCCGCCTTGGGGAAAACTTCATCCCGCTGCCGCCGTAGTGATTGATTTTGGCCACAAAGAAGCACATAATCATCAGCACCGCGCCGATTAGCACACCGGGGAGAATCCCGGCCAGGAACATATCCCCAATGGACACGTTGGCAATCACCGCGTATACCACAAAGGGGACGCTGGGCGGGATAATCACGCCGATGGTGCCTGCGGCGGCGCACAGGGCTGCGGCAAAGTTCTCGTCGTAATGCTTTTCCTTCATGGCAGGAATCATGAACGAGCCCACCGCCGAGGTGGTGGCGTTGGCGGAGCCGGAAATGGCCGCAAAGAACATGCAGGTGGCCGTGGTAGCCATGCCCAGGCCGCCGGCTACCCAGCCTATCAGCTCGTTGAAGAAGTCCACCAGGCGCTTGGCAATTCCGCCGCTTTTCATCAGGTTCCCCGCAATGATAAAGAAGGGGATCGCCATCAGCGGGAAGGAATCCAGGGCGGTAAACGCGTTCTGAGGCAGGATATTCAGGGACAGCTTTGTCATGGAGGCCAGGACCACCGTAGTGGCCACGCCCAAGGAGACGCCGATGGGCATTCCGATGACAATCAGCACCGCCAGCAGGAGAAACAGCACGATTACCTCTGTCATGCCGCCCACCTCGCTTTCCAGTCCGGGACAGCCCGGAAAAAGTTCTCCGCAATGCGGAAGGCCATCAGGGCGCAGCCCACCGGCACCGAGAGATAGGGCACCGCCATGGGAATCTGAAGGGCCGGGGTGCGCTGTCTGCTTTTGAGAATGTAGGCAATCACATCCCTGCCCTTCACCACCATGAACACGGCGAAGGCGGCCCACATCACCAGCACCGCCGCCTCCAGAATAATCTGTACCCGCCGGGGCATCTTCTCCCGCGCTGCGGTGATGTTGATATGCTTGTTGATTTTAGCCGCGTAGGAGGCCCCCAGCCAAATCTGCCACACAAAGATATAGCGGGCCAGCTCCTCGCTCCAGGTCAGGGGACTGCGCAGCACATAGCGGAAAATGACCTGGGCGAAAATCACGGCTACGGTGACAAAGAAGCTCCCAATCAGCAGGTATTCCTCCAGATGGTCGTCGAGAAACCGCAGTACTTTCATTTATTTCCTTCTTTCTGCCAGGTTCGTGGGAGGGCGGAACCCCGCCGCGGGGTTCCGCCTGCTGCGGGCCCCGCCCTCTGTCATGGAAATCTCTTCGGTTTGAGAAGCTGTACCATTAGGCCTTGAGCGCGCAGATTTGCGGGGCGAAATGGCTGCTGGCAAGGCAAAAAATTGCAGGAATGCTGGATGTACTGCAAAATTTTTTCACGCAGCCAGCGGCGATTTCGGCCACAAAGATGCGTGCTGAGGCGATTGGTACAGCTTCTGAGGCTGCCGTCCGGAATCAGCCGTTGCAGGCCTTCGCCTTGTCAATCAGGCCGGGCTCCACCCAGTTGGCATACTGCTCAATCACGCCGGCGGTGGCCTCCTTGAAGGCGTCCAGTCCGGCCTCGTCCAGGTAATTGATTTTCATGCCGGCCTTTTCCATGGCCTCCATGGCCACATCGTTGTCGGCCGTGATAATCTCCCGCTGCTTCAGGGCCGCATTGGCGCCGCACTGGGCAATCAGAGCCTGGTCGGCCTCGCTCAGGCCGTCAAACCAGTCCTTGTTCACCACATAGCAAAGGGCGTGGAACACGTGGCCGGTGACGCTGAGATACTCGTTGACCTCGTTGAACTTGTTGTCGTAGATAATCGCGGGGGGGTTCTCCTGGCCGTCCACGGTCCCCTGCTGCATGGCGGTGAACAGCTCGTTCAGCGCCATGGGCGTGGGAGATGCGCCCAGCGCCTCCCAGGTGGCCAGATGGATGGGGTTCTCCATGCAGCGCAGCTTGATGCCCTTCAGGTCGGCCGGCGTGGTGATGGGGCGCACGCTGTTGCTGATGTAGCGGTAGCCCACCTCGCCCAGGCCCAGCGTCACATATCCGTAGTTCTGGATGGAGGCCTTCAGGGCGTCGCCCACCTCGCCGTCGCAGGCGCGATAGGCAGCCTCGATGGTGTCAAACAGGAAGGGGAAGTCGAAAATAGCGTAGTTGGAGTCCACATTGGCCACGTTTGCCCCGTTGACCAGGGTCATCTCGATGGTGCCCATGCCCACGCTCTCAAAGGCCTGGCGCTCGCCGCCCAGCTGGGAGCTGGGGTAAATTTCCACCGTGATGCGGCCGCCGGTCTTCTCCTCGATCACGGACTTGAACTCCTGCTCCACCGACTTGTGGTAGGAGGACTGGTCGGTCATGGAGTGGGCCACGCGGATTACGTAGGAGTCCCCCTGGGTCAGGTCGGCCTCCCCGCTGGGGGCAGGGGCGGAGACGGAGGGCGCGGGAGCGGAGGGCGCGGCAGGCGGCTCCTTCTGTCCGCAGGCCGCCAGGGAGAGCATCGAAGCAAAAGCCAGCGCAAGGCTGATAATTTTTTTCATTTTTTCGTCTCCTTTTCTTTTCAGCAAAGTTTTTTATCTCTCAGTGCGGAAAAATGTTCCCGGTTGTCTCTGATTCGCTCAGGGTCTGCGTCCCCCATAACAATTCTTTCCTCTGTGTCCCCCTCCTCCAGGATTTCCCCCCAGGGGTCCACTATCATGCTGTGTCCCGCCAGCTGGCTGCCGTTCTGGGTTCCCGTCCCGTTGCAGGAAATCAGGAAGCACTGGTCCTCCACCGCCCGGGCCTGGTTGAACAGCCGCCAGTGGCTCAGCCGGCCCAGCGGCCAGGCGGAGTTGACCAGGAAATATTCCGCGCCCAGGTTCACCATCAGGCGGTAGAGCTCGGGGAACCGAAGGTCGTAGCAGGTGGACAGCCCCACCCGGCCGTACTCGGTGTCCCACACGCCCGCCTGATTTCCGCCGCGGAGCAGCTCCGCCTCCCGGGAGCGGTAGCCGAACAGGTGCATTTTCCGGTACTTTCCCACCACGCTCCCGTTGGGGGCGAGCAGCAGAGAGGTGTTGTAGCAGCTCTCCCCCTCCCGCTCCACAAAGCTGCCGGTATGTACATAGCAGTTCAGCCTCCTGGCCCAGGAGGACATCAGGTCGTAGGTCTCTCCCCGGTCGGTCTCCGCCTGCTCATAGTACCGGTCAAACCCGAAAAAGCCGGTTCCCCATATCTCCGGGAGCATCACCTGGACCGGGCGGTCCGCCTCACCGGCGATCCGCTCCAGGTAGGAGGAGGCCCGCTCCATCCTGTCCCGCTTGCTCTCCCCGTCCCAGGCGGCCAGCTGGATACACGCAAATTTCATGTTTCCTCCACTCCCCGCCGCTAGTTCGCGGCGCCGGCGGCCGCCTGGATTACCTTCATGCCGGAGATGTAATAGGCCATGCGGACCGCCTCTTTTATCTCCTCCTCCGAGGCCCCGGCCGCCCGGGCCCGGGCCGACAGGGAGGCCACCCCGCCTTGGGATCCGGACAGGGCGTCCAGCGCCACCGCAATCAGCAGCTTGCTCTTGGTGTCCAGCGCCCCCGGGGCGTAGGCCATGTCCACCACGCCGGACGCCGTCCCATACAGCTGGGGGTCGTAGGTCTGGAGCTCCTCCAGAAACTTCGGGCTGAATTGACTCATCGCGGTTTCCCCCTTATTTGGAATAGTAGTGGACCTCAAAGGTCAGCGCGCCCTCGGGCGCCGAAAAGGGTCCGTGGGGCATTCCGGGGGGCCGGATGGCCACCGTCCCCGCCTCATAGACCTGGCCTTCGGCCACCAGCGGCCCCTCGATGATGTAGACCTCCTCCCAGCACTCGTGGGTCAGGGTGCCCTTGCCGCTGGCGCCCGGCTCGAACTTCAGGAAGCGGGTGAACACGCCGGTCTCCTTGTCCTCGGTGACAATCATCTCCTGGACGCCGCCCTCCCCGTTCTGATAGCTCTCCGGCGTTCTCCACTGGAACCCCTCCGTTTTGCGCGGGTCAAAAAACTCATGCATCTGCTTGGGCATTTGGGAATCTCCTCCTCTCTTCTTCAGACTGTTTTTCCCAATCTCAGTACAGAGGGCCGCCGTCCTGGGGGTTGACGGCCGGCTTGGCCTTGGGCCGCCAGATAACCGCCTTTCCGTCCATTTCCTCGGCCCGGCGGCTGAGCTCGTCCAGCTCGCCGTACTCGATGACGCGGGCCATGCAGTGGTGGGCGCAGGAGGGGCGCTTACCCTCCTCCGCCCGCTCCGCGCACATGTCGCACAGGTCCGTAGGGATGGGCACGTTGTTAAAGGTCTGCCCCTTGTTCAGAAAAATCTCCTCTACCTTGATGCCGTACACGTTGGCGGGGAAGCCGTGCTCCTGGCGGCAGGCGGCCTCGCAGCTTCTGCATCCGGTACACCAGTCGTAGCGGATCAACAGTCCCTTGCTCATTACGCTTCTCCTCCTTCATAGATGCCCTCAATTCCGCTCTCGGCGGGGTAAATCTTGCACAGGACGGATTTCATGTGGCTGCCGCCGTATCCGGTCTTGCTGTATACGTCGTTGGGAATCAGCAGGTTGACGTTGGCATCAAAGGCCCCGTACAGGGTCTCCGGCCCCTTCTCGGGGAACCACCAGCTGTGCTGCACCATTACCAGGTCCTTCATGTGGCCCTCCCGGAAGCGGGCCTTGAACCTGGCCTTGCCGAACTGGTTCTCAATCCAAATCCAGTCGCCGTCCTTGATGCCGTACTTCTTCCCGGTCTCGGGGTGGAGCTCGGCGGCGGGATAGGGCTCCATGTTGCGCAGGGACTTGATCTGCCGGTGCTCGGAGTGGAAGAAGCTCACCACCCGGGAACCGGTGTTCAGAATCACCGGGTACTCCTTGGCCAGCTCCGGCGTGCTGACGGGGCTGTACACCGGCTCGGTGTAGGAGGGCAGGGGGTCGTAGCCCCAGCGCTCAAAGTGGGTGGAGTACAGCTCAATCTTCCCGGTGGGGGTGTTGAATCCGGGCTTGCCGTCCGGACGGAGCAGGCCCTTCTCATAGCGGTAGTAGGGCTTGGTGGGGTGGCCGTCCGGCGGGGAGATCCAGCTCTTCTCCCGCAGCTCCTCCAGGGTGACCCCGGATTTCTCCAGCCAGAAGCGGAACAGGTCCTCCATGGTCTCCCACTTAAAATTGGGGTTCATCCGCTTGGCCATGTCAAAGCAGATTTCTCCGTCGCTGCGGCACTGGTCCACCGTGATGGCCTTGCGCTGGGCGCACAGGGGAGTCCACCAGGCGCGGACGCCCTCCCGCTCGGGGAAGGTGGCGGCGGGCAGGATGATGTCGGCCAGCGCCATGGCGGTGGGGGTTTTGAACAGGTCCACCACCACGTTGAACTCGTTCTTCAAAAAGGCGTTCATCCAGTAGCGGGGGTTGGCCGCGCCGCACAGGAAGTTGGTGCCGGCAATCCAGGCGCCCTTCACGGGATAAGGCTTGCCTGTGTCCATGGCCTCCACCAGCTTGTCCGCGTGGGCCCGCCAGTGGAACTCCTTGGCGATGGGGAACTCGTCGCCGCCGATTTTTTTGCCCAGCTGCTCGGGGGGCATGGCGTCGCCGTACATCTCCATAATGGAGTCCTGGCTCATGGGGTAGGGGGTCACGCCGAAGGCGTTTTTGATGATGGCCATTCCGCCGGGATTGTCCACGTTGCCGGTCAGCACCCACAGGTAGCTGATGGCGGTGGCCACGGTCAGCCCCTCGGGGGCCATATCCACCGGCACGCCCCACTGCAGGGCGGCCTGATTGGCCTCGGCATAGATGCGGGTGGCCTGGCGGATCTTCTCGGCGGGGACGCCGGTGACCTCTGCCGCCCACTCCGGGCTGTACTGCTGCACCCGCTCCTTCAGCTTGTCAAAGCCATAGGTCCATTTCTCCACAAACTCCCTGTCATAGAGCTCCTCGTTTATCAGCACGTTCAGCATCCCCAGGGCCAGCGCGCCGTCGGTTCCGGGGCGCAGCTGAAGCCATACCGCGGCGCGGGAGGCCAGCCAGGTGTAGCAGGGGTCCACGACAATCAGTTTTGACCCCAGCTCGGCGCAGTGGATAATCCAGTGGCCGTGGTTGCCGTCGTTGCAGGTGGCCACGGGGTTCTGTCCCCACACCATGTACACGTCGGGCAGCTTCCAGCTCTCGTCGTTGTACCGCTTGTCGCAGAACTGCGAGGCGTCCGGGGCCACATAGTCCCCCATGGTGATTTTCATGGAGTTCAGCCGGGGGTGGTAGCAGGCGTTTCCGTTCAGGCTCTGAATCCAGTTGGGGGAGCCGTAGTTGTAGGCCAGCAGGCACAGCCATCCGCCGGCGTCCCGGCCGGTGCCCTGAATGAACGCCATGGTCTCCGGGCCGTACTTCTCCGCCAGAGCGCGCATGTTCTTCTCGATGTAGTCATACGCCTCGTCCCAGGAGATCTCCTTCCACTTGTCCTCCCCCCGCTTTCCGGTGCGCAGAAGGGGCCTGGTGATGCGGTCCTTGTGATAGATGAACTCCTTCATTGCCAACGCCCGCGGGCACAGGGTTCCCATGTTGTAGGGGTGGTCCTCCACTCCCTCCACCTTTTCCAGCTTTCCGTCCTTGATGTACAGGTCCACGCCGCAGCCCCCGTGGCAGCCGGGTCCGGCGGACCAGGACAGAGACCGGATAATCTGGTCGTACTCTTGATCCTTCATGTTCATCCTCCTTAATTTTTACTTGCCTTGAAATCCGTTCCGGCCGTTCTTGTGGCCGCCGGAAGGGGACCAGGCAAGCGGATTACGTGACAGCCTGCTGTTTTCCGCCGGGACGGAGCGTCACTCCCTGGGGGCGGGCAGCAGCCTCAGTCGGTAGGCGGAGGCCATCCTCCGGTTCAGCACGGGGTCCTCCAGCTCATACTCAAACTTTTCTCCGTAAATCATTCCATCCCTGGTCGGCAGGGTCCCGGAGTAGATGACGGCGTTTTCGCACCTGCGCCCCAGATGCTGCTCTACCGCGCCAATCAGCTGCTCCGGAGAGAGCAGCTCGTCCACCCGGCCCTCCTGATACAGAGTCCGCACCCCATCCCTGGTCACATAGGAGCGCATCACCAGCCGGTCAAAGTGGCCGGCCACCTCATCCATGTCCCAGACCACGCCGGCGGTCAGATTGGGGCAGATCTGCTTTGCCATCGGTACACTGAACGCCTCCAGCGCCCGGTCGGAGTGGTCGCTGCCCACCGACAGGTACTGTCTGCCGCCGGTCAGAAACAGCACAAACTCAATCTCTCCCGAGGTTTTCCCGTGGGTGACCTCCACCTCCTCCGCTGTCGTCAGGCTGGTGGAGGACACAGGGTAGATGGTGGGCACATGCTTGGGCACCGCGACGCCCATCTCCGCCAGCTCCTCCACGTGTCTGCGCACTACCTCCTGATCTCTCCCCGCGTAGCCGACGTTGTATATTTCGTCTACTTGAAGGGAAACCGGGCCGCTCCCCGTCTGTGTCTGCAACTGAAATTCCATCTTCATGTTTCAAATTCCTTCCTCTTCATGAAATATGTAATATATTTATTCTCAGGTTCTTCCCTTTGCCCAATTTATTCCGCCTATATCTCTCAATTTTGGATAATACTTCCTATCCTTATCCGTTTTTTCTTTTATCTGCTATTTATATGTGATATATAACATATTTAATTTCCGGCGCCTCCCTTCTCCCCCTTGAAAAAGGAAGGTGGCCCCCTATTCCGCCAGCCCTCAGCCGCTCCCCTTGGCCAGATGCCGCTTCTGGGTGTTGCTCATGTGCAGCTCCATGGCCTGCTCCGCCGCTTCGCCGTCCCGGGCCTTGATGGCGTTAAAAATTTTCTGGTGCTCATGGTAAATATCCAGGCGGTTCTCGCTGTACTGCAAAATCGAATAGCCCACGCGAATCCATTGGCTGCGCATATCCTCGGTGATTTTATAGAGGTGGTTGTTGCTGCTGGCCTCCAGAATCTGCAAATGAAAGGAGTCGTCCAGCTGGAGATAAAATTGAACGTCGAACATATTCTTGTTCTCAACGCACACCTGCTGCATATTCAGATTCTTCTCCATGGTCAAAATCTGCTCTTCTCTGACCCGCTGCGCGGCCAGGCGGGCCGCCGCCTTCTCCACAATCAGGCGGGTTTCGGCAATATTCATCGCGTCCTTGGTGTCGTAAGCGACCACCTCAAAGCCCCGGCCCCGGAGGAAGCGGACATAGCCCTCCTTCTGCAGGGCCAGCAGGGCCTCCCGCACCGGAGTGCGGCTGATGTTCAGCATGGCGCTGACCTGGTCCTGGGAGTAGACCTCCCCCTCCTTCAGCTCGTGCTTCAGAATCGCCGTCCTCAGCAGGTTATAGGTCTGTCCTGCGTAAGTCTCTGAATTGATGGTCCGTGTGCCGTTAATGCTGGAAAGCATGAGCTCCGCCATTTCCTCTCTCCTTGTCTGTCCCGGCACATTGTTCCGCTGGTTTTCCGGGCCTCAGCGGAGCCGCCGTATGTACTGAATCAATCATACCTTTATGCAATATATTTGTCAATTCTTTTCTTTTGCGGGGAATTTTTTTGTTAGAAATCGCAAAATGCTGTCCCGTCATTTTGTACAGTTTTTTCTCCGCCCCGCTCCTCCAGCCGCCCCTTTTCCATCCGGTAAACCCGGTCGGAAATCCGCAGGGCCTGCCGCACGTTCTGTTCGACCAGCAGGACAGTCTTTCCTTGGGCCCGCAGCGCGCAAATCAGCTCCAGCACCTGCCGGGCCGTCTTCGGAGCCAGCCCCAGAGTGGGCTCGTCGATAAACAGCAGCTTTGGGTCTGACATCAGGGCGCGGCCGATGGCCAGCTGCTGCTGTTCCCCGCCGCTGAGCAGCCCCGCCTGCTGTCCCCTCCGCTCTTTGAGCATGGGCAGCAGCCGGTAAATGCCGTCCAGATTGTCCCGCTGCCGGCGGCTGACCGTTCCCAGCAGCAGGTTTTCCTCCACGGACATGTCCCCCACTACATAGCGCCCCTCCGGCACCAGGCAGGCCCCGCTGCGCACCATACGGCAGGCCCCCCAGCCGGCCACGTCCCGTCCCTCATAGAGGATACGCCCGCTTTCCACCGGCAGCAGTCCCGCAGCCGCCCCCAGCATTGAGCTCTTTCCCGCGCCGTTGGCCCCCAGCACCGCCACAATCTCCCCGGCCTCCAGGCGGAGGTTTGCCCCCCGTACAGCCTGGATGCGGCCATAGCACACAGACAGGTCACGCAATTCCAGAAGCATCGTCGTCCTCTCCTAAATAGGCCTTTTTCACCTCTTCATTGGCCGCAATCTCCTCAAAGCTGCCCTCCGCCAGCTTGACCCCGCCGCTGAGCACCACCACCTGCCGGCAGCAGCGGCGGATGATGCTCATATCGTGCTCAATCAGCAGAATCATCAGGGAAAACTTTTCCTGAATCCCCAGAATCTGTTCTGCTATCTCGGCGGACTCCTCCTCGTTCATGCCCGCACCCGGCTCGTCCAGCAGCAGCAGACGGGGCGAGGCGGCCAGCGCCCGGGCCAGCTCCACCCGGCGGCAGTCGCCGTAGGACAGCTCCGGGGCATATTCGCCGGCAAAGCGGGCAATCCCCAGATACTCCAGGATCCCGTATGCCTCCTCCCTCCGCCGCCGCTCCGCCGCCCGGCTGGGGAACAGCTGCTCCGCCGCACCCAGGCGGCAGCTCTGCGCCGCCGTCAGGTGCTCCAAAACCGTCAGGTTCTGGAACAGCCGCAGGTTCTGAAAGGTCCGGCCGACCCCCATCCGGGCGATTTTATCCGGGCGCAGCCCCCTCAGCTCCGTACCGTCCAGCTTCACACTGCCCGCCGTCAGGGGATTCAGCCCGGTGACTCCGTTCAGAAGGGTGGTTTTGCCCGCCCCGTTGGGCCCAATCAGGCCGGTGACCGAGCGGTCCGCCACCTGGAAGCTCACATCCCGCAGGGCGCAGAACCCGCCGTACCGCTGGGTCACCCCTTCCAGCTTCAGCATTCCTCTCCCCCCTGCCGCTTCCGCCCTTTTTTCCGTCTGCGCCCTACCAGGCCTTCCGGCCGGTAGATGACAATGAGAATCACCAGAATCCCATAGACAACCATGCGCCACGTGGAGGCAAACCGCAGCAGCTCGGGCAGGATGGTAAACACCGCCGCTCCGGTGGCCACCCCCAGAAGCCGGGTCCGGCCTCCCAGAATCACCGCCAGCACCATCATGGTGGACACCATGGTGGAAAAGTCCCCCGGCTCGATATACTGCACCCAGTGGGCGTAGCACCCTCCGCCGAGGCCCGCGATGCCCGCCCCCAGCGCAAAGGAGAACACCTTCAGCGCCGTCACGTTCGTGCCGACGCTGGCGGCGGCACGGCTGTCCGCCGCCGCCGCCCGGATAGACAGGCCCATCCGGGTCCGCTCCAGCCCATACAGCATCGCCGTCACCAGCAGAACAAACAGGAAGATTTCCCAAACCTCCATACGGGCGATTCCCCGAAAGCCGGCGGCCCCGCCCGTAATCTCCAGCACCTGCGCCAGGGAGCGAATCATGGCGGAAAAGGAGATGGTTCCAATGACCAGGTACGTCCCCTGGAGCCGCAGGGCGGGCACACCCACCAGCACGCCGCAGGCTGACGCCAGGGCGCCTCCGGCCAGGATGGCGACCCAGATGGGCAGGCCCCATCCGGTGCTGAGAATTGCGGCGCAGTAGGCGCCCACCGCCATGAACCCCGCGTTTCCCACCGAAATCTGGCCGCTGCACAGGATGACGTACACGCTCAGCGCCCCCAGCAGGTTGATTCCCAGATTGGCCAGGATGCCCATGTAATATACGTTCATGCCCGGTCCACCCTTCCTTTCCGGAACAGGCCCGAGGGCCTGAGGCACAGGAAAAGAATCAGCAGGGGGAAAATGATGATTTCCCGATACTGAGCGCCCAAATAGCCCACGCACAGAATCTCCGCCACGCCCAAAATCAGCCCGGCCGCTCCTGCTCCCAGGGCGCTCCCCGCTCCGCCGATGACCATGGCGGCCATTGCCTTTTCCCCGACCGCGCCCCCGATGAAAGGGGTGATGCTGGTGAACTCGATGCCTGCCATCACCCCGGCCACCCCCGCAATCAGGCCGGACAGGGCGAAGGTTTTGACCGTGGCGGCGCGTATATCCACTCCCGCCACCCGGGCCGCCTTTGTACTGCTGGCCATGGCCCGAATCTGCCGCCCGAACCGGGAACGGTCAATCACCGCCGACAGGAGAAGCATCATCGCCGCAGTGAGGGCCAGCAGGACAATCTGTCCCCCGTTCAGGGACAGCGGGCCCAGGGACAGCCGGAAACCCCACTCCAGCCGCGGGAACTTCAGCGGCTCGGAGCCCCAGATTTCCGTACAGACGTTCTGAAGCACCATCCCCATGGCGATAGTGGTCACTACCTGGGTGTCCCCCCGGGGCAGGCGGAAGCAGAAGTACTCCACCAAAAGACTCAGCACCGCGCCGGTCAGCACGGCCGCCCCCAGCGCCAGGGGCAGGCTGCCCGTCCCCCTCAGCACCGAGCAGGCCGTCAGGGCGCCTGCCGTCAGAATCTCCCCCTGGGCCAGGTTCAGCATATCCAGCACCCCCAGCACCAGCGTATAGCTGATGGCCAGAAGGGCGTACATGCTGCCCAATAACAATCCGTTCAACAACTGCTGTGCCAGCACAAACAACACCTGCCGCCTGCCATTTGTTTTTCTCTCCGGCGGGCCGTCACTCCGCCTTCACCCACTGGTCCCCCTGGATTTTCAGCACATAGATGTCCTTTATGCCGCAGTTGGTCTCGTCAAACCCGCGGCTGTCAATTCCGTCGAAATCCTTCAGGCCGGACAGGTGCTGCTGGATTTTGGTCCGGTCAGCCTCCAGCGTGTCCCTGCCGCCGGAAATCTGCTGCTCCTCTATCGCCTGGGCCAGCATATACACCGCGTCGTAGGCGTTGGCGCAGTAGTGGAGCGGATCAGAGCTGACCTCGCTGTACATGGCGGGCGCCAGGGCGCGGTAACTGCGGACAAACTCCTGCACCCGCTCGCTGTCGTCCGTCAGGCAGAACACGCTGCCCGAGTAGGTGCCCTGGACGTCCTCTCCGCCCTTCTTCTCCAGCTCGCCCTCCAGCAGAGGGGCCGCGCCTACAAAGGGCTGCGTCAGGCCCTGCTCCCTGGCCTCCGCAATCAGATTCAGCGCGTCTCCGGCCAGGGAGCCCAGCGCGATTCCGTCCACCCCCAGGGCCTTGGCCTTTGTGATTTGGGCGCTGAAGTCCACGTCCCCGGTCTGATAGGTAATAGGGTCGTTCAGAGTCAGCACCTCCACACCCAGCTCCTGAAAAATCGGGGGATAGATATCCTCTCCCAGGCTTTTGGCTACGGAGGCCTTCACATCGGTGATAATCGCCACGGTTTTGATTCCGTAATCCTCCACCCATCGGGGCAGTACCTTCGCGCTGATCTGGTCCTCCGCCGCCACGTTGCGGAACCCGTATACGTAGCCGTCGGACAGGCCGGGCTTGGAGCAGGCCAGGGCAATCTGGACAACCTTCAGCTCGTCCCCGATGGGATAGGTCACCTCGGCCTCTCCGCTGTAGTGAGGGCCGACGATGGCCAGCACCCCCTCGGAGACCAGCTTGCGCACGGCGTTTGCGGCCTCCTTGGGGTCGCCGGCGGTGTCCACCAGGTTCACGCTCAGCTCCCTGCCGTTCACGCCCCCCGCGGCGTTAATCTCATTGACCGCCATGGTGATGCCCACCACCTCCATCTTGCCCGCGCTGCTGCCCGCCCCGGTCAGGGGAACCGCCACGCCGATGGAGAAGGGATCCGTCCCTGCCTGCGCAGGCCCCTCCGTGCCGGGCTTTTTTTCGCCGCAGCCTCCCAGCAGCAGGGTAAGGCCCAGCGCCAGTGCCAGTGCCAGTGCCAGTTTCCGTTTCATCTTTTGTATCCTCCCTTTCCTGTCCTCGGTCAGAATCCGCCCTCTCCCTCCTCCGGCCGCCGGAGGTCCGGCCCCGGCCGCAGATTTTGATTGCAAAGCTCGGGAAAAGATGATAGAATTCTGACATGTCCCTTGGCGCGCCGCCCGTCCGATATGTAATATATTTCTAGGACGGCAAATGCCCGCCGCCTGTGCGAATCAGTATAGCATACTTTTTTTCTAAATTCAAGATCTTTTCTTTTGCCGTCTGGAGGGATCGTTTTGGTACAGTTTTGGGTCAACGGACGCCAGATTCAGACAGAAGACACCGGAAATCTGCTGCTTTTCCTGCGGGACCGCCTGCGCCTCACCTCGGTGAAGTGCGGCTGTATGCAGGGGGCCTGCGGCACCTGCACCGTGCTGGTGGACGGCCTTGCCCGCCGGGCCTGCGTCTGCCGGCTGGAGCGGCTGGAGGGGGCCCGCATCCTCACCGCAGAGGGGCTCTCCCCCCGGGAGCAGGACGTGTACGCCTACGCCTTCTCTCAGGCCGGCGCGGTGCAGTGCGGCTACTGCCTGCCCGGGATGCTGATGAGCGCCAAGGCCCTGCTGGACCGCGTGCCCGCCCCCTCTCCGGACCAGATACGCGCCGCGCTGAAGCACAACTTGTGCCGCTGTACCGGGTACGCCGGCATCCTCCGGGCGGTGCGTACCGCCGCAGACCTGCTGGCCGGCGGAGCCCCCATCCCCCCGCTCCCTCCGCTGGCCGTGGGCAGCTCCCCCGAGCGCCCGGACGCCAGGGACAAAATCCTGGGCCGGCTGGCCTACGCGGCCGACGATATCCCGGAGGGCGCCCTGTTCGGGGCGGTGCGCACCGCCGGAGTCCCCCGCGCCCGCATCCGGAGCATCGACACCTCCGCCGCCCTGGCCCTGCCCGGCGTGGCCGCCGTCCTGACCGCCAGGGATATCCCCGGCCGCCGGGCCGTAGGCAGCGGACGGGGGGACTGGCCGGTGCTGGTGGGGGCGGGCGAGGAGATTTTATTCTCCGGCGACGCCGTCGCCCTGGCGGCGGCCTCCTCCCCCGGCCTGGCCCGCCGGGCCCTGGAGCTGGTCCGGATCGATTGGGAGATTCTCCCCCCTGTCCTCTCTGTAGACGAGGCTCTCCGGCCCGGCGCGCCCCGGCTCCACCCGGAGGGCAGCCTCTACGCCCAAACTGTCATCCGCCGGGGCGACCCGGAGGCCGCCCGGGCCGCCACCTGTTGCCGGGTCCGTCAGGTCTACGAGACTCCCTTCGCCGAGCACGGCTTTCTGGAGACCGAGGCTGCCGCAGCCATCCCCGCCGGGGACCGGCTGATTATCCGCAGCGCCGACCAGGGGATTTTCCTGACCCGCTCCCTCATCGCCCAGGCGCTGGACCTGCCCCAGGAGCGCATTCTGGTGGAGGGCTGTCCTGTGGGCGGCGCGTTCGGCGGCCGGGAGGACGTCCTGATCCAGATCCAGGCGGCCCTGCTGGCCAGCGCCGCCGGGCGGCCGGTGCTTCTCCAGTACACCCGGGAGGACAGCCTGCGTATCCACGCCAAGAAGCACCCTATGCGTATGGAGGTGGAGAGCGGCTGCGACCGGGAGGGCCGGCTCACCTTCCTGCGCATCGACCTGACCGCGGACAAGGGGGCCTATGCCTCTCTGGGCCTTCCGGTGCTGGAGCGGGCCTGCTCCATGGCTCCCGGCCCCTACCGCTATCAGTCCGTGGAAATCACAGGCCGCTCCGTCTACACCAACAACCCGCCCTCCGGCGGCTACCGGGGCTTCGGCGTCACCCAGACCTGCTTCGGCGTGGAGTCCAACCTGAACCTTCTGGCAGAGCAAGCCGGCCTCTCCCCCTGGGAGATCCGCTTCCTCAATGCGGTGGCCCCCGGCGACTCCCTGTACAACGGGCAAATCGCCGACCGGTCCACCGCCATCCGGGAGGCCCTGCTGGCCGTCAAGGACGCATATGACCGCGCCCCGGCGGCCGGCATCGCCTGCGCCATGAAAAACTGCGGTTCCGGCAGCGGCCTGCGGGATGTGGGGCGCTGCACCCTGGAGGTCCGGCACAGCCACGTCTGGCTCTGGTCCGCCGCCAGCAGGCTGGGGCAGGGGGCGGAAATTGCCCTGCTTCAGATTGCCGCCTCCGTATCCGGGCTGGAGGGAAGGCACTTCCGCTGGGCCGCTCAGAACACGGACCGCTCCCCCGACACCGGCACCGCCACTGCCTCCCGTCTGACCGTTCTGGCCGGGGAGGCCGCCCGGCGGGCCGCCGTTCAGCTGAGGGACCGGCTGGCCGGCCTGGACTGCGGCCCGGAGGAAGCCCTCGCCCTGCTGGAGGGGGAGGCCTTCTGCGGCGAGTACGAGGCCAAAACCGAGGCCCCCTCCGCCTCCGCCGCCCCCACTGTCCACGCCGCCTACGGCTATGCCGCCCACGTGGCCGCCCTGGGTCCGGACGGCAGGGTAGAAAAAATCACGGCGGCCCACGATGTGGGCCGCGCCATTCACCCCGCAAGCGCAGAGGGGCAGATTGAGGGGGGCGTGGTCATGTCCTTCGGTTACGCCCTGACCGAGCGCTTTGTCCCGGACCGGGGCCTTTCCCCCCAAAATTTCGGTTCCATCGGCTTTCCCACCGCCCAGAACGCCCCCGAGGTGGAGGCCATTCTGGTGGAGCGCAGTCCCCTGGAGCAGGCCCTGGGCGCCAAGGGCCTGGGCGAGCTGACCTGCATCCCCACCCCCGCCGCCCTGGCCGGCGCTTACCGGGCCCTGGACGGCAGGCTGCGCACCTCCCTGCCCCTGGATGGCACACCCTACCGGAAGGAATAAGCGCCATGGAAATACAGCGGTCCGACAGCAGCCCCCGGTTCTGGATTGATCCGGCCAAATGCGTGGGCTGCGGCAAATGCCTGCGCAGCTGCCCCGCGGGGGCCATCGACGCGGCCTTTATCATTGACAGCAGCCTCTGTACCCGCTGCGGGCTCTGCCACCGCTTCTGCTGGTTTGGCGCGGTCGTTTGCCGGAGCGGCGGGTATGACAGCGGCTACCGCGTACACCGCCGTCCCCCCTCCGGCGGCTGAAGGGGCAGGTCCTCCACCCACAGCTTCATCCCGCCGCCGCATTCCATTCCGTCCTCCCCCTTTAGACTGACGGAGAAGACCTCCCGGCCGCCGGTGCCCAGAAGGCGGCGCGCCCTTCTCAGCGCCTCGCCCTCCGCCGCGCCCCCTCCCACCGTTCCGAAGGTGCGGCCGGCGCCGTCCGCCGCCATCATAGCCCCCGCCCCGGCCGGCGCGGAGCCCTCGCTTTCCAGCACCAGAATCAGCGCCCGGGGGGCGCTTCCCTCCGCCGCACACCGGAGCACAGCCTCGTCCGTGTCCCGCCGCTCCAGCGCGTCCCCCTCCGCCGGCCGGGACCTCCGCTCCAAAACCAGCTCCGCCGCGATGGATACGGCGATTTCGGCGGGCGTCGCCCCCCGGATCGGCAGCCCAATCGGCGTGTGAATCCGCTCCAGAAGCTCCGGGGCAAACCCCTCGCCGCAGAGCCGGTCCAGCTGGGCGGCGGTGCGCCGCCTGGATCCCATCAGCCCCAGATAGAAGGGCATCTCCCCGGACAAAACGGCCCGCAGGCACTCCAGATCCCACCGGTGTTCCCGGGTCAGAATACAGACATAGTCCCGGCCGCAGATGCGCAGCTTCTCCTGAATCACCGGCACAAAGGGCCCGCATATCACCTCGGTTCCCGGTGGAAACCGGGCGGCATCCGCAAACTCGGGGCGGTCGTCCGCCGCCGTCACGGCAAAGTTCAGCTTTGCCCCAAGCTCCGCCGCCGCCTGAGCGACGTGGCCCGCCCCCAGGAGAATCAGCCGCTCCGGCCGGGTAAACCTCCGGACATAGGTCCTTCCATCCGCCGTCCGCTCCATCGCCGCCTCCCCGCTGCGCTCCAGCTCCTGCAAAATCTCCGAAAACTCCTGATTCCTCATATTGCGCCCTATCCTTCCCGGACAGCCCCCGGTCTTTGGGGCGCTGTCCGCTGTTTTTCACCGCAGTGCAGAACGGCCCGGATCTCCTCCCAGTCCTCACGGGTGTCCGCGTCCAGGGTACACCCTCTGTCCTCCACGGGAAAATCCGTGACCGTCAGCCCCCGTGCGGAGACCGCCCCCCTCAGTCCGTCCGGGCCCCGGTAGTCCAGCAGTCCGGAGAGCCCCTCAGGGCGCACCATCAGCGGGTGCCCTCCCCGGCCGTTCCACACCGGCCTGACCGCCTGCCCCGGCTGCTCCATCATGGCCCTCAGGGTGCCGGCCCGAATCAGCGGCACGTCCCCCGGCAGCAAAAACAGCACGTCCCAGGGGCCGGTCAAGGCGGCGATTCCCAGTTTGAGCGAGTCGAACATCTGGGTCTCTCTAAAGCGCCGGTTCCGGACCACCCGCACCCCCAGCGGGGCCAGGCAACGCTCCAGCTCCCCGCCCCGGTACCCGGCCGCCGCCACGATTTCCTCCGCGCCCGCGTCCCGCAGGGCGCGGACAATCCGGCCGATCACCGTCTCGCCGTCCAGAACCATCAGCGGCTTGAACTCCCCCATCCGCGAGGAGCGCCCCGCCGCCGCAATCACAGCCGCCGCCCTCATTCCGCTCCGCTCCTCCGCAAAGGGTCCTTCCCTTTTTCCGCCCGGGCCTTACGGCCTCTTCTCCCCTCCTCAAAAATGTGCAGCGCCTGCGCACTGCGGTTCATATTCTGGGGCATCGCCATGCGGCGGAAATATTGCAGCTGCTGCAGTTCCATGCAGAATCTCCTTCCCCCCGCTTGGGGCTGCAAATACGCTTCTCAAGTCCCTCCGGCCGTCACAGCACCCGCAGGGGCGGGGCCGGAAACAGACCGAAATCAGGGGCATCAGGGTCAGCGCTATGATAAATAGTACCATAAGCTTTACCGCTTTTCCAGTGGTTTCTCCCGTCATGGGCGCGACGGGAAACATGATCGGCGCCAGCAGAGGCCGGACGTTCATAAACATGCCGCCCAAAATGAAGATCACGGCGGTGGGCATCATGCAGACGGCGGAGGAAGCAATAACGGATGTCACAAAGCCAGAAATCAGCACGCCTCCGCCCAGGGCGGAAATCTCCTTGGAGAAGGAGGCAGAGAAGGTCAGAGCCCTGCCCAGGGGGCCCGCCCCCTTCATGGAGGCGGTAACGGTCTGCCGCACCCTGTCTTCTCCCCTCCGGCGCTTCCCCTCATAGCCCTCCCCTCCGGCGCATATTCTTAACTGCGGCCCGCCGGGCCGCAGAAAGGAGCGGAAGGATGCGCTTTACCAAAATGCAGGGTCTGGGCAACGACTATCTCTATCTTGATTTCTCCTCCTCTCCCCCGCCCGACCTGTCCCGGCTGGCCGCCGCCATGTCCGACCGGCACTTCGGGGCGGGGGCCGACGGGCTGATTGCCGTGGGGCCCGGGGTCCGGGGGGATTTCTCCATGGAGATGTACAACGCCGACGGCTCCCGGGGGGAGATGTGCGGCAACGGCATCCGGTGTCTGGGAAAATATGTATACGACCGGGGCCTGACCCGAAAAACCAGCCTGCTCATTGACACTCCCGCCGGCCCGCGGGCCATCCGGCTCCACCTCAGCGGAGACAGGGTGGAGTCGGTCACGGCGGACATGGGCTGTCCGGAAGTCTCCCCGCCGCTGTCCCTCCCGGCGGGGGGGAGGGCCTGGGAGGGCGTTCCCGTCTCCATGGGCAACCCCCACTTTGTGGTCTTCTGTTCCGACCCGGAGGCGGCGGACCTGGCCGCCGCAGGCCCCGTTCTGGAGCGGGACCCCCACTTTCCCGGGCGGACCAACGTGGAGTTCGCCCGGCTCGGTCCGGAGGGGCTCTCTCTGCGGGTGTGGGAGCGGGGCAGCGGCGAGACCCTGGCCTGCGGCACCGGGGCCTGCGCCGCCTTTGCCGCCGCCCGGGTTCGCCTGGGCGCGGGGGACGCGCTCTCCGCCTGTCTGCCGGGGGGGGCGCTCTCCCTGCGCTGGGAGGAGCGCAGCGGACACATTCTCATGACCGGCCCCGCCGTCACGGTCTACGAGGGGGAGTGGCCGGACTAGGCCTTGCTTGAACAATGGAAATAGGACCAAATGCGGCGGATTTTGCTGCCGGACGAGGCCGATTTTTCGCAGGAATCCTGGATGTCTTTCCAGAAAAATCGGGGAAGTATGGCGGCAAAAGGCCCGCCGGTTGGGCGTATGGACAATGTTCAAACAGTCCCTGGCCGCTGTTTCTTTTGTGTATTTCCCCATTGACAAGCCCCCCCCTTTGATGGATAATGGCAGTATGTTTTTGTTTTTCCATCAGAAGGAGTGTTTTTTCATGGCAAAAATCAATCAAAACTATCTCAAGCTGCCGGGCAGCTACCTGTTCTCCGAGGTGGCCCGGCGGATCTCCGCCTACTCCGCCGCCCACCCCGGCGCAAACATCATCCGCCTGTCCATCGGGGACGTAACCCAGCCCCTGGCCCCCTCGGTGGTCGAGGCCATGCGCCGGGCGGTGGACGAGATGGGCACCGCCGAGGGCTTCCGCGGCTACGGCCCCGAGCAGGGCTACGACTTTCTGCGCCAGGCCATCGCCCAGAACGACTACCAGGCCCGGGGCGTGCACATGGACCCCCGGGAGATTTTCGTCTCCGACGGGGCCAAGAGCGACTGCGGCAACATCGGCGACATCTTCGGCACGGACAATGTGGTGGCGGTATGCGACCCGGTCTACCCCGTCTATGTGGACACCAACGCCATGGCCGGCCGGGCGGGGGAGTATCAGGAGCGGCTGGGCCGCTGGAGCAGGCTGGTCTACATGCCCTGCGTGGAGGAAAACGGCTTTGCCCCCGCGCCTCCCAAGGAGAAGGCGGACATTATCTACCTCTGTTTCCCCAACAACCCCACCGGCGCGGTGGCGGGCCGGGAGCAGCTGAAGGCCTGGGTGGACTACGCCAACGCCAACGGCTCGGTGATTCTCTACGACTCCGCCTACGAGGCCTTCATCACCCAGGAGGATATCCCTCACTCCATCTTTGAGATCGAGGGGGCCCGCACCTGTGCCATCGAGTTCCGCTCCTTCTCCAAGACCGCCGGCTTCACCGGCAACCGCTGCGCCTACACCGTGGTGCCCATGGAGCTGGAGCGGGATGGGGCCAGTCTCAACGCCCTGTGGAACCGCCGCCAGTCCACCAAGTTCAACGGCGTGCCCTACGTGGTCCAGCGGGGCGCCGCGGCGGTGTACACCCCCCAGGGTCGGGAGCAGACCCGGGCCGCCATTGCCTATTACCAGAAAAACGCCCAGGTCATCCGGGATGGGCTGGCCGACGCCGGCCTTCAGACCTTCGGCGGGGTGAACGCCCCCTACATCTGGCTGAAAACCCCCGGCGGCATGGGCTCCTGGGAGTTTTTCGACCTGATGCTGGACCGGGCCAACGTGGCCTCCACCCCCGGCGCGGGCTTCGGCCCCAGCGGCGAGGGCTACGTGCGCCTGACCGCCTTCGGCGGCGCCCAGGCCACCGCCGAGGCCGTGGAGCGCATCAAATCCGCCCTGTAAAGCGGCTGCCGCCCGGATTCTCAGAGGAGGATCCGGGCGGTTTTTCTGTGCGCCCACCGGCGCGGCGAGGCTTGCCAGAGGGAGGGAGACGTGGTATGATAGAGCCAGACCTAAAGCGGAATTCTGATCAGACCGGGAGGCGACGCCCATGAACCGCTCCGCCGGCGTTTTGCTGCCTGTATTCAGCCTGCCCTCCCGGTACGGGATCGGCTGCTTCTCCCGGAGCGCCTACCGCTTTGCGGACTGGCTGAAGGGGGCGGGCCAATCCTGCTGGCAGATTCTCCCTCTGGGGCCCACCGGTTACGGGGACTCCCCCTATCAGTCCTTCTCCGCCTTTGCGGGCAACCCCTATTTCATCAGCCTGGAGGCGCTGGCGGACGAGGGCCTTCTCACCCGGGAGGAATGTGACCGGGCAGATTTCGGCCGGCGGGAGGACCGGGTGGATTATGAAAAGCTCTTCCGTGCCCGCCCGCCCCTGCTGCGCCTGGCCCACAGCCGCTTTTCCGCCCAGGATCCGGAATACCGGGAATTTGTGGAGGAAAACCGGTGGTGGCTGTCCGACTACGCCCTGTTCATGGCGCTGAAGGGGCGCTTTGGCGGGGCCCCCTGGAGCATGTGGCCGGAGGAGCTCCGCCTGCGCAGGGAGGGCGCCCTGGGCCGCTCCCGCCGGGAGCTGGCCGATGAGCTTGCGTTCCAGCAGTACCTGCAGTTTCTGTTCTTCCGGCAGTGGAGCGCCCTGAAGGCCTACGCCAACCGCCTGGGCATCCAGATCATCGGAGATATCCCCATCTACGCCGCTATGGACAGCGCCGACGTCTGGGCCCACCCGGAGCTGTTCCGGCTGGACAGCCAGGGCCGTCCCACCGCCGCCGCAGGCGTGCCGCCGGACGGCTTCGCCCCAGAGGGCCAGCTGTGGGGCAATCCCCTGTACCGCTGGGAGCGGCACAGTCAGACCGGCTATTCCTGGTGGATTTCCCGTCTGCGCCGCTGCTTTCAGCTGTACGACGTCACCCGCATCGACCATTTCCGGGGTTTTGACGAGTATTACGCCATCCCCTGGGGGCAGCCCGCCTCCGCCGGGCACTGGGAGCGGGGCCCCGGCGCCGGGCTGTTCCGCCGGGCAGAGGAGGAGCTGGGACGGCATCCGGTCATCGCCGAGGACCTGGGCTATGTCACCGACTCGGTGCGCCGGCTGGTGCGGGAGTGCGGCTTTCCCGGCATGAAGGTGCTGGAATTCGCCTTTGACGCCCGGGATACCGGCTCCGCCCGCGACTACCTGCCCCACAACTACCCGGAGCACTGCCTGGCCTGCACCGGCACCCACGACAACGAGACTCTGGCCGGCTGGTTCGACAGCATCACCCCAACAGAGCGGCAGGCCGTGCGGGACTACCTGTGCGACTGGCATACCCCCAAGGAGGAGCTGCGCTGGCCGCTTATCGCCCTGCTGCTGCGCAGTCAGGCCGCGGTCTGCGTCATTCCCATGCAGGACTACCTGGGTCTTGACAACCGCAGCAGAATGAACCGCCCCTCCACGCTGGGGGAAAACTGGCGCTGGCGGCTGCGGGAAGGGGATTTGACACCCCAGCTTCAGGAGACACTAAGGACGCTTGCCCTGCGCTATGGACGCGCCGGCGGCACTTGATTTTCAGGAGGGGTTCCCATGAAGCAGTTTGAGTACACCGTCACCAATCCCGTGGGCATTCACGCCCGCCCCGCCGGCCTGCTGGTCCAGACGGTCAAGGCGCTGGACAGCGCCGTCACCATCGGAAAGACCGGCGGCCCGTCCGCCTCCGCCGCCCGGCTGATTGCCCTGATGGGCCTGGACATCCGGCAGAGGGACACCGTCCTTGTCACTGTGGAGGGCAGCAGCGAGGAGGCCGACGCCGCCTTCCTGGAGCGGTTTTTCCAGGAAAACCTGTAACCGGCCTTCCCCGGGATTCCGCCAGGCCTTAAACAGACTTTAAGGAGGCGCTCTATGCACACCGTATCCGGAATATCTGTGTCCGGCGGCATCGCAGCCGGCCCCCTGCGCGTCTGGAAGCGGACCGAGACCCGGCTCAGCCGCGTCTCCCGCCTGGCCCCCGGGCAGGAGCGGGCCCGCTTTGAGGCGGCCTGCAAAACGGCCGGGTCCCAGCTGGAGGGGCTGTACCGTCAGGTCCTGGCGGAGGCAGGAAAGGACAGCGCCGCCATTTTTGAAATCCACCGGATGATGCTGGAGGATGAGGACTATCTGGAGGCGGTCATGTCTGTTCTGGAGACCCAGGGGGCTACCGCCGAGTACGCCGCGCAGGAGGCCGGCCGTCAGCTCTCCGCCGCCTTTTCCGCCATGAACAGCGAATATATGCAGGCCCGGGCCGCCGACGTGACCGACATCTCCCGGCGGGTCATCCGTATTCTCACCGGACAGGGCGGAGCGGCCGCGCTGGGGGACCGGCCCGTCATTCTGGCCGCCGGCGAGCTGACCCCCAGCGAGCTGGTCCGGCTGGACCGCTCCAGGCTGCTGGGCTTTCTCACCCGCTGCGGATCCGCCGCCAGCCATACCGCCATCCTGGCCCGGACCATGAACATCCCCGCTCTTACGGGTGTGGACTTTGACGAGGACTGGGACGGCCGCACGGCCGTGCTGGACGGCTGCGGCGGCCGCCTCTATCTTGACCCAGACCGCGGCCTGCTGGCCGCCATGGAGGAGAAGCGGCAGGGCCTTCTGCGGGACCGGGCCCTGCTTCAGGGCCTGCGGGACCTGCCCAGCGTCACGCTGGACGGCCGGGAGATCCAGATCTGCGCCAACATCGGCGGCCCCGCCGACGCGGCGCTGGCCCTGGAAAACGGCGCCCAGGGCGTCGGCCTGTTCCGCAGCGAGTTCCTCTATCTGAACGCGGAGAAGTGCCCCGGCGAGGAGGAGCAGCTTGCCGCCTACCGGCAGGCGGTGCGGGCCATGGCGGGCAGGCGGGTGGTCATCCGCACCCTGGACGCCGGAGCGGACAAGCGGGCGGACTGTCTCTGCCTGGAGCGGGAGGAGAACCCCGCCCTGGGTCTCCGGGCCATCCGCCTCTGTCTGGAGCGGAAGGAGCTCTTCCGGACTCAGCTCCGGGCCATTCTCCGGGCCGCGGCCTTCGGTCCCGTCTCCATCCTGTTCCCCATGATTGCCTCCCTGTGGGAGGTGCGGGAGGCCCGGGCCCTTCTGGAGGACTGCCGGTCAGAGCTCCAGGCGGAGGGCGCCGCTCCGGGCGGGGTCCGGCTGGGGGTCATGATTGAGACCCCCGCCGCCGTGATGATTGCCGGCGAGCTGGCCCAAGAGGTGGATTTCTTCTCCATCGGCACCAACGACCTGACCCAGTACACCCTGGCGGCGGACCGGCAGGACCCCAGGCTGGAGCGCTTCCGGGACCCCCGCCACCCCGCCGTCCTGCGGATGATTGGATACACTGTGGAGGCCGGACACCGGCACGGCTGCCGGGTGGCCATCTGCGGCGGGCTGGCCGCCGACCGGAGCCTGACCGAGGCCTTTCTGCGCATGGGGGTGGACGAGCTGTCTGTCCCGCCCTCCGATATCCTCCCCCTGCGCCGGCTGGTCCGCGGCCTGGACCTGCGCGGAGAGCAGACTCCGGGGGAGTGCCCTGTCCGCAGCCTGAACGGCGCAGACTTCCAAGGGATTTTTTGACATGCGGGGACGAGAAACGGAGCGGAGCGGCCTTTGCCGCTCCGCTCCGTATTTTATGCCGGGCATAAAGATTTCTATATGAAATTTTCAGCCCGAATATTACTGTTTGTATATTTCCAAAAACCTTGGCGACCGGCTTTTTATTCGTAGTACTCCACGCAGTCGAAAGCGCCGATGGCCTGGCAGGTATCGCACACATCGGGCCGGGTTTGGAAAATTGCGCCGCAGAACTGACAGCGGTAGCCCTCCTTTTTCTGCTTCCGGGCGGGAGGCTGGGTGGAGGCCTGCTGAACGGGCTCCCCCGGCTTTTGACTCATTTTTGCCAGGAGCGTCATGAAAGCGTTCTCGTGGCTGCGTTCAATCGCGGCCACCTTTTCAAACATGACGGCCAGCTCTTCCATCCCCTCCTCCCGGGCCTGCCGGGCAAATTCCGGGTACATGCTGTGCCACTCGCTGTATTCGCCCTGGGCAGCCTGCATCAGGCATTCCCGGGTATCGCCGGGCTTGCCGTAGAGCTGTTCAAACCAGAATTTGGCGTGCATCATCTCGTTTTGGGCCATCCGCTCAAATGCGTCCGCAATTTCGGTATCTCCGTTGGCGCGGGCCGCCGCCGCAAAATAGGTGTATTTATTGCGGGCAATGGACTCTCCGGCAAGTGCCTTTTTGAGATTTTCCTCTGTTTGGGTGTTTTTCAGTTCCATGGTGATCCTGCCTCCTCTGAATTGTTTTATCGTCACCGCGCTTTCGCGCCGCTGGGGCCGCAAGGATGTATCCGAGGCTGTCTTGATTTGCCGCTTTCATGGTCCTCTCTCCGAGTCTTTCCGAAATGCGGACAAGCTGTCTCCTGTCTGCATGAGGGAGTGTCCTGTCCGCATATTTTAAGGCGTAGGGGCCGCCGCCCTCGGTGGCCCGCCTGAGAGGAACACGATTCGTTTCCCGGGCCGCCCAAGGGGGCGGCCCCTGCATCATGTCCTCTGATAAAATGCGCGGTGGGATACTCCCTCTGCATTATACCATCCAGGAAACAGCTTGTCACATTATTTTTCAGCTCTGCCCGTCCTCTTCCTGCCGGGCCGCCCGGCGGGCCGCCTTTTTCCGCCTGGCGGCCAGATAGCGGTCCTCCTCGCTGAAAATACAGCCGCAGTACTTCTGCATATAGAATCCGTGCGCCCGGGCAAAGTCCTGTCCCGCCTGGAACAGGGGCCGGAAATCCCGGTACAGGAACTCTACGCCGTACTTCTCCCCCATCTCCTGGGCGGTCCGGGAAATCATGGCGTGGTTCTGGTAGGGGCTAATCAGCAGCGACGTGGTAAAGCTGTCAAAGCCGTGCTCCGCGGCGTACCGGGCGGCCGCCTCCATGCGAATCCGGTAGCAATACGCGCACCGGCCGTCGATGTCCCCGGCCACCTGGGGCAGGAAGGAGCGCAGGTCGTAGGTCCCGCCCACAATCAGCCTCATGCCAATCTCCCCGGCGTAGTCCTCCAGGGTGTGTTTCCGGGCCTGATACTCGGTGTAGGGGTGGATATTGGGGTTGAACCAGAAACCGGTCACCGCTGTCCCCTCCTCCCGCAGGGCGGCAATGGGGCGGTTGGCGCAGGGGGCGCAGCAGATGTGCATCAGGGTGTTCACGGCGTTTCCTCCTCCGGGTCCAGAATCTTCGTCTTCACCCCGCAGCGCAGGGCGTACAGCAGGGTCTGCGCGGTTCCGCCCTTGGGCTCGCCGTTGTACACGGCCAGCACCAGGGCCGAGCGGTCCACCATATACCGGTTGCGCCGCTGCATACAGCCCCGGCCATAGCGGTGCTGCACCAGGGTCTCGTAGTTGCATTGGTCCAGAATGGCCTCGTACCGCTCCCGCTCCGCCGCCGGCCAGGCGGCGGTCTGGTTCTCACAGGGGCGGGCCGCCTCCAAGGTCACGTCCGGGCGGCGGACCCGCAGCTCCAGCACCGTCTGGGCAAAGTACAGGTCGCACCCCCGGGCCATGCCGCAGATAAAGTGCCGCATTCCGGCCCGCCAGGCCGCCTCCGCCTCCGCCTCCAGCCGCGCCTTCAGCGCCAGACAGCGGGGGTCGGACTCGTCCGTCCCCCAAGGCAGCTTGTCCGGACGGTGCCCGGTAAAACAGCAGGTTTTCTCCCGCTCCATCGCCGCTCCCCCCCCTCTTCGCCCTCTATTTTAGGGCAGCAGCGGCGTAAAGTCAAGAGAAAAATAGAATTTTTGTTCGATTCAGGGGAGCTCCGCGTACAGCTCCTCCAGGGCGGGGACCTGGGCAATCAGCCCCTCGGACAGCAGCCAGTCTGCGTTCTCCTGCCAGCAGGCGGCGGACTGGGAGAGGAAGGGGGCCTCTTCGGTCTCCATCAGGGGCAGAAGGGTCTCCATGCTCCGGCGCTCCACCGTCTCGGACAGGGGGAAGTTTTCCTCGTTCTGGTTGGCCAGCAGGATGGACAGGGCCTCCTCCGGGTCGGCCTTCATGTCGGCAAAGCCCTTGGCGCAGGCCCGCAGGAAGGCAGAGAGCACCTCCGGCTCCCGTTCAATCATTTCGTCCCCGGCCAGAAAGACCCCCTCGTAATAAGAGGGCACCCCGTAGTCGTCCAGGTCAAACCAGCTGACGGAGAATCCCTCCTCCTCCAGCTGGGGCACCTCGTGGTTGACCAGACAGCCGATGGTGGCGTCCACGTTCCCGGTGGTCATGGAGCTCATCAGATCAAAGCCCACGTCCACCAGCTTCACGCCGCTGCTGTCCGCCCCCGCGTACTGCATCAGGCTGTGAATCAGGGCCTCGGACAGCTCGGTCCCTGCATAGCCCACCGTCTTCCCCACCAGGTCGGCGGGGGAGCGGATTCCCTTTTCCTCCAGGGAGAGGACAATGTTCAGCGGGGCCTGGACCACTGCGGCGATGGACTTGACGGGCACATTCTGCTCCGCCCGGGCGATGATGACGTCCTGCTGATAGTACAGCCCAATCTCCGCCCGGCCCGCCGCCACCAGGGAGATGGCGTCGTTGGCGTTGGAGGGGAAGCGGAGGTTTACCTTCAGGCCCTCCTCCTGAAAATATCCCTTGTCTATGGCCTCATACAAAAAGGCGTGCAGGGCGTTGGGATACCAGTCCAGCACCACGTCCAGCTCCCGCAGCTCTTTTGCCTCCGCAGGGGCGGCGGGCCTTCCGGCGCAGCCGGACAGCAGCGCTGCCGCCAGGGCCAGGGCGGCAATTCGCCTCAATTTCATAGTGTTTTCCTCCCAATTCTTTATGATTCTCCCCGCCACTTCACCACGCGCTTCTCCAGCAGGCCCACCAGCCCCACCGCCAGCATGGCCGCCGCGGACAGCAGGACGATGGGGGCGAACACCCCCGCCCCGTCCAGTTGGGTCATCATGCGCCGGGAGAAGTAGCCCAGGCCGCTCTGGGCCCCCAGCCACTCGCCGATGGCCGCGCCGATGACGCTCATGGGCACCGCCATTTTCACGGCGGAGAAGAAGTAGGGCAGGGCGCAGGGAATTTTGATTTTGAAGAAGATATCCCGCCTTGAGGCCCCATAGGTCAGCAGCAGCTCAATCATCTCCACCCGGGCGCAGCGCAGGCCGTCGTACACCGTGATGGCGATGGGGAAAAAGGTAATCAGCACCGTCACCAGCACCTTGCTCCAGATGCCGTACCCGAACCACAGGACAAACAGGGGGGCAATGGCGGTGGTGGGGATGGTCTGAGAGGCCACCACCACCGGGTAGAGGGCCCGCCGCCAGAAGGGGCTGGCGTCCATCCCCACGGCCAGGGCCAGCCCCAGCCCCAGGGAGATGCCCAGCCCCACGGCGGTGACCCCCATGGTGGCGGGCAGATGGACGGTGAACAGCGGCTCCCGCAGCTCCCACAGCTTCCGGAGGATCTGCACCGGAGAGGGCAGGATATAGGCGGCGTTCACCCCCATAGCGCCCAGCTGCCACACCATCACCAGGGCAAAGAGGAACAGCAGGGCGGGCAGGTTGTTTTTGCAGGCCTTCTTCATCCCTCCGTCCCCCTTTTCAGCATCTCAATCAGGGCCTCCTTCAGCTCCGCCATCTCCGGCCGGGCCATGTCCCGCCGGGTCCTGGGGTAGCCCAGGGGGACGGGGACGGCCCGCAGGGCCCGGATGGGGGAGGACTCCGCCGCCAGCACCCGGGAGGACAGGAACAGCGCCTCCTCCACGTCGTGGGTGATGAAGAGGACGGTCTTTTTGTGCCGCTGCCACTGCTCCAGCAGCCACTCCTGCATGGAGATGCGGGTCAGAAAGTCCAGGGCGGAGAAGGGCTCGTCCAGCAGCAGCAGGTCCCGCCCGGTGAGCATGGTCCGGGCAAAGGCCGCCCGCTGGCGCATTCCGCCGGACAGCTCCCCGGGCATTTTGTCCCCGCAGCCCTCCAGCCCCACCTCGGCCAGGGCGGCGCGCACCCGCTCCCGGCGCTGGGGGGCGGACAGGCCCTTCTCCATGATTTCCAGCGGGAGGGCCAGATTCTCCCCCACCGTGCGCCAGGGCAGCAGCAGATCCCGCTGGGGCATATAGCCGCAGTAGCCCTTCCGGCCCCGGATGTCCGTCCCGCCCACCCGAATCGTTCCCGACTTGGGGGACAGCAGGCCGTTGGTCAGGCGGAACACGGTGCTCTTGCCGCACCCGCTCTGGCCCACGATACACTGAAAGGACCCCGGCTCCACCCGGAAGCTGAGGCGGTCCACAAGGTCAAAGTCCTCGCCGTCATACCGGTAGGACACCCGGTCAAATTCCAGCATGGCTCACGTCTCCAGGTTCCAGGCCATGTCCCAAAAGCCCAGCTCGTACCGGCTGCAAGCCACAAAAATCTCCTCCAGGCGGCGGTACTGCGCCTCGGTGCAGTCCCCGGTCAGGCGGTCGGCCAGGTCAATCAGGCCCTGATTGGTCTGCTGGTACTCCTCCCCGGCGTAGCCCCGCACCCACTCCCCGTAGAAGGGGTCCTCCAGGCAGGCGGGGTTCTTCCGGACCAGCTCCGCGCCAATTTCCGCATAGCTCCAGGAGCAGGACAGGATGGCCGCCATAATCTCCGCCGGCCCCCCGGCAAAGGCGGCGGAGAGCATGTAATTGGTGTAGGACCGGTTGGCCAGGGCGGGGGTGACGGCGAACACCTGCTCCTCGGTGACCCCCAGCCGGGCCATATAGGCCCGGTGAATCTTCATCTCTCCCCCCAGAATGGCGTCCACATTGGCGGAAAAGGTGCGCATCAGCTCCGGGTCCCGGGCCTTCACCACCCCCAGAGCGAACACCCGGGCGTAGTCGAACAGGTACAGGTAGTCCTGAAGCAGAAAGTAACGGAACTTCTCCCCGTCCAGGGTGCCGTCCCCGATGCCGGCGACAAAGGGGTGGGCGTGACAGGCCCGCCACACGGGCCGGGCGGCCTGATAGAGGCGCTGGGATACGGTCATAAGAGCTCCCTCCAGTCAAGAATATTCTCGTCGGCCAGGCGGCACAGCTCCGGCCAGTCCCGGGCGTAGGTCCCCTCCCGGACGGCCACGGTGTAAAAGCCCGCTTCTTTGGCGGTTTTCGCGGCGTACAGCGCGTCCTCGAACACGGCGCACTCCTCCGGCCGGGCCCCCAGGCCCTCCGCCGCCCGCAGGTAGACGTCGGGGCTGGATTTGCTGACCCCCAGGGTTTCGCAGCTGAGGACAAATTCAAAAAGCCCCTCCACCCCCAGCCGCCGGAAACACTGCCGGGCCAGGAGCTCCGCGGTGGCGGTGGCCGCGCACAGCCGGCAGCCCCGGGCCCTCAGGGCGGCGAGATACTCCCCCGCCCCCGGCTTCAGCGCCGCGTCCCGGCGGTAGCGCTCCGCCATCATGGCCTCCATCTCGGCCACCACCCGCTCCGGCGGGCCCGGGATGCCGTAGGTGCGGATGAAGTATTCCGCCCCCTCGGTCATGGTCATGGCCTGCACCATCCAGTTCAGGCGGCCGTCCGGCTCCGCGCCTTTGCTGCGGATGTAGTCGCCCCCCAGGGATTTCCAGTAGGGCATGGAGTCCACCAGGGTGCCGTCCATGTCGAAAATACAGTACCGCTTATCCATGGCCGGCCTCCATTTCCCGGGCCCGGGCCAGCAGGTCCCGGGCCGCCGCCCCGATGTCCGGCGCGGCGAACAGGGCGGACACCACCGCCGCGCCGGCCGCGCCGCTGCCGGACAAAAGATGGATGTTTTGGGCGCTGATTCCCCCGATGGCCACCACCGGGATGTCCACCGCCCGGCAGATGGCCCGCAGCCGGTCCATGGTCAGGGGGTTGGCGTCCTTCTTGGTGGAGGTCCCGAATACCGCCCCCGCCCCCACGTAGTCCGCCCCCGCCGCCTGCGCGGCCAGGGCCAGCTCCACGGTGTTGGCGGTGACCCCCAGGATGCGGTCCGGGCCCAGCATGGCCCGGATATCCCGGCCCCGGATGTCCTTCTGGCCCACATGGACCCCGTCTGCCCCGCTCTCCAGGGCCAGCTCCACCCGGTCGTTGACCACAAAGGGGACGCGATAGGCCCGGGCCAGCTCCTTCAGCCGGACGGCCTGAGCCAGCACCTCCCGGCCGGGCAGCTCCTTCTCCCGGAGCTGGAGAAAGGTGACCCCGTTTTTCAGCGCGGCCTCCACGTCCTCCTCCAGGGTCCGGCCGTTCAGCCAGCTCCGGTCGGTCACTGCGTAGAGGAGCATGGCCCGGCGCAGCTCATCTCTGGTAAATTTCACAGCGCAGTCCCTCCTTCAGCTGTTCCGGGGTGAGATTGCTCACCGCGTCGATGAAATCGGTGCGGAAGGTGGCCGTTCCGGTGCCGTTTTTCAGCCGCCGGGCCTCCGCCAGCTCCCCGGCCCGGTCCATGACCGCCGCGGCGGCTGCGGCGGCGAGGAAGGGCTCCTCCGGCGCGGCGGCGCAGAAGGCCCCCGTCAGCGCGGCCAGCATACAGCCGCTGCCGGTAATCCGGGCCATGGAGGCACAGCCGTTCCGGAGGACGGCGGTTCGGGTCCCGTCCCCAATCACGTCAATCACACCGGACAGGGCCGCCGCCGCCCCGGTGCGCCGGGCCAGCATCCTGACCAGCTCCGCCGCCCGGGGCAGGTTCTCCTCGGTGACCGCGTCCGCGGCGGACACGTCCACCCCGCTGCCCCCCGCAGACCCCAGGGCCAGGGCCCGGATCTCCGAGGCGTTGCCCCGTATCACCGCGAATTTCACCTGGTCCAGCAGCTCCGCCGCCGTCCGACGCCGCAGGGACGTGGTCCCCACGCCCACCGGGTCCAGAACCACCGGAATCCCCAGCTCGTTGGCCCGCCGACCCGCCAGCAGCATAGCCTCCCGCCACTCCACCGCCCCCAGATTCAGCACCAGAGCCTGACAGTGCTCCGTCACCTCTGCCGCCTCCTCCCGGCAATGGGCCATGGTGGGGGACGCCCCCGCCGCCAGCAGCACGTTGGCGCAGTCGTTCACCGTCACAAAATTGGTGATGCACTGCACCAGCGGCGCCCTGTCCCGCACCCGGGTTAAATATTCCTCCAGCATCTGACGGCACGCTCCTTTGGGGGTGTTGTTCATTCTTTTTCTTTGGAAAGAAAAAGAATCAAAAAGAAACTTTTGACGCAAAACTTCGTTTTGCTTTAGAGCCTGTTTAATATCTCGAAGTATGCCGAATGGCAGGGAATTTTGCCGCCAGGCAAGGCAAATTTTCGCAGGAATCCTTGGTGGCTTCCAAGAAA
>JAAWHL010000076.1 GCA_022795855.1 Lawsonibacter sp.
GAAATCAACGGATTGGCTTTGTTCTTCAAGAGTCGGCACTCATTAACTCTTTGACGGTTGAAGATAACATCAAACTGCCGTTTCTCTATGCCAGTCCTGGCAAAAAGGGGGGTGGGGAGATTGAGGACTTCGATACGATCATCAGTGCGATTGAGATCAGACACATACTAAAAAAGAAACCTCTTGAATGTTCCGGGGGAGAAAAGGCCAGAGCTGTATTTGCCAGAGGAATCATCATGAAACCTCGACTTATTTTGGCTGATGAACCTACGGCATCCCTGGATGTGGAAAACAGAGAAAGAATGGTTGCCTTGCTTTTTAACATGAACAAGGAGTTTAACACCACTATCATTACTGTAACTCATGATTTGGACATAGCCAATCGCCATGATAGAGTAATCCATCTTGAAAGGAGTAAATAAAATGGGATTTTTTGCGATGATTGCGTCAATGCTGCTGGGGATGTTGTTTCTTGTAATCGGGGTTTCCCGCAGGAAGCAAAAGGGGTGGCCTATAATCCTTACCGCGCTCGGGACCGTGTTTGTTCTCATTGCGGTTTATTTGGGATGGCCTAAATAGGAGAGAGTAAAAGCCAAGTCTGCCCAGCGGCAGAAAAGAAAAAACCGCTGCTGACGGTGGACAAGCGCACACTGCAAATCTCCGTGCTGAAACTGAGAAAACATTTCTTCTGTTTGAGCGTCAACTTTGGATAGGTGGTTTTCCGGCTTGCCACTGAGCCGCAAGGCGGTGTAGACAGGCTCCCTTTTTGTTTTCGGGCAGTGTTTCCGCCGCCGAGCCCGGATACCAATGGAAATGCTTTCGGGTGGGAGTAGATCAGGCAGAAAATAATCGCCCTCTTGAATAGGTTCCGCCCATACGCTCAAATAGCGATATTTCCATGATATAGCCCTACGATATGTTGAAATTTCCTGCAATTCAATCACGCTCGTCTGACTTTACAAAAATGTTGGGAGGAACTTCCTTACGAAGTTCCTCCCAAGCGTGGTATTTTTGTCTACAACTTTGTTGTCAATGCGCATTGGCGCAGAAGGAGGGATTCGAACCCTCGCACGGTTTAACCCGTCTACTCCCTTAGCAGGGGAGCCCCTTATAGCCACTTGGGTACTTCTGCATTTCAGATACAGCTAACTTACCGGAACGGTAAAAGGAGGGATGGCGGAGAGAGTGGGATTCGAACCCACGGCTCTTGCGAGTCACCGGTTTTCAAGACCAGCTCCTTAAACCACTCGGACATCTCTCCCTATTGCCTTTTAGAAGCGATTGATAGTTTAACACATTTTGTCGGCCTTGTCAATAGGTTAACCGCTGAAGCGGCAGGGGCGCTGCCCGATGATTTTTGTCGAGATGGCTGCATACATCTCATAATCCTGGATCTCCGGAAGAGTTGTTTGCTCCTGTTTCAATGGAAATGATAAATCCGAACCCGTCCTCCGCTTGGAGGACAGCGTTCGGATTATCATAGATTGGTCCGAGTGCCGAGATTCGAACTCGGGGCCTCTTGAACCCCATTCAAGCGCGATACCAAACTTCGCCACACCCGGATACCAAAGCAATCGCTGTCTCAAACAGCTTATGTAGTTTACCATACTCCCTGAAAAAAAGCAACCCCATTTTTGAAATTTTTTCTTTTTTGTGCGGACGCGCTGTGATTCCGGACCGCAGAAAAGAATACAGGCCGCACTGCGTCCGGTGCGCACCGGGCATCCGCTGCTGCTGCCGCTGAGAGCTGGGTGCCGGACGGCCTGCCGGCCCACAGTGAACCGAGCGGCGCCGCCGGCGGAAAAGCCCGGGCCCTCTGCGAGGGCTCCGGGCTCCTGAGGGAAACTTTTTTATCCTTTACCGGGAAATTTCGTCAAAACCGAGTCTCCCGGGGCACGGTTACAGCATACTGCCGCTCACGCAGCTGCCGCAGGAGGTAGGGCAGCGCCTCCGCGGAGGCGGCGCTGTCGTCCAGGGTAATCCTGGCGCTGTCCCGCTTGGGCAGCGCCCTCACCGTGGTCAGCGCGTGGGAATAGGCTGACAGGCTTCCGTCGGGGACTCCGTCCGTTCCGGTTTTCCAGCAGCTCCACCCGTCCTCCTCCAAGCCTTGGTGCTGGCTGTCCGGCGCCAGGGCGAAGTAAGTCCGGCTGTGCGCCACGGTTTCCAGGGCCCGGCTGCCCAGGGACAGCAGCTCCCGCGTCTCATCCAGAGAGCCTCCCCAGGCCAGAATACCCACGCTGTGCCCCTTGGCCAGCAGGCGGCGGATCAGCGCGCCCTGCCGGCCCACCTCCTCTGCGGGGAAGAAGAACAGGCCCACGGCGCTGTTCTGCTCCAGGGTTCCGGCGATGGCCTGTCCGGCCTGGCCGGTTCCGCAGCGGAAGGCCAGATAGGTAGGGATCATGGTGGGTTCCGGATCTGGGACTGCGGTTCCCGGCTGCTGGGTGGAGGGTTCCGGGTCCTCCTGGGCCTGAAGGCTCTGGTTATACTCCCGCAGGCGGCGCTGGATGGCGTTTGCGCTGGCGGCGTCAATAAACCGGGCGTCGGACAGCGTGGCCTGATCCGGGTTGGTAATCCGCACCAGATAGCCGTAAGGGGTGGAGAGGTAGGAGGGGGGATTCAGCCCGAAAAAGGAGCAGACCATAGCGGCGGGGAGATAGGCCTTCCCGTTGCGGATGATAGCCCGGCCCCGCAGGGCCTCTCCGGTGTGCTGGTTGTAGCAGGAGCCCCGGTTCAGGTCAAAAATCAGCACCTGGCGCAGGCTGAATACGCTGACGGTACCGCTGTACCGGTTGTAAATGCTGCTGGTGCCCAGGGAGATGCCGGTGGAGCCCGCGTCGAATACGGAGTAGGGCACATACAGCGTTCCGCTGGACCAGGTGGGCATGGAATCCGCGGTCAGGGGCAGGACGTTGTCGTTGATGGCGGTAAAGCACACGTCCTCCGCCGCCAGGGCGGAGGGGAACAGGGCGGCCGCCAGCGCCAGCGCGCAAAGGAGGCAGAGAATTCTGCGCCGCATCGGTTCGCCTCCCTTCCAAAGCGCAAGGCGTGGAATTCTTCTGCCGCTATTGTACCACAGCGGGCAGAAAATCACAAGCGCCCAATTTTGGCGGCCGGAGGAGGACGCGCCCGGCCGGCCCCCGGGGTCAGACGGTTTGACGTCCGCCTCCGTTCCCCCCGCCCCACAGGGGGAAGGACGCATAGATGGTCAGCCGGCCTTCCTGATACCGGGCGTCCGCCGTCCCCCCCATCCGCTCGGTCAGGGCCCTGGCGATGGACAGCCCCAGGCCTGTGGAGCCCCCGGCGCTCTCCACGGTGAAGAAGCGGTCAAACAGCCGGCCCACCTGCACCTCGTCCAGGCCGGGCGCCGCGTTGGAGAAGGAGACCTCCCCTTTGGGGGTCAGGACGATTTCCAGGTCTCCGCCGCTGTACTTCAGGGCGTTGTTCAGGATGTTTCCAAACACCCGGGACAGGGCGCCCCGGTCCGCCCGGCAGATGACCCGCTCCCGGGGCAGGCGGACGGAGGGGGTGATGCCCCGGGCGGTCAGGGCGGCGTACAGGCCCGCCGTGCTCTCCTCCAGCGCCGCGTTCAGGTCCACCGGTTCCGGATGCAGCTCCTCCTGGGCGGACAGGGCGACAAAGCAGTGCAGCAGCTCCTCGGTCAGCCGGACCATGGCCTGGGCCCGGCCGCTGATGAGGGCCAGATACCGCTCGGCCGCCGGGGACTTCTCCTCCCGCTCCAGCAGCTCCAGGTATCCGCAGATGGCGGTCAGGGGGGTGCGCAGGTCATGGGATACATTGGTCACTGCCTCCTTCAGCTCGCGGTCGCCGGCCTCGTACCGCCTCCGGGCCCGGCGCAGCTCCTTCAGGCGCAGGTTGAGCCCGGCGGCCAGTTTTCTGGCGCCGGGGTCCCGGGTGGAGAGAAAGATGGGGTTGTTGGTGTCCTCCTCCAGGCGCTCGGCCAGCTGGCGGGCTATCTCGTCCAGGCCGTTTTGCAGCAGGCGGAGCTTCACCGCCAGCGCCGCCGCGGCCACAGCCAGGGCGGCGCACAGCACCCAGGGGAGCATGGTTTCACCTCATTTCAGGTCTTTTCTTCTGGACCGCCTGGAAGCCGGGCGGCCGCAGAAAAACGGGGCGGCCGCCCGCTTTGCCCCCGGACATAGGCAGGACCGGGATAAGCCTCTGCCGTCACAATCCGGACGGCGGCAGCTTTCCCGCCGTCCCGCCCCCTACTTCAGGTCCTTGCGCCGGAACAGGGCGGCACCGGCGGCGGAGGACAGGGCCAGAAGGCCCAGGGAGCAGGCCGCCATCCTGGCCGGCCGCTCAAGGGGGACCAGGCTGTTGCTCTGCATCTGTATGGACTGCCCCGCGGGCAGAAGGTCGAGGAGCAGCTCATAGACCGCCCGCTGTTCCGGCTGGAGATAGCGGGGGTTGGGCTCCATGTGCTCCTCCAGCGCGCCGCTGCTTGAGAGGGTGTAAAAGGGGCTCATCTGGGGGGCGGCCAGCCGGCCCGCCACCGCCACTGCGGCCAGGAACATCAGCAGGAGCAGCAGCATGGAGAGCACCGCGCAGGCCGCCTTGCGGCTGCACAGCATGGCGATTCCGGTAAAGAGGGCGCAGTAGGCCGCCGTCAGCGCCAGAGAGACCAGCAGGCGGGCCAGAATCAGCCGGGGCGCCGCCGCCATCCAGCCAAGCAGCGGAACTCCCACCACGGCGCAGGCCAGCATATAGGCGGCGCTGAACAGCAGGGCGGCGGTCAGGGCGGCGCTCAGGCTGGCCAGGTAGACCGAGGTCCGGGTACAGCCCACCGTCAGCTTGTTCCGGACGGTCCCGTCGCTGTACTCGGTGCCGGAGAACAGGGGGATGAAGCAGGACATGACGGCGCCAATCAGCACTGCCCAGCCGAAAAACACCGAGTCCAGGGAGGCCTCTATGCCGTAATCCAGGCGCTCCCGGAAGCGGACGGCGCACAGGAAGGCCCCGAAGCAGAAGCTGAGCGCCAGGGTGCCCCAGAACAGCGGGCTTTTCCGCAGGCGCAGCAGGCTGGCACTGAACAGTTTACTCATGGCCGCCTCCTACCAGATTGATGAAGTAGCTCTCCAGGTCCTCGTCCCGCTCCCGGGCGGAGAGCAGCTCGCACCCCTCCGCGTTCAGGGACGCGGCCAGGCGGGAGATGTTCAGATGGGCGAACACGTCGGCCTGCCCGTCGGAGAGAATCCGGTACTCCACCCCCATTTCGGTCAGCACCCGGGCCAGGCCCCGGGTGTCGCTCACCGTCACCCTCATGCACTTGCGGCAGGCCTCCTCCAGCTCCCGGGCGCCCATCTCCTTCACCATGCGCCCGCTGTCGAGAAAGCCGTAATGGGTGGCCAGGCGGCTCAGCTCGTCCAGGATGTGGCTGGATATCAGCACGGTGATGCGCTTTTCCTGGTTCAGGCGCAAGATCAGCTCCCGCATCTCCACGATGCCCTGGGGGTCCAGGCCGTTCACCGGCTCGTCCAGCACCAGAAAATCCGGTTCCCCTGCCAGGGCCACGGCAATCCCCAGCCGCTGCTTCATGCCCAGGGAGAAGTTGCGGGCCTTTTTTGCCCCCGTGTGCTCCAGCCCCACCAGCTTCAGCAGCTCCGGAATGCTGTCCTCCGAGGGCAGGCCCAGCACCCGGTACTGCACCCGCAGGTTGTCCCGGGCCGTCAGGTCCAGGTAGATAGAGGGGGTCTCCACCACCGCGCCCATGCGGCGGCGCACCCGGTTGATCTCTCTGCTCCCGCCGGGCACGCCGAAAAGGGCATACTCCCCGGCGGTGGGCGTCTGCAGGCCGCAGAGCAGGCGGATCAAGGTGGTCTTGCCCGCGCCGTTCCTGCCCACCAGGCCGTAAACCGCGCCCTTGGGCACCCGCATGTTCAGGCCGTCCAGCGCCTTGAACTGCTTGTAGTATTTGCTCAGGCCCCGGACCGTCAATACGTCTTCCATCAAAAAGCCTCCTTTGCCCTTGATGGGCCTATGCTAGCAGAAAAGGGTAAAGAAAGCGGTAAAGGAAACCGTAAAGAAAGGGTTATGATTTTCCCGTCATTTTGAACCCGATTCCCCACACCGCCTCGATGCAGTCCCCCGCGCCGGCCTCCCGCAGCTTGCGCCGCAGGTTGCTCACGTGCATTTTCAGCGAGCTCTCGGTGCAGTCCGGGGTGTCCGCGCTGAGCCGCTCCAGCAGGCCGGACTTGGTGACGACCCGGTCCGGATTCTGCATCAGCAGCTTCAAAATGGCGTACTCCGTCCGGGTCAGGCGGACCTCCTTCCCCTCCACCGCCGCGCGGCGGCGCTCCGGGTCCACGCTCAGCCGGCCGAAGCGCAGCACGCCGCCCGCCGGCGCCTCCCGCAGGCGCAGCGCAATCCGGGCCAGCAGCTCCCGCAGGGAAAAGGGCTTGGACACATAGTCCGCCGCGCCCCCCAGCAGCAGGTCCGCCCGGTGCTCCGGGTCGGCCTTGGCGCTGACCACAATCACCGGGATGCCCCTCAGCCGGGGCAGCAGCTCCTCCCCGGACAGCCCTGGCAGCATCAGGTCCAGCAAAATCAAATCAGGCCGCGCCCGCTCCAGCGCCAGCAGCGCCTCCGTGCCCGAATAGGCCCGGGACGCCCGGTAGCCCGCCTGCTCCAGCGCCTCCTCCAGCATGTTCCCGATGGGAAGGTCGTCGTCAATGATTAAAATGCGTTTCACGTTCCCCTCTCCCGTCCGTTCCGATGTGCCGATTATTATAGCAGACCTGCGGGAAAATAGCCAGTGCCCGGAAAAATCCCCGCAGGCAGAGACTGTGACAGGTTTTTCTTTACATTTCCTCCCGGTTCCGATATAATAAGTGGGCCTGTATGGAATATTTTGAAGAGAAAGAGTGAACACTCATGCTCCAATTCGATGAATATAAGGTGAAGCTGAACAATCTGGCCCCCGCGCTGGAGGAGCTGGGCCGCGCCCTGGACCTGGAGGGGGCCGGGCGCGAGCTGGACATGCTCCAGGCCGAGTCGGCCGCCGACGGGTTCTGGGACAACCTGGACAAGGCCCAGAGGGTGCAGCAGCGCATCCGCAGCCTCCAGGGCAAGGTGGACAGCCAGAGGAAGCGGAAGGGCCAGTGGGACGACCTGATGGCTCTGTGCGAGATGGGCAGCGAGTTTGAGGACGAGAGCCTCATCCCCGAGCTGGAGGAGGGCTTTGCCCGGCTGACGGCGGACATGGAGGCCGCCCGGCTCCAAACCCTGCTCAAGGGGGAGTACGACCGCTCCAACGTCATTCTGACCATTCACCCCGGCGCGGGGGGCACCGAGGCCCAGGACTGGGCCCAGATGCTCTACCGCATGTATACCCGGTGGGCCGAGCGGCACGGGTTCACCTATCAGATTATGGACTATCAGGAGGGGGACGAGGCGGGCATCAAATCGGCCACCATCATGATTGAGGGGGAGAACGCCTACGGCTACCTCCGGGGCGAGCACGGGGTTCACCGCCTGGTGCGGGTGTCCCCCTTCGATGCCAACGCCCGGCGTCAGACCTCCTTTGCCTCGGTGGAGGTCATGCCCGACCTGCCCGAGGACGTGGAGATTGAAATCCGCCCCGAGGACATTGAGATGCAGGTCTACCGGGCCTCCGGCGCAGGCGGGCAGCACGTGAACAAGACCTCCTCCGCCGTCCGGCTGATTCACAAGCCCACCGGGGTGGTGGTGGCCTCCCAGCAGGAGCGCAGCCAGTTCCAGAACAAGGACAACTGTATGAAGATGCTGCGGGCCAAGCTGGTGGAGCTTCAGATGCAGGAGAAGGCGGAAAAGATTTCCGATTTGAAGGGCGTGCAGCTGAAAATCGAGTGGGGCAGCCAGATTCGCTCCTATGTGTTCATGCCCTATCAGATGGTGAAGGACAACCGCACCGCCTTTGAGACCAGCGGCATCAACAGCGTGATGGACGGGGAGCTGGACGGGTTCATCAACGCCTATCTCACCGCCGAGGCCACGGGAAACTGGGCTGTAAAATAAGAAGCTGTACCAATCGCCTCAGCACGCATCTTCCCGGACAAAATTTTCCTTGGCGGCGTTCAAAATCCTGAAGTACGCAAAGTATTCCTGCGATTTTTTGCCTTGCCAACGACCATTTTCCCTCGCAAATCGGCATACTTCGGCTGACGGTACAGGCTCGAAGAGCCGGCAAAGCCGCGGAGCAGACGCTCCGCGGCTTTGTTCGGTTACTGCGGCAGATAGTTGGCCGGGTCCACCGGGACGCCGTTCTGGGCAATCTCCAGATGCAGGTGGGACTCCCGGGCGCTCTCGGCAATGGCGCTGCTGCCCACCACGCCCAGCACGGTGCCGGTCTCCACCGGGTCGCCGGGGGCGACGGACAGGGTGTCGGCCAGGTTGCAGTAGGTGCTGGTCAGGCCGTTCCCGTGGTCCACCACCACGGTATTGCCCATCAGGTCGTCCTGATAGACCGTCTGGACGGTGCCGTCGCTGATGGCCATGACCCGGAAGCCCTCGTCGGCGGCGATGTCAACCCCGGAGTGGGTGCGCCAGTCGCCCATGGTCTCGTCATAGGCCAGCACCTCCAGGCTGTAGCCGTGGATAATCTGGCCCTTCACCGGCCAGGTGTACACCGCCGGGGCCTGGTCCAGGGGGGAGGAAACAGGCGCGGGGGTCTCCTCCTTGGGGGCCTCTTCTTTGGGGGCCTCCGCCTGCGCGGACTGAGACGGCTTGGCCGTCTCCTGCCGGTGGGAGGCCTCCGGGCCGGCGGGGGCGTGGGTGGACGGGAGCGAGGGCGCCGCGGCGCTCTGGTCCGGCAGGACCACGGTGGGGTTTCCGGTGACCGGCTCGATGTCCGGCGCGGGGTCGGCTGTGGCGGAACGGATCAGATAATAGCCCGAAATTCCAATTGTGGCGACACAAAGGAAAAGGACTATGTAGAAGCCCTTCCCCAGCACGAAGTCGCCTAACTTCTCGACTAAGGTTCGTTTCATGGAACCACCTCCACAGCCTATTGTGGACGGCCGGGGGGGCGGTTATACATGGGCGGGGAAATTTTTTTCGGCGGGCTCAGTAGTCCCAGCCTGCCGGGCTGCTGTCCAGCACGATCGCGCCGCCCACCTCATTGCTGCGGTCAAAGTCGGCAAAATCCCGCTCCGGGTCATAGACCACCGGCATGTCCCCATAGACCCGCTCCCGGCCGTACTCGTCGGTGACCACGGCCGCAATGCAGTAGACGTGCTCCGGTTCCATGGTCCAGCTCCCCTCCAGGCGGAAAAACAGGGTGCTGCCCCAGTCGCCGTGAAAGTTGCCCGGCTTTTCCTCCAGGGGGATGTACCAGGACAGCAGCTTCCGGTCCCGGAACAGCCCCACACGGAGCTGACTGATGGCGGCCGCCCCCGGCTCCGGCGCGGCCGGAGCTGCGGTGGCGTACTCGTCCACCTGATTCCCCGTCCCCCACAGGGTGCCGTTCACCCGGACCTCCGGGAAGCTGTTGGAGTACAGGTAATTGAACTGCTCCAGCACCTGGGTCTCCCGCCGCTCCCCGGAGAGGAACACCGCCGTCACGGTGATCCCGTCGCTGAGGGGGCCGGTGATCCGGGCCTGGAAGGCGTGGTCCTCCCCCGCCTCCGCCGGGACGGTGACCGTCTCCTCCCCGCTGGAGAGCACAAACTCCGCCGTCATCCCCTCCACAAAGGTTTTGGGGACGGCCCGGGCCTCCACCGTCACGGTGTTCTCCGCCAGGTCGGTGGAGACCACGGACGCGCTCCACTCCGCCGTCAGGCTGTTTTGGCTCTGGAGGATGGACTCCACCCGGCCCGCGATGCCGTTGATTTGATGGTTCACATCGTCGCGGACATAGCCGATGCTGTCCTGTAGATTCTGATACTCCTGATTCATCCGGTCCAGCCGGGAGGACAGGTGGAAAAACACCGCTGTCACGGCGGCTGCCGCCAAGACCAGGGGCCACCGCCGGCGCTTGGACGGCCGGGGAGGCGGAACGGGCGCCGGGCCCGCCTCCCGGGCTGGCTCCGGGGCGGGCCGGGCTGCCAGATAGCGGCCTACAATCTCCTCCACCATGCGCAGCTGCTCCTCGGTCAGCTCCTTCCGCTCCGCGGCCGCGTCCTCCTCCCCCAGCAGCCAGCCCACCGGCACGGAGAAAATCCGGCTCAGGTTCACCAGCTTTTCAATCTCCGGCAGGGTCCCGCCCGACTCCCACTTATAAATAGACTGCCGGGATACCCCCAGCCGCTCTCCCAGCCCCTCCTGGGAGAGCCCCAGTTCCTTTCTTTTCTGCGCAATCCGCTGCCCTACTGTCACAGCGCCCGCCTCCTTTTTTCCTTTGGTTTCCCCTAATGTACCACAAAACCGGCCCTCCCAGCCACCAACCGGAGCATATTTTTTTGTCAACCGGAGGTTTACATCCCCGAAAAACCGCCTGAGCGCGCTCTGTCCGCAGCAAAATTGATTTCCGCGCCAAAACGCCTCCGCCCGATTGACGGCGGCGGGGGGTGGGGGTATAATGAGGTGAATTTCTTCACAGGGAGGCGCCGCTATGAGCCGCGAAACCATCCTTTCCCTGCTCCTCGCCCACCCCGGGGAGTATCTGTCCGGCGAGGCCATGAGCCGCCGTCTGGGCGTCAGCCGGGCCGCCGTCTGCAAGGCGGTGGCCGCGCTGCGCCGGGAGGGCTACGAAATTTTGTCCACCCCCAACCGGGGCTACCGGCTGGAGTCCTCCCCGGACCTGCTGCGGGAGGGGGAGCTGTCCGGCCCCCTGTCCGGGTGCCGGGTGGGGAGCGCGCTGCTGTGCTTGGACACCATCGACTCCACCAACAACGAGTGCAAGCGCCGGGCCATGGAGGGGGCGCCCGAGGGGCTGGTGGTGATGGCGGAGGAGCAGACCGGCGGCCGGGGGCGGCTGGGCCGCTCCTTCCAGTCCCCCCGGGGCTGCGGGCTGTACCTCTCCGCCCTGGTGCGCCCCAAGCTGCCCCCCGACCGGGTCGCCGACTTCACCGCCTGGGTGGCGGTGGCGGTGTGCGACGGGGTGGAGGCCGCCTGCGGCGTCCGCCCTCAGATCAAGTGGACCAACGACATTGTGCTGGGGGGGAAAAAGCTGTGCGGCATCCTCACCGAGCTGGGGCTGGAGAGCGAAATCGACGCGCTTCAGTACCTGGTCACCGGCATCGGGGTGAACGTCAGCCACCGGCCGGAGGACTTTGACCCGGAGGTGCGCTCCATGGCGGTCTCCCTGTCCATGCACCTGGGCCGGCCGGTGCGCCGGGTGGAGCTGGCCGTCCAGATTATCCGGGCGCTGGACCGGATGTACGCGGGGTTTCCGGACAACCGGGCGGAGTATCTGGCGCGCTACCGGGCCGGCTGCCTGACCCCCGGCAACCGGGTGCAGCTGATTACCCCCGTCTCCCGGCAGGAGGCCTGGGCCGTCGCCATTGACGACGGCTTCCGCCTGGTGGTGGAGCTGCCCGACGGCACCCGCCAGGCCCTGTCCGCCGGGGAGGTGTCGGTGCGGGGGATGTACGGATACGTTTGACGGCCGGTCCGGCCCGGGCGGAACGCGCTGCGGAGGCGGGAAATTTCCCCTCCCGGCGCCGCCTCGGCCCCGCCGGGGCAAGATACGCAAAACCCCAGGTCAACATCCGCAAATGACCACATTTTCATCAAAAAACGGCACAAAAAACTGTGCATTTTGCCATATTTGTTTTCCTTGCGCCCCTTTCAGAAAAACGATATAATTTGAAGGACAGGAAGTCATCTTTCACGGCCTGGCTGTCGCCGCAACAACGGTCCCCATCCGTCGTTGCGCTTTTTCCGCTTTTTTCTTGTTAAAAATCTAACAAAAGAGGGGGCGGCCCGGCCCGTTCCACCAGAGGGCGGAGGGGCGGAGAGCCGCGCGGCCGGCTTATCTCCCGCCGCCTTGACCGTGCGCCCTGTCCGGCCGGCCGTCCCCGCTCCCCCGGCGGCGGGGGAAGGGCGCGGCCGGAACGGGGCTTCCATGATGATTCCAAGTAATTTTAATTAGGAGGACGAAAAAATGGATTTTCACCTGTCTAAAGAGCACGAGATGATCCGCAAGATGTACCGCGAGTTTGCGGAGAACGAGGTCAAGCCCCTCGCCGAGGAAATCGACGAGGAGGAGCGCTTCCCCATGGAGACCGTGGAGAAGATGGCCAAGCTGGGCATGATGGGCATCTACTTCCCCAAGAAGTACGGCGGCGCCGGCGGCGACGTGCTGTCCTACGCCATGTGCGTGGAGGAGCTGGCCAAGGTCTGCGGCACCACCGCCGTCATCGTCTCCGCCCACACCTCCCTGTGCTGCGCCCCCATCTTTGAGCACGGC
>JAAWHL010000077.1 GCA_022795855.1 Lawsonibacter sp.
CATTGAAATCAACACCACCGATACCGCCGAGGCGGGCTGACCCCCGCCAAAAGCAAAAAACCTTTTGACAGTGTGTTTTCCTAATAGGAGTTAATCATAAGGAAGCTGCTTTGCAATGAATTGGCCAACAAATCGTAAGTTTCCGGAGAAGGACAGAATGAACAGGATCATACCAAGAATCGGCTCAGGGATCGTGACCGCAGCGGTAGTTCTTTTTGCGGTCTGTTTAGGTGCTGACTTTCCTTTTGGCTCATACTTTGTCTGTATGTTTCTGCCGATTGGTTATATTATGATGGCGGCAGGACTGCATTATGAAAGCTGTGAAAACCGGCGTGTGGCCGCAAACACCGGGATGGCGTTTGCAGTCATTTATGCTGTATTGATTTTCCTTGTATATTTTGCGCAAACAACAAGTGTTCGCTTAGGCGGGCTGAGCGAACAGGCACAAAGTATTCTGGATTTTCAACGAGGGGGGCTGATGTTCCACTATGATCTGTTGGGGTATGGAATGATGGCTCTTTCCACATTTTTCATGGGCCTGTCCGTCCAAGCGGACAGCAAGGCAGACAAGTGGATGAAAGCTCTGATGATGATCCACGGTGTTTTCTTTTTCAGCTGCTTTTTCATGCCGATGACTGGTGTGTTCACCGGTATGTCAGATGGAAAAACAAACATCGGAGGCGCCGCTGCGCTGATCGGATGGTGCGCATACTTTCTTCCCATTGGGATACTGGCATACAGGCACTTTGGGAAGGAATGCTGATCCGGTTCTCCCCCACGGACACTTTTCTTAGACGTGTTATAGCGGGTTACACAGCGTAAAAAGGGCAAGACAAACCACAGCGGTCTGTCTTGCCCTTAACTTCTTTCTGAAAGCCTGCCCGTCCGGGAGGGAATTTTTCTTACATAACGGCCCTGTGGAACACCTTCTTCCCCTTCTTCAGCATCAGGCCTTCCCCCTGGAGGTCCGCAGCGGCATAGCTGGCGGCGGCCGAGGTCACCTTCTCGCCGTTGACCTCTACTCCGCCCTGCTCCACCAGGCGGCGCGCCTCCTTCTTGGAGGGCGCCAGCTTGCACTTCACCATCAGGTCCAGCAGGCCGATGGTTCCGTCGGCCAGGTCTTCCCCGGTCAGCGTGGTGGAGGGGGTGCTGCTCATGTCCCCGCCGCCCACAAACAGGGCCTTGGAGGCCTCCTGCGCCTTCCGGGCTTCCTCCTCTCCATGGACCAGCTTGGTCAGCTCAAAGGCCAGAATCTCCTTGGCCGCGTTCAGCTGACTGCCCTCCCACCGGTCCATCTCGTCAATCTGCTCCAGGGGCAGGAAGGTCAGCATCCGCAGGCACTTGAGCACGTCCCCGTCACCCACGTTGCGCCAGTACTGGTAAAACTCATAGGGCGAGGTCTTGCTGGGATCCAGCCACACCGCGCCCTTGGCGGTTTTGCCCATCTTCTTGCCCTCAGAGTTCAGCAGCAGGGTGATGGTCATAGCGTGGGCGTCCCTGCCCAGCTTGCGGCGAATCAGCTCGGTGCCTCCCAGCATATTGGACCACTGGTCGTCTCCGCCGAACTGCATGTTGCAGCCGTAGTGCTGGAACAGATAGTAGAAGTCATAGGACTGCATAATCATATAGTTGAACTCCAGGAAGCTCAAGCCCTTCTCCATCCGCTGCTTGTAGCACTCGGCCCGGAGCATGTTGTTGACCGAGAAGCAGGCCCCTACCTCCCGCAGAACCTCCACATAGTTCAGCTTCAGCAGCCAGTCTGCGTTGTTAATCATTCTGGCCTTGCCCTCGCCGAACTCAATGAAGCGCTCCATCTGCTTTTTGAAGCAGTCACAGTTGTGCTGAATGGTCTCCGGGGTCATCATAGAGCGCATATCCGTGCGGCCGGAGGGGTCACCAATCATGCCGGTGCCGCCGCCAATCAGGGCGATGGGCCGGTTGCCCGCCATCTGCAGGCGCTTCATCAGGCACAGCGCCATGAAGTGGCCCACATGCAGGGAGTCGGCCGTGGGGTCAAAACCGATGTAGAACACCGCCTTGCCCTCGTTGATCATTTTGGAAATTTCTTCCTCATTGGTCACCTGGGCAATCAGCCCCCGGGCCTTCAGTTCCTCATAACAGGTCATCGTCGTCTCTCCTTTTCATTTTCAGAGCCGCTCCGGCGGCCCGTTTTTGGATGCGGATTACTGCCCCGCCGGACAGGCCTTCGCCTGCCGCACCAGGAGCACGTTATAGGCCAGCACGCCGCCCACCACAATCACCGCGCCGGCCAGGGCAGCGGGGCCAACGGTCTCACGGTAAAACAGGGCCACCAGAATCGGGTTGAGCACCGGCTCGATGCCGGATACCAGGCTGGCGGTGACCGGCGGGGTGGTCTTCAGCCCCTCCGTCAGCAAAATATAGGCCGCTCCCACCTGGAACACCCCGAGAATCAGCAGGCTGGCCAGCGCGGAAGGGGAAAACTCCGTTTCCCTGATCAGAAACGGCAGTCCCAGCACCGCGCTGAGCACATCCCCCCAGAAGACCGAGGAGATAGGGTCCCCGTCCGGCATGTCGTTCATCAGGAACACCCCGGCGTAGGATACTCCGGACGCCAGGGCCAGGAGATTGCCCAGCGTCCCTCCGGCGGACAGGCTGTCCAGGAAAAAGAAGACAATCCCGCACAGCACAACCCCGCAGGCCGCCAAATCCAGTTTTCCCGGCCGCTTTCGGAAGAAGAACAGGGAAAAGAGAATCACAAAGATGGGGGCGGTAAACTGCAAAACGATGGCGTTGGCGGCGGTGGTCATCTTGTTGGCCACAGAGAACAGGGCGTTGGTGCCGCACACGCACAGGGCCCCCGTCATCACCCACCGGTTCATCCGGGGCCTGTGGCGCTTCAGCAGCAGGTAGCCGCCGATAACCGCCAGCGCCACGGCGGTGCGCCCCCCGTTGATGGCCATGCCGCCCCAGGGGATTACCTTGATGCACAGCCCCCCGATGCTGTACAAAACGGCGGCCAAAAATACCAGGGTCGGTCCCTTCCGGCTATTCCACACAGCAGATGCGCTCTCCTTTCCCGCAGCGAAAAAGCCCTCTGTCCGGTGTACGGACAGAGGGCTTGAATGCGGTACCACCTCTGAATTGCCCGCCCCTCGCGGAAGCGGACCTTACGGAGTGCGTGACTCCTGCGCGGTAACGGGCGCGCCCGGCCTGTCCCCTACTTGCGCCTGCGGCGGTTCGGGCGGCTGCTCCAAGGGGTATTCGCGTCCGCTCCCTCTCCCCCTTTCACCATACGGGGGCTCTCTGCCCAGGGCTTGGCAGGCGCTACTCTTCCTTTTCCTCGCAGTGCTCAGACTTTAGCACAAAAATCCGGCTTTGTCAATCCTTTTTTTGGCGGGGGCACGGAAAACACAGGCCGGTTTTCCCTCTTCCGGATCCGCTGTTCAAACCTGGTCCTGCTTGATGGCGGCGATAAGGGTAGGCACCATCTGCTTTTTCCGGCTGACCACCCCGGGCAGAACAGCCATGCCGTTTTCCAGCCGGACTCCGAACGCCTTTTCCACCAGCGATCCGGCCCCCTTGCCCGCCATCATCAGCTCCGTCCCGGAGCTGATGACATCGGTGAACATGTAGAACACATAATCCAGCCCCTGCTTGAGCATGGCGCCCTCTAAATAGGGCCCCACCAGCGCCTCGCTGGCCCTGCGGTTCTTTTCGGTCATGTAGCTGCCCTGGCCCACTCCGAAGCGGACCTCGCCGCTGTTGAAGATTTTGTAGTCGGTGTTGAACACCTCCTCCGCCGTCTTGCCGCTGATGTCCCCGCCTGCCTCAAACATGGCGTTGGCGTACTCCTCCAGATCCACTCCGGCCAGGCCGGCCAGCGTCTCGGCGGCCTTTTGATCCGCAGGGGTGCAGGTGGGACTGCGGAACATCAAGGTGTCGGACAGAATAGCCGACAGCATCAGCCCGGCGGTGGCGCGGTCAATCTCCGCGCCGGTTTCCTGGTACATCTGATAGACAATGGTGCAGGTGCAGCCCACCGGCACGTTTCGGAAGTAGACTGGGCCCTCGGTCTCCAGAGAGCCGATGCGGTGATGGTCGATAATCTCCAGCACCTCGGCCTCCTCCAGACCGTCCACCGCCTGGGCCCTCTCGTTGTGGTCCACCAGAATCAGCCGCTTTTTCCGGTGGTTCATCAGGTTCCGGCGGGAGACCACGCCCAGATACCGGCCGTCGTCGTCCAGCACCGGGAAATACCGGTGGCGCACCGTGGCCGCCACCTTGTTGGCGTACTCCACCAGGGTATTGGGGGTGAAGGTCAGCAGATTGTCCTTCACCATGTAATAGCGGATGGGGGCGGCCTGGCTGATCATCTGGCCGGCCGCGTAGGTGCTGTTGGGGGTGCTGATGACCACGCAGCCCTGCTCCTCCGCCAGCATACAGATTACCTTGGACACCTTGGTCCCGGCGCTGACCACCACGCAGCCCGCACCCATCTCGATAGCGGTGAGCTGGCCCTCGCTGCGGTTGCCCACAATGACAATATCCCCCTGGGAGATGGCCCGTTCCATCTGCTCGGCACTGCCCGAGCCGATAACTATCCGGCCCTGCACCGTCTTGCCCTCCACGTCTCCCACCAGGACGGTGCCGTCCAGGATATCTACAATGTTGCGGTAGCTGGTCCCCGCCTTGGCCAGCACATGGGAGTCCAGCATTTCCATGTTGGCGGTGGCCACGTCCTTCACCGTAATCAGGCCCGTCAGCACGCCGTCCGCGCCGGTGACGCACAGGGTGTCTATCTCCAGGTCCCGCATGGTCATCCAGGCCCGGCGCAGGCTCATCTCCCCGTCCACCGCATCCACGCGCCGGATGTCCGCGTCCCGAATCTGAGGGCTGACGTCGGTGTACAGCCGGGGCAGCGGCGTTTGGAAATGGTTCAGCACAAACTCAGTCTCCCGGTTCAGCAGCCCCGCCCGGCAGGGGATGAATTCCTGGCCCGGATTCAGAATATTCTTCAGGCGGCTGTAGGCAATGGCGGAGCACACCGAGTCGGTGTCCGGGTTGCGGTGACCGATTACCTTGACCGGGCGTATCTTTTGCTCATTCACAGTTCCTCTCTCCTTTCTCAGGCGGCGCTCTTCGGCCGCTTGGCCTCCAGTACCCCCGGAATGATGGCGCAGCAGGAGCCCGCCACAATCAGCACAATCCCCAGCAGCATATTGCCGGGAATCTCCTCCCCGTGGAGGGCCCAGGCCAGCACCGGGGACAGGGCCGGCTTGAAAAAGTACACCAGGGAGACCACGCTGGCCGGCTCATGCTCCATGGCCAGAAAATAGGCGCAGAAGCCCACCCCCGCCACGCCGGCGGAGACATAGAGCACCACCGGCAGGTTTTCCAGAGTATACCCCGCCAGGATGGGGATATTGGCAAAGGAGGGCAGCCCCGCCTCCGTGATGGCGGCCGCCAGCGGCGGAATGTGGGTCAGCAGGATAACCAGGAAGATAATGGCGCTGCCGAAGAGGAAGCTGAAGCAGGTAACCACCGCCCCGCCATACTCGGCACACTTCCGCTTCCCCATCACCCCATAGACCGAGAACAGCACCGTGGCCGTCAGTGCCAGCGCCACGCCGGTCATATTCAGCCGGGTGTTCAGGGGATTGATAATGGCAAGCGTGCCCGCCACCTCCAGCACCAGGGCGGCGATATGCCGGGGCAGGATCGGCTCTCCCAGCAGAAAGAAGGCCAGAAAGGTCACAAACACCGGGTTGCAGCTGAACAGCACCGCCACCACCGCAGATCCGGTGTAGTTGACGGACAGCTGGTAGATGGGCATACAAACCGCGATGCCCAGCAGACCCAGCAGGGCGAAATAGGCCAGCGTCTCCCGGTCCAGCGTTTTCTCCCGTTTTTTCAGGGTGCGCAGCGCCAGGGGCAGCAGAAACAGAAACCCGACGGTGAAGCGGCACAGGGTCAGCTGAACGGAGTTGATTTGTCCGGCGATGTACTTCAGCGCCACTTCAAAGGTGCTGAACATGACCACCGCCGCGGCAATATAGAGATACCCCTTTCTCATCCCTCAAAGGCCCTCCTTCAAAAGCTCCAAAAATTCCTCTTCCGTCAGTACGGGAATTCCCAGCTCCCGGGCCTTCCTCAGCTTGGAGCCCGCCGCCTCCCCCGCCACCACGTAGGAGGTCTTCTTGGACACGGAGGAGGCGGATTTGCCCCCCCGCTCCTCAATCATGGCGGCGGCCTCGTCCCGGGTGAAGCGCTCCAGGGCGCCGGTGAGCACAAAGGTCTTGCCCGCAAAACGCTGGTCGCTCCCCTGCTCAGCCGCCGTCATGTTCACGCCGGCCTCCCGCAGGCGGGCAATCAGATGCCTGCTCTGCGGGCTGGCCAGCCAGGACAGTACGCTCTCCGCCGTCACGGCCCCGATGTCGTCCACCGCCGTCAGCTCCTCCAGGGTGGCCTGCTCCAGGGCCTCCATGGTCCGGAACCGGGCGGCCAACACCTTTCCCGCCTTCTGCCCCACCTGACGGATGCCGAAGGCGTACAGCAGCCGGCCCAGGTCCCGCTGCTTGGAGGCCTCAACGGCGGCCAGCAGATTCCGGGCGGACTTCTTCCCCATCCGCTCCAGCCGGGCCACCTCTTCCTCCCGGAGGAAATACAGGTCCCCCGGCGTCTTCACCAGCCCGGCCCCTGCCAGACTCTCCACCACCGCGATGCCCAGACCGTCGATGTCCATGGCGTCCCGGCTGGCAAAATGAGCCAGGTTGCGCAGCAGCTGGGCCGGGCACTCCGCGCCGGTACAGCGGATATGGGCGCCCTCCTCGTCCCGCTCCACCGGAGCGCCGCACTCAGGGCACACCTTTGGAAGAAAATAGGGGCTTGTCCCCTCCGGCCGCTTGTCCAGCTCCACGGACAGAATTTCCGGAATAATCTCCCCCGCCTTGCGCACCAGCACCGTGTCCCCGATGCGGATGTCCTTTTCCGTAATGAAATCCTGGTTGTGGAGCGTGGCGCTGGTTACCGTGGTGCCCGCCAGACGCACCGGCTCCAGCACCGCTTTTGGGGTCAGCACGCCGGTGCGCCCCACTTGAATCACGATATCCGTCACTCTGGAGGCCTTTACCTCCGGCGGGTACTTGTAGGCCGCCGCCCACCGGGGGAATTTGGCCGTACTGCCAAGGGCCTCCCGTTCTGTAAGGCTGTTTACCTTTACAACTGCCCCGTCGATGTCAAACTGGTACTGCTCCCGGTTCTCTCCAATCTGAGCAATCCGCTCCACCGCCTGCTCCACCCCGCCGCAGCTGTAATGTGGAATTACTTTATAGCCCTTGTCCCTCAGGTATTCCAGCGTCTCCAGGTGGGTAGCGAAGCGCTCCCCCTCCACCCACTGGACATTGAATACCAGAATATCCAGGCGCCGGCCGGCCGCCACCCTCGGGTCCAGCTGGCGCAGCGACCCGGCGGCGGCGTTCCGGGGGTTGGCGAAGAGGGGTTCCCCCCGGCGCTCCCGCTCCTCGTTCAAGGCATGGAACACCTTTTTGGGCATGAACACCTCGCCCCGGACAATCAGCCGGGCGGGCGCGTCCGGGATATGCAGGGGGATGGACCGGATGGTGCGCAGGTTCTCCGTCACGTCCTCCCCCACCCGGCCGTCTCCCCGGGTGGCCCCCCGGAGAAATCGGCCGTTCTCATATTCCAGCGCCACCGACAGGCCGTCCACCTTGGGCTCCACTACATAGCCGGCCTGGGGAACCGCCGCCCGCACCCGCTGGTCAAAGGCCCGCAGCTCGTCAAAGTCAAACACGTCCTGGAGCGATTCCAGAGGCACCCGGTGGGTCACCTGGGTGAAGGCCTCCAGCGCCTTTCCCCCCACCCGCTGGGTGGGCGAGTCCGGGGTAACCAGCTCCGGATGCTCCCCCTCCAGCTCCTCCAGCCGGCGCAGCTTATGGTCGTAGTCGTAGTCGGACATGGCCGGGTCGTCCAGCACATAGTACCGGTATCCCGCCTGTTCCAGCTCCCGGCGCAGCGCCAGGATTTCCTCAAGGGCCTCCATACTCCCTCCTCCTTCATGCCTGAAAAATCACTGCCCCACCGTCAAATAGGTGCCGGGCACCTGCCCAACAATGACCGTCTCTGCCACACACAGCTGGGCGGAAACCGTCGTCTCCGTCTGACCCCCGGGCAGAATCAGGGTCAGCGGCACCTGGACATCCAAATAAATGCGGTGGAGGGTCTGATTGATTCCCGCCTCGGAGAACTGGCTGGAGAACTCTGCCGACACCGTTCCCACCCGCATGGCGTGGACCCGGAGCTTGGGCCCCCGGGCCCACAGAAAATCGGAATCCCACAGACTGCCCAGCGGAATGGCCAGCTGGGAGACCTCCACCTCCTCCAGGGCGGACAGCACCTGCGCCACCAGCCGGGTCCGCAGACGGTTCATCGCCGTCATATCGGTGACCAAAGAGGTAATGCCTCCCGTCTCGTCCCGCTGCACCGCCACAAAATCGGAATAGCTCACTCCCTGCTCTCCCAGGCCGGCGGCAATGGCTCCGTCCACCACTGCGGTCAGGGTGTTCACCGCCTGGGCCCGGGCGGCAGTGGCCACAATGGGCTGGAGACGGGCTTCCAGGGCCAGAATGACCGCCGCGGCCATTCCGACGCCCAGCGCCGCCGTCAGCAGCAGCGGATGGCCCTGTTCCCAGCCCCGGAAGACGGGGCCGCCTCTTCTCCAAGCCCGGGGCCGTCTGAACCGCCCCCTCCACCGGCGCATCATATCCTCACCTTCTTCATAGGGTAAGGATATTCGCCCTTCGGCTTGACCTATGCCCGCAGCAGCTCCTCCACCGCCAGCAGAACGCCCAGCCGGCCCGACTCGAAGGTCAGGCCGCCCTGAAGATAAACCGTATACGGCTCCCGCATGGGCGCGTCGGCGGACAGCTCAATAGAGGCCCCCTGGACAAACGCTCCGGCGGCCATGATGACCTGGCTGTCATACCCTGGCATGTCCCAGGGCTCCGGGGTGACGTAGGAGTCCACCGGAGCGCCGAACTGGATGCCCCGGCAGAATTTCTTCACGGCCTCCGGCCCGCCCATATGAATCATCTGGATGATGTCGTGCCGCACCGCGTCGGAGCGGGGCTGGGTCTCATAGCCCAGCAGCTCCATCACTCTGGCGGCAAACACCGCCGTTTTCAGCGCCTGGGCCACCGTGTGGGGGGCGAGGAACAGCCCCTGATAGAGCAGACGGTTCTGACCCAGGGTACAGCCGCACTCCCCGCCGATGCCCGGCGTGGTCAGCCGCATGGCCGCCCCCTCGACCAAATCCCGCCGCCCGGCGATGTACCCCCCGGTGGGGGCCAGCCCTCCGCCGGGATTTTTAATCAGGGAACCCACCACCAGGTCGGCCCCCGCGTGGGTGGGCTCCGAGGGCTCCACAAACTCCCCATAACAGTTGTCCACCAGGATGGCCGCGCCGGGGTTGGCCGACCGGATGACGCGGCACAGCTCCCCGATTTCCTCCACCGACAGGGAGTCCCGGGTGGCGTACCCCCTGGAACGCTGAATCAGCACTGCCTTCACCCGGGGGTCGGCGGCGGCCTCAGACAGTCCCCGCAGGTCGGGCTTGTTGTCAAGCAGTTCTACTTGCCGGTACTCCACCCCGTAGTCCCGCAAAGAGCCGTGCCCCTTGTCCGCCGCACCGATGGCCCCCAGCAGCGTGTCATAGGGTGCGCCCACGGCGGACAGCAGCACGTCCCCCGCCTTCAGCGCCCCGAACAGGGCGCAGGTGATGGCGTGGGTGCCGTTGACAAACTGGATGCGCACCAGGGCGGCCTCGGTGCCGAACAGCCGGGCGTAGATTTCGTCCAGCTTGTCCCGGCCCAGGTCGTCGTATCCATAGCCGGTGGTGCCGGCGAAATACCCCTCGGCCACACGGCTCTCCTGGAACACCTCCAGCACCCGGCGGGTGTTTTCCTGGGAAATGCGGTCAATCCGGGCAAACTGCTCTGCCAGCTCGCTCTGGGCCCGGTCCGCCAGGGTCAAAACCCGTTCGCTTAGTACAATACTCATGATTTTCTTCCTTTTTATTCCTTCTCCAGCCTTTTCTGGGCAAAGGCGGCAATCAGACTGACGCAGCCCTCGGCATCCCTCAGGTCGGCCATCTCCTGCGGGGTGTGGATATAGCGGCAGGGCACGGAGATTCCGCCGGTGCGCACCCCGATACGGGTGGTGTGAATGGCCCCCGCGTCGGTGCCTCCGGCCCGCAGGATGTCCCGCTGCACCGGCAGCTCCAGCGCCCGGGCAGTGCGCTCCAGCGCCTCCACCACCGCCGGGTGGCAGATGACCGAGGAGTCCATCACCTTAATTGCCGGGCCGCCGCCCAGCTGGGCGGTCCCGGATTTCTCTGAGCCGGGGGTGTCATCCACATCGGTGACGTCCACCGCTATGCCGCAGTCCGGGTCGATTCCCCAGGCCGCCGGGCGGACCCCCCGCAGGCCCACCTCCTCCTGGGCGGTAAAGACAAAATAGAGGTCGTTTTCCGGCCGGGCAATCCGCTCCATGGCCAACAGCAGAATGGCGCAGGAAATCCGGTTGTCCAGGTAGGGCGAGAGCACCCGGTTCCCCACCCGCACCGCGCCGGCATCGTATACGGCGGTATCTCCCACCCGGACCAGCTTTTCGGCGCTCTCCCTGTCCCCGGCTCCGATGTCAATAAAGCATTGGTCCAGCTTCAGCTTGCCCGGGTCAGCCTTCTCCTCCGGGACCAGCACGCCCCGAACGCCGTTCCGGAAGCGCACCGGGGCGTAGGCCGCCTCCCTGGGGCTGATTCCCCCCAGGCGGCCCGCCCGCAAAAAGCCCTCCTTCTCGATATGCGTGACAATCAGGCCGATGGAGTCCATGTGGGCGGCCAACATCAGACGGGGGCCCGCCCCCTTTTTGCGGACAATCAGGCTGCCCAGGGCATCGGCGGTAATTTCATCGGCAAAGGGCCTGGCCAGCTCCGCAACAGCCTCCCGAATCTCCCCCTCGTCCCCGGAGGGGCCGTGGGCGGCGTTCAAGGTTTTCAGTATGTTCAGCAGTTCCATGTTTCCTCCTCAGTCCCACCAGAAGTACCAGCAATTCGATTTGGCCAGGCCGTCAGCCAGCCGGCCGATGGTCTCCACCCCCTGGTCCACGATATCGCTGCAGTAGGCGTACTGCTCCAGGGCCAGGTCCAGAGCCTGCTCTCCGGACATGGGACAGGCGCCGGGCAGGCCATACTCCAGCACGTCGTGGGTCATAACGGCGGGGAAAGCCCCGTATTTCTCAAACCAGTACTTGGCCACCGCCATATGCTCCTCGTTGGCGGGGCACTCGTTCCAGCCGCCGAAGGGCAGCCAGGCAAAGATTTCCCAGGGGTTTTCCACGGGTATTTTCGCCAGAAGCATGGGAACCGTCTTTTTGCCGTCGAAATCCCAGCAGCTTAAAAAGCTGCTGATTTTCTCGCCGCCGGATACCTCGCCCATCAGCCGCTGCCAGCAGCCGGGCTCATACTCTTCCAGACTTTCCCTGGCCTCCCTCAGCCGGGCTTGGAGGAATTCCTCCCCCGGCTCCAGCGGAGCGGACAGCAGCTCCTGACGCACCTGGGCAGGGGTCCGGCCCTCCCCGCTGAGTTCAAGGCACTCCAGCAGAAGCTCGTCCACCGCGACCAGCATGGGGACAAAGCCCTCCTTTTTCCCCTGGGCGCGGGCCTGCCAGAAGTCGGAGATAAGGGGATTGGGGCTGCCGGACGGAGCATAACAGGCGCAGGG
>JAAWHL010000078.1 GCA_022795855.1 Lawsonibacter sp.
CAGCTCCACCTTGGCGCCGGCCTCTTCCAGCTTCTTCTTCAGCTCCTCGGCCTCGTCCTTGGACACGGCCTCCTTCAGGGTCTTGGGAGCGCCCTCGACCGCGGCCTTGGCCTCGGCCAGGCCCAGGCCGGTAATCTCGCGGACCGCCTTGATGACCTTAATCTTGGCGGCGGCGTCAAAGCCGGACAGAACCACGTCAAACTCAGTCTTCTCCGCAGCGGCCTCAGCGGCGCCGCCGGCAGCGGCGGGAGCGGCCATAGCGGCGGCGGACACGCCGAACTCCTCCTCCAGGGCGTGAACCAGCTCAGACAGCTCCAGAACGGTCAGGGCCTTGACTTCCTCGATCATAGCGGTAATTTTCTCGCTAGCCATAGTGAAAGTACCTCCTAAATATAAATGTTAATTGGTTGTGATGTGCCGGTGCTTATTCGGCGGGAGCGGCCTCGGGCTCGGCGGCAGCCTCCACGAAGCCGCCCTTCTCCTCGGCAATGGCCTTCAGGACGATGGCCAGGCTGGTAATGGGCGCCAGCATGGTGCCCAGGACCTGGGCCTGCAGCACTTCCTTGGCGGGCAGCTCGGCCATGGCCAGCACCTCGTCCAGGGGCAGGATGCGGCCCTCCATAAAGCCCGCCTTGATGGTGAACTTTTCGCCGTTGAACTGCTTGGCGAACTTGTTGATGACGCGCATGGGGGCAATAGGGTCGCTGTGGCTGATGGCCAGAGAAGTGGTGCCGTTCAGGCTTTCGGACAGCTCGCCCAGCCCGGCGCCCTCGGCGGCGAAGCGGGTGAGGGTGTTCTTCACAACGGCGTACTCCACATCGTTGGCGCGGAGCTCGGCACGAAGAGCGGTGTCCTCGGCCACGGTGATGCCCTTGTAATCAACCAGAACACCGCTGGCGGCGTTTTGCAGCTTCTCGGTCAGCTCGGCTACGACAGCCTTTTTCGCTTCCAGAACACTTGCGTTGGGCATTTGGGATTTCACCTCCAGAGAGAATAAGTGGGCGCAAAAAAGCGCCGTCTGCGTCAAAGGACGAAACAGCGCAAAACAACTTCCTGTTTTTCACCGCATCCTCGGCAGGACTTCCGCAAAAGCCGCCTGCTGTCTTTGAACGCAAGCTATATTATAGGGGGGGCGGGCGGGCTTTGTCAAGAGTTTTTTTGAATTTTCCCTCCAAAAGGCGGCGCTTTCCCCGGGGCAGCGCCCATCCGGGCCCCTCCGGAGCAGAACGGCCCCGTCCCTTATGATTCGGTCTGCCCGGGCCGGCCCCGGGCAGGCCCCCTTTTTGGCCGGCGGAGGGCCGAAGTCGTTTCCAGCCCTCAGGCCCTCCGCTTTTTCTTTGCCGCCTTTTTCGGCCTGGCCCAGCCCTCTTTCCGGACGGGGCGGGGTTCCCGCCCCTCCGTCCGGGGGGCCGCTTTTTTATCCTGCCGGGCGCTGCCGGGCGCGTTCCCCTTCTCCGGGCGGACCAGGCACCGCTTTCCGTACCCAATCAGGTCCTCCCGGCCCGTTCTGTGCAGGGCCTCCAGCACCAGCTTCCGGTTCTGGGGCCTGCGCCACTGCATCAGCGCCCGCTGAAGCGCCTTATCGTGGGGCGCCCTGGGGACAAACACCGGCTCCATGGTCCGGGGGTCCAGGCCGGTGTACCACATGCAGGTGGCCAGCGTGCCGGGGGTCGGATAAAAATCCTGGACCTGCTCCGGCATATGGCCCTGCCGGTTCAGCCACTCGGCCAGCGCCACCGCGTCGGCCAGGGTACAGCCCGGATGGGAGGAAATCAGGTAGGGCACCAAATACTGCTCTTTGCCATAGCGGCGGTTGAGCTTTTGATACTTCTCCCGGAATTTCTCGTATACCTCGATATGGGGCTTTCCCATGCAGTCCAGGGTGTGGGCCGCGCAGTGCTCCGGGGCCACCTTCAGCTGCCCGGAGATGTGGTGCTGAACCAAATCGGTGAAAAACTCCCCGCCAGGGTCCCGCATCAGGTAGTCAAACCGGATGCCGGAGCGGATAAACACCTTTTTCACCCCGGGCACCGCCCGGACCTTCCGCAAAAGCTGCATGTAGTCGGTGTGGTCGGCATCCAGATTGGGGCAGGGCTCCGGGGCCAGGCAGGCCCGGTCCCGGCACATGCCGTGCTTCAGCTGCTTCTGGCAGGAGGGCCGGCGGAAGGAGGCCGACGGCCCTCCCACGTCGTGGATATAGCCCTTGAACCCCGGGTGGCGGGTCAGTAGCTCCGCCTCCCGCACCACGCTGGCGTGGCTGCGGCAGGAGACGGTCCGCCCCTGGTGGAAGGCCAGGGAGCAGAAATTGCACGCCCCGAAGCACCCCCGGTTGTGGGTGATGGAGAAGCGCACCTCCTCAATGGCGGGCACGCCCCCCAGCGCGTCGTACATGGGGTGGGGCTCCCGCACGTAGGGCAGCTCGGCCACCTGGTCCATCTCCCGGGTGGTCAGGGGGCGGGCGGGGGGATTGACAATCAGGAACTGCCCGCCGTGCTTTTGAATCACGGCCCGGCCCGAGGCCGCGTCGTGCTCCAGATACTCGGTCATGTTGGCCCGGGCGTAGGCCTCCCTGGAGGCCGACACCTCCTCAAAGGAGGGGACCTCCACCCTGGGATAAGCGCACAGGCCGGGATATCTGGCCGCCACGCAGGTGCCCCGCACGTCGGTAATCTCCGAGACGGGGGTGCCCGCGGCCAGCCGGGCGGCAATCTCCCGGGTGGCCAGCTCCCCCATGCCGTAGGTCAGAATGTCCGCCTGGGCGTCAAAGAGGATGGAGCGGCGCACCCTGTCCTCCCAGTAGTCGTAGTGGGCAAAGCGGCGCAGGCTGGCCTCCAGCCCGCCGATGACGATGGGGAGATCCCCGAACGCCTCCCGCACCCGGTTGGAGTAGACCGCCGACGCCCGGTCGGGGCGCAGGCCGGCCCTGCGGCCGGGGGAATAGGCGTCGTCATGGCGGCGCTTTTTGGCGGCGGTGTAGTGGGCCACCATGGAGTCCAGGTTGCCCGCCGAAATCAGCACGCCCAGCCGGGGCCGGCCCAGGGCGGCAAAGGCAGCGGGATCCCGCCAGTCCGGCTGGGGGAGCACCCCCACCCGAAAGCCCTCCGCCTCCAGCACCCGGCCAATGATGGCCGGGCCGAAGGAGGGGTGGTCCACATAGGCGTCGCCGGTGATGAGAAGGAAGTCATAAAAATCCCACCCGCGGCGGGCCATGTCCTCCGCTGAGACGGGCAGGAACAAATCGCGGTCAAAGGACATGGGTCCCCTCCTCTCCGGCCGTATTCCGGCGCTCAAAATACCGTCTCACCGGTCATAGCCGATGTACTTTTCCAAAATGTCCAGGGGAACCCGGCTGCCCTGCTCCTCGCCAATCTTCACAAAGCCGTAGCGGGCATAGAAGTGCTGGGCGGGGGTGTTGTAGCTGGCGCAGCGCAGGCGCAGCTTGTCCCGGCCCAGGGGGCGGTAAACCGACACCGCCTGTCCAATCAGCTGCACGCCCAGTCCCTGGGCCCGCAGGCCGGGCATGATGTAGCAGAAGGGGATGTAGCCGGCGTTTTCCTTCCGGTAGCGCTCCGGGTCCAGCTGGAGGATTCCCGCCGGCTGGCTGCCCCGCATGACGCAGGTCACCCCCCAGGGGCTGCGCGCCTTGTGGTCCAGCGCGTCCTGGAGAAAGCCCTCCCCGTCAAACTCCGGGCCCTCCCCGTGGACCGTCAGCCAGGCCTCCTGCCGGGCCTGGAGGTAGAGCTCCGACTCCGTCTCCATGTCCAGCGGCCGGAACCACAGGTTTACATCCTCCGCCTTCCCCCCCTCCCTGCGCCACCAGGACTGGCGGGCCAGGGTGGAGGTGGAGGGGCCCAAGTGGGAGTTGTCCCCCTCGAACACCGCATGAAAGCGCTCCCCGTCCCAGGTCACGCAGGTGACGGCGGTGTTGTCGCTGTGGTTCAGGTCCTTCCAGAGCTCCGGCGGGACCCCCTTCACCCACCCGGTAAACTGGCGGATGGCCATCCCGTGGCTGAACAGGGCGACGGTCTGGCCGGGATGGTTCTGGGCGATGCGGCGCACCGCCTCCTCCATCCGGGAGGCCAGCTGCCCGAAGCCCTCCCCGCCGGGGGCCTGCCAGGAGGGGTCGGTCGCGTTGAAGCGATCCAGCTCCAGGGGCCGGAAATGGCGCATCTCCCCCCAGGTCCGGTCCTCCCACTCCCCCAGGTTCAGCTCCCGCAGCCCCGGGTCGATGCGCAGCGGCAGGCCCTTGGGCTCGTAAACCGCCCGGGCCGTGGTTTTGGTGCGGTATAAATCACTGGCGTACACCGCGTCGATGGAGATCCCCTCAAAGCGCCGCCGCAGCGCCTCAATCTGCCTGAATCCGTTCTCCGTTATCAGCGAGTCGTACCAGCCGTGTATCCGCCGGTACAGATTGCCCTCCGCCTCGGCGTGGCGGATTAAATAAATCGTCGTCATCAAATACCTGCTTTCGGGGGTGTTGTTCATTCTTTTTTCTTGAAAGAAAAAAGAATCAAAAAAGAACCTTTGGCGGGATATGGCTCTGCCATATCCCTTCTGTTTTTCCGGTTCCGGCCGCTCCGAACGCCGGATTTCCGGCTGAGAGGCGCGTTTCGGTTTTTGAAAAGCGAAGATTGTTTGCACCTCTGACAGGGAAGGCCGTTGAACGTTCTTTTTGCTCCCTTTTTCTTTCAAGAAAAAGGAAGCACGGCGCCGGTGAGCTCCGACACGGCGGACAGGCCCTGCCGGGCGGCGATTTCGGCCAGCCCGTCCCGCACCCGCAGGGGGGCGAAGGGATCGGCGAACATGGCGGTGCCCACCGCCGCGGCGGAGGCCCCGGCCAGCATCAGCTGGGCCGCGTCCTCCCCCCGTGAAACGCCGCCCATGCCCAGGATGGGCAGGCGGACGGCCCGGCGCACCTCCCACACCATCCGCACCGCCACAGGCAGCACGGCGGGGCCGGACAGGCCGCCGGTGTTCATTTTCAGCACGGGGCGGCGGGTGTCCACGTCAATGCGCATTCCCCGGATGGTGTTGATGAGGGACAGCGCGTCCGCCCCCGCGCCCTCGGCGGCCCGGGCGATTTCGGTGATATCGGTGACGTTGGGGGACAGCTTGACCATGACAGGCACGCGTCCGGCGTGCCTTTTGGCCACCTCCGTCACCTCCGCCGCCAGCTCCGGCCGGGTGCCGTAGGCCAGCCCCCCCGCCTTCACGTTGGGGCAGGAGATGTTTACCTCAATCAGGTCCACTCCGGCAGCGGACAGCTTTTCGCACATGATTCCGTACTCCTCCGGGGTATTCCCGGAGATATTGGCAATAATTTTCGTATCAAACTGCCGCAGGAAGGGCAGCTCCTCCGCAATAAATGCGTCTACCCCGGGGTTTTCCAGACCCACGGAGTTGAGCATACCCATGGGAGTCTCGGCAATCCGGGGCGCGGGGTTGCCCATCCGGGGGCGGAGGGTCAGCCCCTTGGCGCAGATCCCCCCCAGCTCCCCCAGGTCATAGAATTTCCCGTACTCCCGGCCGAAGCCGAAGGTGCCCGAGGCCACAACCACAGGATTTTTCAGGGGCACCCCTGCCAGGCTGACAGACATATTCACCTCAGGCATCCCAGTCCACCTCCTGCGCGTCAAACACCGGGCCGTCCTTGCACACGTGCTTCACGGTTTTGTCCTTCATGGCGACGGCGCAGCCCAGGCAGGCCCCTACGCCGCAGGCCATCCGCTCCTCCATGGACACCTGGCAGGGCACGCCGAACTCCGCCGCCGCTTTGGCGACGCTTTTCAGCATGGGCTTGGGGCCGCAGGCCAGCACGCCCTGGTAACGGCGGCCCTTCTCCAGCTCCTGCCGGACCAGCTCGTCCACAAAGCCGTGATGGCCCAGCGAACCGTCGTCAGTGGCGATGCGGACGCCGGCACAGTGCCTGCCGAACTCGTCCAGCAGGATGGCCCGGTCCTTGGAGCGGAAGCCCAGGATGGCTGTGGACGCGCCGCCGCAGGCCTTTGCACAGCCCAGCATGGGGGGCACGCCGATGCCGCCCCCCACCAGGAGATAGGGGCCGCCCCCCATCTGAAAGCCGCTGCCCAGGAGGCCCAGCACGTCCACCGTGTGGCCCTCCGGACGGCGGGCCAGCCAGGCCGTGCCTTCCCCCCGGGCCTCAAAGACAATGGTGACGGTATCCCCATCCCCGCTCTGTGTCCAATCGCAGATGGAGATTGGGCGGCGAAGGAGCAGTCCCTCGCCGCATTTGATATGAAGAAACTGTCCCGGACGGATGGGCCGTCCGGTGTTCCCGGCGGCGGAGCTTACCATGTCCCCCACCGCCAGGGTCATCAGGACGGCGTCCTGGGTCAGCCGCCGTTTTTCTAAAATTTTGCAGCTCTGCTCCACTTTCATGGGTTCACCCCTCACACAACCGTGACAAACTGCCGGATATCGTCCCGCATGGCAAGGGCGGCGCTCCGGGCGGCCTGGGCAAAGCCGTGCCCGTCCCCGCCGGTCTTCTGCCAGGCGCACATAATGCCCCGGGAGGAGTTGACAATGGCCCCGTGGCCGTACTTGTCAAAGGCGTACTGCACGTCCTCCGCCTTCCCGCCCTGGGCGCCGTAGCCGGGCACCAGGAAGAAGGTGTGCTCCAGCCGCCTGCGCAGGGCCCGGATATCGGAGGGGTAGGTGGCCCCGGTCACCGCTCCGGCCATGGTGTAGCCGTATTTCCCCTCGGTGCCCCGGGCGATGCGCTCGTTCAGGTCGCCCATTGCCTGATAGACCAGCCGGTCGCCGGCCACAATGTCCTGAAGCTCCCCGGACCCCGGGTTGGAGGTCTTCACCAGCACAAAGACGCACTTGTCTCCCTCCTTGGCCGCCTCCAGGAAGGGCTTGATGGAATCGGAGCCCATATAGCCGTTCAGGGTGACGCAGTCGGCGTCGAAGGCCGGGAAGGTCTCCCCCTCGATGCTTGTCCCCGACAGCCAGCCCTCCGCGTAGGCCGCGGCGGTGGACCCGATGTCCCCCCGCTTGATATCCGCGATGACAAACAGGCCCTTCTCCTTGGCGTATCGAATGGTGCGCTCCAGCACCTCCATCCCCTGCCAGCCCAGATTTTCATAATAGGCGGACTGGGGCTTTACCGCCGGGACAATATCGCACAGCGCGTCAATCAGCTCCCGGTTGAACTGCCAGACCGCCTCCGCCGCCCCCTTCCGGCCTGCGCCGTACTCCTCAAAGGCGGCCCGCCGGATGTGCTCGGGCACATACTCAATGCGGGCGTCCAGCCCGGCCACCGTGGGGTTTTTCATCCCCCGGATTTTATCCTGAAGCACGTCAAATGACATTGGTTTTGTTCCTTTCTCTCGTTGGTTACATCCCGTCCCGGTAGATAATCCGGCCCCCCGCGATGGTGTATTTTACCTTTCCCTTCACCTTCCGGCCGGCAAAGGGGGTGTTGCGGCCCTTGGAGGCAAACTGCTCCGGGTCCACGATCCACTCCTCGTCCGGGTCGAAAACGGTGATGTCCGCGTCACAGCCCAGGCTCAGCCGCCCCTTGGAAATCTGGAGAATCCCGGCGGGATTGACCGTCATCCGCCGGATAATCTCCGGCAGCTCCATCTTCCCGGTATGGTACAGCTGGGTCAGGGTGACCGCCAGCGAGGTCTCCAGCCCCACCATGCCGCTGGGGGCCCGGGTCAGCCCCCTGGCCTTCTCCTCGGCGGAGTGGGGGGCGTGGTCGGTGGCAATGGCGTCGATGGTGCCGTCCCGCAGGCCGGCGATAATCCCCCGCACATCCTTCTCCGTGCGCAGCGGAGGATTCACCCTGGCCTGGGACCCCTGGACCAGGATCTCGTCCTCGGTCAGCGTGAAATACTGCGGGCAGGTCTCGCAGGTGACGGCCACCTTTTTCTTCTTCATCCTGCGCACAATGTCCACCGCCTTGGCCGTGGAGATGTGGCAGATATGTACCGCCCCCCGCGTCTCCTCGGCCAGCATGGCGTCCCGCATGACCACCAGCTCCTCCGCAATCGCCGGCCGCCCCTCCAGCCACAGCTGGCGGGATACGCTGCCCTCGTTCACCGCCCGGCCGTCCACCATGGTGGTGTTCTCGCAGTGGGCCAGGATCGTCAGCTTCTGTCGGCGGCCCCGGATCAGGGCGTCCCGCATCAGGTTCGCGTCGTCAATGTTGTTTCCGTCGTCGGACAGCGCCACCGCGCCCGCTTGCTTCAGGGCCTCGAAATCGGTCAGCTCCTCCCCCTGGAGCCCCCGGGAGACCGCGCCCACCGGGTAGATGTTGACCCCGCAGCCTGTACTGGCTTTTTCCTTTACATACCGGATTTGCTCCGGGCTGTCCAGCACCGGCGAGGTGTTGGCCATACAGGCCAGAGAGGTGATTCCCCCTCGGGCGGCGGCCAGGGCCCCGGTAAGGATGTCCTCCTTATAGGTCAGGCCCGGGTCCCGCAGATGCACGTGCATATCCACCAGTCCCGGGCTGACCACCAGGCCGGACGCCTGAATGGTCTGGTCCGCCTGGACCTGAATCCCCCGCTCCACCAGCGCTACCTTCCCGTTCTCCACCAGCAGGTCCGTCAGGAACACCGCGGCGCTGACCGGGTCCACCAGCCTTCCGTTCTTAATCAGCAGCTTCATGATTTGAATTCCTCCGGATGCAGGCGCTTCCCTGTTTCCCAGCCGTCAGCGGCGGCGCGTTCCGCGCGCCCGGCAAGGCGGCGGACCCGCCGGACAAAACCGCCGTTTTTCTTTTTCCGGCCGCCATACGGCGGAAGCGCCGTCGTCTGCATGTATGATTATAACGGAATACGCAGAATTTAGCAACGGATATTTGCGCCGTTTTGGGAAGAATAAATCACAGAGAAGCCGCGCCCCTCCGGCGCAGTTTCCGGAAAAGAGGTGAAGCAGATGAATTCCAGCAACTTTCTCTGGGGTATGACCACCGGTCTGGTGGCTGGCGCCGCTCTGGGAATGAGCATTTCGCCCTCCCGCCGGGAAATCAAGCGGGCCGCCCACCGGGCCGCCAAAACCGTCAACGACGCGGTAGAAAACCTGACCGAGGCCATGGGAATGTAATCCCCGTCAAAGCGCCCGCCGGATGTTCCGGCGGGCGCTTTCCGCAAAGATTCCCAGCCGCTACAGCCGGATTTCTACCGGACGGTTCAGCTCCAGCCGGTCCGGCGAAACCCGGCAGTCCATGGCCAGCAGCTCTACCCCCGCCTGCCGGGCGCGGACCAGCGCCCCGGCAAACTCCGGGTGGGTGCGCCGGTTGGGCGTAAAGTACTTCACGCCCTCCATCTGGACCACAAAGCACACCGCCGCCTCGTACCCCGCCTCTCTGGCCCGAATCAGCTCCTCCAGGTGCTTCACTCCCCGCTGGGTGGGCGCGTCCGGAAACAGAGCCGCCCCCTCCTCCTCCAGCGTTACCCCCTTCACCTCCACAAATCCCCGGCTCTCCCGGGTCTCCCAGTAGAAGTCGAAGCGGGACGCGCCGTATGCCGTCTCCGGCCGCAGCAGCGTCAGCCCCGGGCGGAACTCCCCGCGCCCCGCCCACTCCCCGAACACCTTGTTGGGGGCCTGGGCGTCCATGTTAATCAGCCGCTCCCCCTTCTCTACTGCCACCAGGTCGTATGGGGTCTTGCGGGCGGGGTTTACGCTGGGCTCCAGGTAGACCCGCGCCCCCGGAATCAGCAACTCCCGACAACGTCCCGTATTTTTTACATGGCATATTACAGTTTCTTCCCCAATCCGCACCTGTGCCACAAACCGGTTGGGCCGGGACACAAAGTTCCCCGGAGTAATTTCGTGATAGTGCATCTTGTCAATGCTCACCGCCTTCTGTTACAATGGAGTCTGCCCGCAGCGGCATCGCGGAGGGGCCGCTGTGCGCCTTCGCTCCCTGCGGGACACCCGGAAAACGGAGCGCGCAATTATGATGAAACGAGCCGATCTGTACATCCTGACCGCCGCCGCCCTGTGGGGCTGTATCGGGATTTTTTTGAAACGCCTCACCGCCGCCGGCCTTACCTCCATGCAGAGCGTTGCGGTGCGCAGTCTGGCCGCCGCGTCCCTCTGCCTGCTGTGGATTCTGTGTACCGACCGGGCGGCCCTTCGCATCCGCCTGCGGGACTGCGGATACTTCATCGGCACCGGCATTTTCAGCCTGGTCTTCTTCAACTGGTGCTACTTCAACGCCATTCAAGCCAGCTCCATGGCGGTGGCGGCCGTGCTGCTTTACACCTCCCCGGTGTTCGTGATGCTCATGTCCGCGCTGTTCTTTCGGGAGTCTGTCACCCCGCTTAAAATCATCGCCCTGGCCGTTACCTTGGCCGGCTGCGCTCTGGTTACCGGCCTGCTGCCGCCGGGCGGGGCCCCCGTCTCCCTTTCCACGATTCTGTTCGGGCTGGGCTCCGGGTTCGGCTACGCGCTGTACACCATCTTCGGCAAGCTGGCTTTGGAAAAATATCCCTCCAGCACCGTTACGCTCTATACCTTCCTCTTCGCCCTGCTGGGCTCTCTGCCCCTGTCCGGGCTCTGGAACGCACCGGAGCTCCTTCTGGACCGGCAGGTCATCCTGGCGGGGCTGGGCATCGGGGTGTTCTGCTGTATCCTCCCCTACCTGCTGTACACCGAGGGCCTGCGCAGGGCTCAGGCCGGCAAAGCCGCCATTCTCGCCACCGCAGAGCCCTTCGTCGCCGCCTTGATCGGCATCTTCCTTTACCGTGAGGAGGTCACCATCTGGAAGCTTCTAGGCATGTGCGCCATCCTCGGCGCGATTGCGCTCCTGAACCGGGGCGAGTAGCCGCTAGTATACGGGGATTTCTCCCAAATAGCCCTCCGCCCGTTCCAACAGCGGCCCCTTCGCCCCCATCGTAAAAGCGATATCACTGCTGCGGATGGACAGCAGTTTCCCCCCAAGGCTCAGGCCCAGCACCTTCCGCATCTCCTCCGAGAGGATAAGCTCTCCCCCACCCGTCACCGGCGTCCAGCAGTAGGCGCGGCCCTTATAGGGAAGGAAGGCCCCCTCGTCCCCAGTGTAATTTTTCAGCTGGGGAAGTTCCTCTAAAATGTGGCTCAGCCGCGACCGCCCCAGCAGACCTTTGCGCGTAACGCAAAAACCTCCTGTGGACCCGCTTCCCGTAAAGAGATACACATGCTTCTCCTCCGCAAGTCCGTACTCCCTCACCGCCTGCTCCGGCAGCCGGACCCTGCCGTCCGGGGCAATTACGGACCAGCCAAAGATGAATTTTCCGCCTGGATTTAACTGCGGCATGTTTCCCGCCTCCTTAACTGATTGTTGGTGGAAATCATAGCACACTTCATTTCGGATGTCAGCAAGGCTCCCTAAAGTCTCTCCAAAAACCGGCAATCCGCTGCTTTTCAGTCGGCCGCAGGCATGAGGGATTGACAATTCAAGCAAAAGAAAGAAGGAACAGCAAGCGCTGTTCCTTCTTGTGTTGGCGTTACCTATTTTCCCGGCCCGTCTCCAGGCAAGTATTTTCGGCAGAAATGAGCTTAACTTCCGTGTTCGGAATGGGAACGGGTGGACCCTCATCCTAATAAACACCAACTATTTTAATCACCGGAGTGACTAAAACCATATTAAATTTTTTGCCTCTTTCAGCCAAACCGCATACAGATAAACGATTCAGGCCAGATTAAGTGGTGACCCGTACGGGAATCGAACCCATGTTTGCGGCGTGAGAGGCCGCCGTCTTAACCGCTTGACCAACGGGCCGTCATTGGACCAGATACCTTA
>JAAWHL010000079.1 GCA_022795855.1 Lawsonibacter sp.
GTCGGCAGACCGTTTCACCGCGCCTTGAGGCGCGGCCAATATCACGCCCTTATAGGGCGAGTGCAGGCCACCCGTTTTACGGGTGGTCCTGACTATTCCGCCTCCAGATAGAGCTGGAGGGACTGATAGTCGCCCCGGGTCATGGGCAGGGGCCAGCCCGCGTTCATCAGCACGCTGCCGGACCAGCTACGCTCCTCCCCGCTGACGCGGTAGCGGGCGTCGGGGTCCAGGCCCTTCAGGCGCAGGGTCAGGAAGGACTGCACCGCGCGGACGCTGCCGTACACCACCGTGACCAGCGCCTGCCGCCGGTCGGGGGAGACGTGGGCCCAGGCGGTATAGGGGCCCTCCCGGAAGGGGTCGGTCAGACGGTAGTAATCGCCCTTCTGAATCAGGTCGTAGTGCTCCTTGAAGAAGGCCGTCTGCTCCCGGATGATCTCCCGCTCCTCAGGGGTGGTTTTGCTCAGGTCCATCTCATAGCCGAAGGTGCCGCTCATGGCCACCGCGCCCCGGGTACGCAGGGGGGTGACGCGGCCGGTCTGCTCGTTGGGGGAGACGGAGACGTGGGCCCCCATGGCGCTGACCGGGTAACAGAAGGAGGTGCCGTACTGGATGCGCAGCCGGTCGATGGCGTCGGTGTTGTCGCTGCACCAGATCTGGGGGGTGTAATAGAGCATCCCGCCGTCGAACCGGCCGCCGCCGCCGCAGCAGCCCTCAATCAGAACGTCGGGGAAGTCCCGGCGCAGCCGGTCCAGCATCTCGTACACGCCGAGGACATAGCGGTGGTACACCTCGCCCTGGCGCTCGGGGGGCAGGGCGGCAGACCACACGTCGGTGAGGCTGCGGTTCATGTCCCACTTCACATAGCGGATGGGGGCGCTGGAGAGGACGGGGTAGAGCTGGCCGTAGACGTTCTCCCGCACCTCGGGGCGGGAGAAGTCCAGCACCAGCTGATTGCGGCACCGGGCCGGGTCCCGGCGGGGGATTTTCAGGGCCCAGTCCGGGTGCTCCCGGTAGAGCCGGCTGTCCTCGTTGACCATCTCCGGCTCAATCCAGATGCCGAAGCCCAGGCCCAGCTCCTCCATCTGGGGCGCCAGGGCCTCCAGGCCGCCGGGCAGCTTTTCCCGGTTGACCCACCAGTCCCCCAGCCCCCGGTTGTCGTCGCACCGGCCGCCGAACCAGCCGTCGTCCATGACGAACAGCTCGATGCCCAGGGGGGCGGCGGTCCGGGCGATTTCCAGCAGCTTGCCGGCGTCGAAGTCGAAATAGGTGGCCTCCCAGTTGTTGATGAGCACCGGACGGCGCCGGCCGGCCATGGGGTCGTGAATCAGGTGCTCCCGGATGGACCGGTGGAACCGGCGGCTCATGGGGCCGAAGCCGGCGGGGGAGCAGACCATGGCTGCCTCGGGGGCGGTGAAGCACTCGCCGGGGGCCAGGCGGAAGGAGAAGTGCCAGGGGTTGATGCCCATGACCAAGCGGGCGCTGTCATACTGGCTGAGCTCCGCCGCCGCCTGGAAATTGCCGCTGTAGAGCAGCATAGCGCCGTAGCACAGGCCGTAATCCTCGTTGGTCTCCCGCTCGCAGAGGATGACGAAGGGGTTGTGGTGGTGGCTGGAGGTCCCACGGGCGCTGTCCACCCCCTGGACGCCGGGGCGCAGGGGGGCGCGGGCGGGGCAGCGCTCCATCATGTGGCAGCCGTCGAAGGTGATGAGGTCCAGGTCGGAGCGCTGGAAATCCAGGCACAGGGAGGCGCAGCGGCGCAGGGACAGGGGCTGGTCCCCCTGGTTGACCACTCGGACGGCCCGGGTAATCAGGTCCTGCTCCTCCAGCACGCCGTAGTACAGCTCCACCCGGACCCGGGCGGCGGCGTCCTCCAGGAGCACCACCAGGGTCTCCCACTCCTGCCCGCCGAAGAAGGCGGGCAGGCCCTCCAGGGCGTATTTCCCCGGCCGGAGCTCATATCCGGCGTACCGCAGGTCGGCGCTGGAGCTGCCGGAGGGCAGCGCAAACTCCACGCAGGGCAGACGGAAGTCCCCCACTCCGCAGGTGGAGTACTCCTGGGGGAGGGTGTCCAGGGAGAAGCACCGGTCGTCTCCCGCCTCCGGCGGGTTGGGGGAGCAGCCCCGGTCGGCGTACCGGATCAGATAAGAGAGGTCCTCTTCTGTGACGCGGGGGCCGTAGTAGGTGTGCAGCAGCACGTTGTGCCTGCCGGCCTTCATCTGATAGGTGGTGCTGCGGGTATGCAGAGTGAACACCCGGTTTTCCTTGTCGAAAATAATCATAGGGAACCCCCCGGTTGAAATTTTAGGATCGGGCTGATTGTAAAGGATTTCCCGCCGGGACGCAAGAGGGAACGCGGAAAATGTTCCACAAATCCCCGTGCCGTTTTGGGAGGAGTTTTAGAGAAACAGCCCCGGCCGCATACGCGCCGGGGCTGTTGGAGGGAAACGGTATTACTTGCCGCCGGTGGAGGCAATGCCCTCGATAAACTGACGCTGGAAGATCATGTACAGAATGACCATGGGGAGCATGGCCAGCAGGGAACCGGCCATCAGCACCGGGAAGTTGGTGGTGAACTGGCCGCGCAGGGTGGCCAGGCCGGAGGACAGGGTCATCATCTTCAGGTCGGAGTTGACCACCAGCGGCCACATCAGGTCGCCGTAGGCGAACACGGCGGTGAAGATGGTCAGGGCGGCCACCGAGGTGCCGGTGAGGGGGAACATGACCTTGTAGAAGGTCTGGAACTGGTTGCACCCGTCCAGATAAGCGGCCTCGCCGATCTCCACGGGGATGCCCATGTAGGTCTGGCGGAGGAAGAAGGTGCCGAAGGCGCTGACGATGCCGGGGAAGACCAGGGCGAAAATGGTGTTGGCCAAGCCCATTTTGGCCACCATCTGATACTGGGGGATGATGAAGATCTGGCTGGGCAGGGACATTTGAATCAGCACGATGCCGAACAGCAGGTTTTTGCCCCGGAAGTGCAGCTTAGCGAAGGCGTAGCCCGCCATGGAGCTGAATACCACCGCGCACACCACGCGGAAGAAGACCATCAGCCCGGTGTTGAAATACAGGTGCAGGAAGGGCAGGCTGGCGATGGCGTCCTTAAAGTTGTCCAGCATGATCTGGGCGGGGAAGATGGTGGGGGGAATCTGCATACTCTCCGGCACGGTTTTGGAGCTGGTGAGGATCATCCACACGAAGGGGAAGATCATGATTATGGCGCCGAGGATCAGGACCGCGTAGGTGAGAATCTTGGCCGTCGTTTTGGACCGCTCCATGGAAGCGCTCTTTTTCATCAAAATCCCTCCTTACACATCGTAGTTGACCCACTTCTTCTGGCCGATGAACTGGATCACAGTGACAAGGCCGATCAGAAGGACGGTCCAGATGACGATGGCAGAGCCCATGCCGCGGCTGCCGGCCACGAAGGACTCCCGATAGAACAGGTACATCAGGCTCTGTACGCTGGTAATGGCGGGGTTGGTCTCCTCTACCATCATGTAGATCAGGTCATAGACCTTGACGGAGGCCATCAGGCGCATGATCATCACCACGAACAGGGTGGGGGAGACCATGGGCAGGGTGATCTGGAAGAACTGGGTCACCTTGCTGGCGCCGTCGATGTTGGCGGCCTCGTAGTAGGACTTGGAGATGTTCTGAAGGCCGGCCAGCAGCAGCACCGCGTCGTAGCCGATGTTGCTCCAGATAGCTACCACGGCGCAGGCGATCATAACCACCTTGGAATCGGTGATCCAGTTGACATGGATTCCGAACATCTGGTTCAGAATGCCGTAGTCGGCGTTGAAGATCCAGCGCCACACCATGGTGACGGCGGCGGGGGCGCACACCATGGGCAGGAAGAAGATGGTGCGGAAGACGCCCTTGCCCTTGATCTTGGCGTTTAAGAGCATGGCCACCAGCAGGGACAGGAACAGCCCCACCGGAACGGTCAGGATACAGAAATAGACGGTGTTCCAGGTGGCCTTCCAGAACTCCGCGTTCTGGAACATATTGATGTAGTTTTCCAGACCGATAAACTTGTAATGGCCAAAGCCCAGGTGCTCGCAGAAGCTGGTGTACAGGGTCTGAACGAAGGGCCACAGGTTCAGCACCAGCAGGCCGATGATGGTGGGGGCCACCATGATCCAGCCCCAGTTTTCCTCCCGCCGGGCGGCGGCGGACAATTTTGCTCCCTTATTCACAGAAACCCCTCCTTTCAGTCTCCCGCCAGCTTCTTGGCGGTTTCGGTATCCACAATGTTCTGCATGTTGACCAGGGCGGAATCCAGGCTCTGCTGGCCGTTATAGACCTTGTTCAGCTCGTCCAGCACCGGGCTCTTCCACTTGGGCTTGGCGGAGTTGTTGACGTTCTGCACGCCGTACTCGAACTGGTCCATCACAATCTCCACGTTCAGGTCGTAGCCCGCCGTTTCAAAGGCGTCGAAATAGGGCTGCTCGGTGCCGTTGTAGGCGGAGATGGCCGCGCCGTAGGAGCTGGCCAGCAGCTGGGCCTCCTCGCTGCCGAAGAACTTCAGCACGTCCATCACGAGCTCCCGGGTCTTGCCGTGGGCGGCGGTGGAGTAGCACAGGCCGTTGGAGATGGTGGCCCGGCCGTCGCCGCTCACCGGGTCGGGGCACTTGGGCATCACGGCGATGTCCCACTTGTCCTTCATGTTGGGGAAGTTGATGCACTTGTTCATCAGCTCCCAGTTGCCCTCAATGTACATGGCGCCGATCTCGGAGAAGAAGGCGGTGCCGGGGGCGGTTTCGGCGAAATAGGCCTGGCTGGGACACCAGTCGTAGCTCTGCAGGCCCACATAGAACTCCATGCCCTTTTTGGTGCCGGGCTGATCAAAGCCGGCCCTGGTGTGGTCCTCGTTCAGGATATAGCCGCCGGCCTGATAGACAAAGCTCCAATAGCCCATCTGGTCGTCGTTGTAGGCCATGTAGCCGTACTTGCCGGTCTTCTCGTAGATCTGGGCGGAGGCGCTGACCAGGTCGTCCCAGGTCCAGCTTTCGTCGGGGTAGGACACGCCGGCTGCGTCGAACATCTCCTTGTTGTACACCAGGAAGATGTTGTCCTTGTCCTTGGGCACGCCGTACATCCGGCCGTCGCTGCCCTGGGCGTTGCCGATGGAAATCTCGGAAAAATGGTTCTGGTAATAGTTGGGGTCCACATCGCTGTAGAGGTCGGTGACATCAGCCAGCATTCCAAAATCGGAGTAGTACAGAATCTGGTTGGTGTGCATCCAGAAGATGTCGGGCATGGTGTTGCTCTCGGCGGCGGCCTCCAGCTTGGTCCAGTACTCGTTCCAGCTGGTGACCTGCACTTCGATAACCACATCGGGGTTTTTCGCAGTGTAAGCCGCGCAGATGGCCTCCATACTGGCCCGCTGGGCCACGTCCCAGATCTGGAAGGTCAGGTGTGTTTTGCCATCGGAGGCTCCACAGCCGGACAGGCCCAGCAGCAGCGTTATGGCCAGGACCGTGGCGATGGCGCGGGGAAACTTTTTCATAACTCCACTCCTCTGCTTACAAATTACCCGGTCAGGGACGCACCGCGCCCCTGGCTTTGCTTGTTAAAAAGTATAATATTTGTCCCGGTCCTGTGTAAATGGATAGAAATTTACGAAATATAGCAGAATGTTGGAACAGGTGACTTTTGTGCCATGTCATACAACAAAGTGGTATATTTTCGGGAATTTCGTTGAGGTTTCACAGAATAGAAGGGGGCATTTTGGTGAATTCGTCAAACAAAAGGGCGCGGGCGGCAGACAGCAAGGCCCGGGGAGCGGCAAAAGAGCGCAGAAGCTGTACGAAAATATGTAAAAATGCGCCGCTCCTGTCCGGTCAGGGGCGGCGCAGCACGGCAGAGGGATCCCCGCTAAGGGACGGTCTGCCCGGGATTGGGGCTGAGGGACGGGCTACCAGAGGGACGGGGCGCTTTCCGGGTGCTTGACCCGCTCCCTGGTGCGGGGGGTGCTCTCCAGGAATTCGCTGGGGGACATGCCGGTCTCCCGGCGGAAGACCTTGGCGAAATAGTTGGCGTTGGCGAAGCCGGAGGCCTCGGCGGCGTAGGTGACGGAGGAGTCCTCCTCCCGCAGGAGCAGCTTGGCGTACTCCACCCGCACCCGGGTGATGTACTTTCCCGGCGAGATGCCGGTGGCCTTGGTGAAGGTGCGGATTAAGTGCGCCTTGGAGACCTCCAGCCGCTGGGACAGCTCGTCCAGGCCCTCCAGGTAGGGGAACTCCTCCTGGATGATGGCCAGGGCGGATTCCACCAGGGGGGACAGCCCGCCCTGGCCGCTGGTCCGGGACCGGAGGCTGATGCGCAGCTCCATCAGCAGGGAGTAGGCGTAGGAGGAGGCCAGGTCGCCCGAGACCGCGCCGCTCTCCTCCAGCACGGACAGGGCCATCACCGCAGAACGGACCGACGCGGCCCCTGTGGAGAAGAGGGCGCCCCCCTCCTCCAGCTGGTCCTGAAGGAGGCGGAGAACCATCTCCCCCCGCAGGGTAACCGTCATGCACAGGCTGTCGGATACGGACTGGAGGGTGAAGGCCCCTTCCGGGTGAAAGGCCAGAACCTGGCCCTGGGACAAAAGGGTATAGTGTTCCTGGTCGGAGACGGACAGGCTGCCCTGGACCGCGGCGGCCAGGAGAAAATCGTCCGGTGCGCAGGAGAAGGCGCGGGAATCTCCCGCGGCGAGGGGGAGCACTTGTGCGCGGGACAGGGCCAGCAGCTCCCGGACCAGAGGGTCCGGGGCGGCCGGCCGGATGTCGCGGGACTCATTCAGGTGGGCCGGCATGGTGTAAGACCTCCTAATATCAGTCCGGCGGGACCCTTAATGGGCGATGGCCCGTTCGGTCTCTTTGTCGAAGAGATGTACCTTTTTGGGATTGAGGACCAGTCCGGCGTCGTCGCCCTCCCGGCCCTTGAACTCGGAGGAGGCGCGCACCACCAGCTTGACGCCCTGGCAGTCCAGGTGCAGGATGATTTCCGCGCCCATCAGCTCGGCAATTTCAATTTTGGCGGTCACGTCGCAGGGCTGGCCGGCGGGGACGGCCTCGACGTCCTCGGGGCGGATGCCCAGCACCACGGGCCTGCCCGCGCAGGCGGCCAGGGCCGCCTTGTCCATGGAGTCGGGCAGACGGACGGAGCTGCCGCAGAATTGGGCAGCGTAACCGCCCGACTGCTGGGCCACGGAGGCGTCGATAAAGTTCATCTGGGGAGAGCCGATGAAGCCGGCCACAAACAGGTTGCAGGGGGAGTCATACAGGTTCTGGGGGGTGTCGTTCTGCTGGATGATGCCGTCCTTCATGACCACGATGCGGTCGCCCATGGTCATGGCCTCGGTCTGGTCGTGGGTGACGTAGACAAAGGTGGTCTGAAGGCGCTTGTGCAGCCGGCTGATTTCCGAGCGCATGGCGGTGCGCAGCTTGGCGTCCAGGTTGGACAGGGGCTCGTCCAGCAGGAAGACGGCGGGGTTGCGCACCATGGCGCGGCCCAGGGCCACGCGCTGGCGCTGGCCGCCGGACAGGGCCTTGGGCTTGCGGTTGAGCAGGTGCTCCAGGTCCAGGGCCTTGGCGGCTTCGTGAACCCGCTTGTCGATTTCGTCCTTGGGCACCTTCTGCTGCAGCAGGCCGAAGGCGATATTTTTATATACGGTCATGTGGGGGTACAGCGCGTAGTTCTGGAATACCATGGCGATGTCCCGGTCCTTGGGGGCCACGTCGTTGACCACCCGGTCGCCGATGTACAGCTCGCCGGAGGAGATGTCCTCCAGGCCGGCAATCATGCGCAGGGTGGTGGACTTGCCGCAGCCCGAGGGGCCGACCAGAATGACGAATTCCTTGTCCGCAATCTCCAGGTTCAGGTCAGGGACGACGGTGACGTTGCCGGGATAGGTCTTGGTTACGTGCCGAAACGAAATGCTTGCCATAGCGGTTTCCTCCCTGGTCAGTTTTGAAATGATGGGTGTTTTAATGATGCGGAGGGGACTTTGCAGATAGGGGGCTGCGCCCCTCTTTCTTGCCTGTTTCAGAGGATAACATGTTTTTGAACCGAAGGCAAGGACAAAAAAGTGATGCTCCGGGCAAAAAAGTGAGATTTTGGGGCGGTACGGGCGGAGGGCGGAAAGATTACCCGTGACATCATTATTTTGCTATTGAACCAAGCGGGCATCCATGATATAGTCAATTGAATCCGGACAGGACAAGGAGGAGATGCGGCTGTGTTTTTCCGCCAGGATTACGCCGCGCCGGGGCCCGGCGTGGACCCGGACGCCCCGGAAAAAACCGGGCTGGCCCGCTTTGCGGAGATTCTCCAGCTGGAGTGCTTTACCCTGCTCAAGCTCAATCTGCTGTTTCTGGCCTCCTGCCTGCCGGTGGTGACCATTCCCCCGGCGGTGTACGCCATGACCGCGGTGGTGCGGCGGATGGTGCTGGACCGGCCGGTGGACTGCTTCTACCACTACCGCACCGCCTTCCGGACGCACTGGAAGCGGGCCTATGCCGCCTTTTTCCTGACCGCGCTGCCCCTGGCGGCGTCCGGGTTCGGTGCGTGGTTCTACTTCAGCCGGGCCATGATGCACCCCCTGCTCCTGGCCCCCTTCACCCTGTGCTCCACGGTGTTTCTGGCGGCCATGCTGGCCTCCCCCTATTTTTACGGAATCCTCACCACCGGGCGGACGGTGCGGGAGTCCTTGCGCCTGGCCCTCCTGCTGGGGGTGGGAAAGCCCCTGCGGGCCGTACTGGCCGCCCTCAGCGTCTACGGCACCCTGACGGCTGCCATCCTGGAGATTCCGCTCAGTCTGATTTATCTGCTGGCCATGGGCTTTTCCGTCCCCTGCCTGCTGAGCAGCTTTTTCATCCGCACCGTCCTGAAGCGCTTCTGCCCCGAGGAACCGGAGCAGTAAAGAACCGCGCCCCTGCGAACCTTCCGCAGGGGCGCGGTTTTTTGGACCTTGGAGCGGGCCCTTGAGGCTGTGAACCCGGGCGCCTACTGCTCCAGCAGGGCGGCGGCCTCCCGCAGGCTGATTCCCCGGGCCCGGGCGATGGCGGCCAGGTCCTCGTACTCATACTTCCGCCGGGACACGCCGAAGCCCTGGGCGTCCTTCCGGCGCACGGGGCCGCAGGGGGTGTCCAGCGCGGTGACGCTCCGCTCCAGCACATGGCGCCGGACCCGGACCTCCCGGACGCCCAGCGTGGTGGTGTGGCGGAACATCAGCGCGGCCAGCGCCTCCCGATCCGCCTCCCGGCAGAGGACCCGGATGAGGGTGCCCGGACGGGATTTTTTCATGCCGATGGGGATGGTGAAAGCGTCCAGTGCCCCGCCCTCCAGCAGGCGCTCCAGGGCGAAGCCGATTTCCTCTCCGGTCATGTCGTCCACATTGCAGGATAGCTCCGTCACGGGCTGGAGGGCCTCCTCGCTTTCCCCCAGCAGGGCGCGCAGGCAGTTGGCGGCAGGGAAGTCCTTTTTGCCCATGCCGTACCCCGCGGCCCGGACCCGCATGACGGGCATGGGGCCGAAGCGGGTGACAAAGTGCTTGAGCAGAGCGGCGCCGGTGGGGGTGCACAGCTCCCCCCGGATTTCGCCGGAGTAGATGGGCACGTCCCGGAGAATGTGCGCGGCGGCGGGGGCGGGTACGGGCAGGATGCCGTGGGCGCACCGCACCTGGCCGCTGCCCACGTGGATGGGGGAGGCCACGACCTGTTCGGGGGCCAGGCGGTCCATCAGCAGGCAGACCAGGGTGATGTCGGCCACCGCGTCCAGGGTCCCCACCTCGTGGAAGTGGATGTCGGAGACGGGCACGCCGTGGACGCGGCTCTCCGCCTGGGCAATCAGGCCATAGACGGCCATGACGTGGTCCTGAACGGCGGTGGGAAGGGACAGGTGGTCCCGGACAATGTGCTCAATGCCGGAAAGGCTGCTGTGGCTGTGCGCATGCTCGTGGCCGTGCGCATGTTCGTGGCCGTGCTCATGCTCGTGGCTGTGCGCATGCTCGTGGCTGTGCCCGTGTTCATGGCCGTGCGCATGGTCCCAGTCCAGGCTCTCTTCCTCCCGGCCGCCGACGGCGACCGACAGATGAGTGCCGGTGATGCCGCATTTCACGCTCCGCTCCGCCCGCACCCGGACCTCCGGCAGGCCCAGGGCGTTGAACCGCTCCAAAAACTCGTCCCGGTCGGGAATCAGCTCCAGCAGGGCCCCGGCCAGCATGTCGCCGGCCGCCCCCATGCCGCAGTCCAAATACAAGGTTTTCATTGCTCCGTCTCCTTTTTTGCCGAATGGTTGATCATATTGGCCAGATAGCCCGCGCCGAAGCCGTTGTCAATGTTGACCACCGACACGCCGCTGGCGCAGGAGTTGAGCATGGACAGCAGGGCGGACAGGCCGTGGAAGGAGGCCCCGTAGCCCACGCTGGTGGGCACCGCGATGACGGGACAGTCGGCCAGGCCGCCCAGGACGCTGGCCAGTGCGCCCTCCATGCCGGCGATGGCGATGATGACCTGGGCGCTCATGATATCGTCCAGATGGGCCAGGGTGCGGTGCAGGCCGGCCACCCCCACGTCGTACAGCCGGGTGACCCGGCTGCCCAGGACCTGGGCGGTGAGGGCCGCTTCCTCGGCCACGGGGATATCGCTGGTGCCGCCGGTGGCCACCACCACGGTGCCCAGCCCGTCGGGCTCTGGGATGCCCCCCACAAGGCCGACCCGGGCCTGGGGGCGGTAGTCCAGAGCGTGGACCCGGGCCACGGCCCTGGCGGCCTCGGCCTCCAGGCGGGTGATTAAAATCGTCCCCTGCCCCCGCTGCTTCATGACCGACACAATGCCGGATATCTGCTCCGGGGTCTTGCCCGCGCCGTAGATGACCTCGGCCGCCCCCTGGCGCAGTTTCCGGTGCAGGTCCACCTTGGCGTAGCCGATGTCCTCAAAGGGCTGGGTTTTCAGCTTCAGCAGGGCCTCGTCCACCGAGAGGGAGCCGGCGCGCACCTGCTCCAGCAGCTGTCTTGCCTCATAGTTCATGACCGCACCTCCAAATCCAGCATCACGGCGGGGTAATACCGCTTCAGTTCCCCCAGAATCTCCTCCCGCCGTTCCAGCAGGGCCGGCAGGCAGGCGGACGGGAGCTGAATCCGGGCGGCGCCGTGGAACAGCCGCACCCGCACATCCGGGAAGCCCAGTCCCCGGAGAAGGTCCTCCGCCGCCTCGGTGCGGGCCAGCTTTTCCCGGGTGATGACCTCTCCGGCGGGAATCCGGGTGGCCAGACAGGCATAAGCGGGCTTGTCCCAGGTGAAGAGCCCGGCCTGACGGGACAGCCTGCGGACGTCCTCCTTGGTCAGGCCGCACTCCCGCAGGGGGGAGCGCACGTCCAGCTCCGCCAGGGCCCGCATTCCCGGCCGGTCCCCGGGGTCGTCAGAGGCGTTGGAGCCGTCCATCAGCAGAGGGAAGCCGTCCGCCCGGGCGGCCTCCCGGATGGCGGAGAGGACGGCCCGCTTGCAGTGGTAGCAGCGGTCGGGGGGATTGGAGGCAATCTGGGGGCAGGCGAGCACGTCCAGCTCCAGCACGGTGAGCTCCGTGTGAAGCTCCCGGGCCAGCCGCCGGGCGTCCTCCAGCTCGAACCGGGGCTGAAAGGGGGAGGAGACGCAGTAGGCCCGCACCCGGCAGCCGCAGTCCCTGGCGGCGCGGAG
>JAAWHL010000080.1 GCA_022795855.1 Lawsonibacter sp.
GGTCCATATACCATTGCTGCTGTCATGGACGAAAGCGTTTCCAAAGAGCCACTGACGTTATCCGGATTACTCGTTCTTCTCCGGCGTGGCCGTTATCATTATTGCCTATTTGTGGGGTGATAGTCTTCTTCGGCTTATTGGAGCAACAGACGCAAATATCCAAATGGCGCATGATTACGGTGTCATTATCTTCGCCATGATGCCCCTTGCCATGACGCAGAATACTTTAGCATCCATCATTCGCGCAGACGGCAGCCCCAAATACGCGATGGCGGCAATGCTGACTGGTGCAATTATCAACATCATTGGCGACCCGGTAGCAATTTTCTTACTGGACATGGGCATTAAAGGTGCGGCATGGGCTACCATTTTTGGGCAGCTTGTCAGCTTCGTCATTTGCGCCGCCTATTTAGGACGCTCTAAGACTTTCCAGGTAACGGCCAGAAGTTTCAAGCCAAGCGCGGCCCTTTTGAAGCCGGTTATGGCGTTGGGGACTTCCAGCCTGTTGACACAGCTTTCCATTGTAGTCATCACCGTAGTCAATAATATCCTGCTGGTGAAATATGGCGCACAATCGCTTTACGGCGCGGATATTCCTTTAGCGGCGTTTGTGGTGATTATGAAGCTCTTTCAAATTGTCCTCAATATCGCGATTGGCATTGCTGCCGGCGCACAGCCCATTGTGGGCTACAATTACGGCGCAAAGAACTATGACCGGGTGCGGGAGCTGCTGAGACTGATGATTAAGTGGACAGTTACCGTTGGCCTGATCTGCATGGTTCTCTTTGAAGCAATCCCCGGTGTATTTATTCGTATGTTCGGCTCGGCAGACGACCCGATTTACTTTGATTTCGCCGTACTGTGCTTGCGGATCTACCTTGCCCTTATCCTCGTTACCTGTGTGCAGAAAGTTTGCGCCATCTTCTTACAGTCTATCGGCAAAGCAAAAGCTGCCGCCCCATTGTCAATTTTGCGGGACGCGCTGTTGATCGTTTTCTCCCTGCTGATTCCTGTTTTCTTAGGGGTTACTGGCATTTTCTGGGCTGCGCCGATTGCAGACATCTTAGCCGTTTTAATTACCGCTGCGGTTATGATTCGGGTGTGGAAAGAATTGAGCTGTGATAATCATGCCCAAGAGCCGACGGCGGCAATTCAGCCCTCGCGTCAGGGCGCGATTATTACGATTGCAAGAGAACATGGTTCCGCAGGAAAGCGAATTGGGCAGTTGGTGGCGCAGCGTCTTAATATCCCTTGTTACTATAAAGAGCTGGTAGCCGTTGCGGCCCAAGAAAGCGGCCTGGCGCAGGAGTTTATCTCCGGTATCAATTCGGATGAAAACGCTGTTATGCGGGAGTTATATCTCTCTACCGACCCTGTTAGACGAGCGATCGCCGCACAGGACACGGCTATCCGCAAAATTGCGGACGCGGGTTCTTGTGTCCTCATAGGCCGCTCGGCAGATTATATCTTGCGGAATTACAAAGATGTGGTGCGTATTTTTATCCACGCCCCCAAGAGCTATCGGGAGAAAAAGGTAATGGAAATGTACGGGGACAGCCCGGAAGCCGCCAAAAAGAGCATTGCCCGTTCCGACGCAGCCAGAGCAGCTTATTACAAGAGCATTTCCGGCCATGAATGGGGCGACCCCCACGGATATGAATTGTGCATTGACGCTTCTATGGGGGAGGACGCTGCCGCGAACTTGATTTGCGACTATATTAACCGAATGAGCAAACTATAAAATCAGATTCCTGCCCGCCGGTGATAACTTGGCAAGTACGGCAGCTGACAGGAGGCAACCGCCGTGAAATACAGACCGGTTCGATGTTTCTTGACCGGAAACGCGCTGCCGTAAAAAAGCGGACTCACCGTCAAGGGCTGTTCCGGTCTTGAAAATGAATGATACTATTTAGGAAAGAACAGATCACGTCCAAATACCGCCCGATAGGATGACACCCTGTCGGGCGGTTTTTGCCCGTTCACGCCATTTGCCCTACGGGCGGAAAGGGAATGCCCCGCCGAAGAATCCCCCCACAGAGGGGGGGCAAGATGGAAGCAGCCCAACACAAGTTTGGCAGCGAATGGGGGCGGTTTGACCGCTGCTTCAAGCTGGTGCCATACCATGAAGCTATTGGCTGTCTCCGGGAATTGCAGAGGAAAAGCGGCCATGAAAAGCCGCTTGACGCGCGTTTCCCGGGAGAATGGGGCAAGGGGATATTCATTCCTCCGTCTTTCGATTTGGTGAAATTATGGAATCAAATCCACATTCCGGCATCAAACTGCGGCTCGTGAGCTTGACAGCGCTCAGAAGCATCAACGTAAACGGAAAAGGGGCCTTACGTGCTGGTGACGTCGCTGAGCAGGATCCCGTGGTAGTACTGTTCAATCCGGCAGATATGCTCCCGGAGCAGCTCGGGCACCCGGTCGTACTCCCCTCCGAGCAGGGCGTCGATAATCTCAATGTGGTCCTGGGCTCCGCTGAGAGAGCGCTGCTTGAGATAGAACTCCTGGGTGCGCACCCGCTGGGACTGGTCGCAGACATAGGACAGCAGCTTGCTTACGTGGCGGCGGTTGCCGGCCTCGTACAGATATTTGTGAAAGTCATAGTCCAGAGCATGGAGGGTTTCCACGTCGCTGTGCCGGAGCGCCTGCTCCATTTTGGCCCGGAAGTCCAGAAGAACGTCCCGGTTATAGCTGCGCAGGTAGGGCTTGAGCAGCTCGGGCTCCATAACCTTCCGGATATGGATCAGCTCGATGATGGTCTGAAGCGACAGGTCGGATACGACAACCCCCCGCTGGGGCAGGGAGACCACCAGCCCCTCCCACTCCAGACGGACCAGGGCCTCGCGGACGGGCGTTCTGCTGACCCCGAGGGATTCGCAGATCTGCTTTTCGTCCAAATAGGTGTTGGGCAGGATTTCATTGTTGATAATCTGCTTCTTCAGGCTCTGGTACACCTGGGTTGCCAGGTTCTCTTTTCTTGACACGGCAATCACTCCCGATTCATGATAGAGCTTCGGACACAGGCGGACCGGCCGTCGGCTGGACGGCAGCTTCATTATAACACAAATTTGACGAAAGTTTTGATGCGGCGTCAAATTTTTTCCGCCTGCCGGAGAAAAAGCGGAAAACGGCCTTGACAAACAAAATCCAATATGTATAATAATTGTATACAAAGCTGGATACGGGAAAGGAGACACAATGAACGGCTGTTATTCCCTGGTACATCTGACCAACCTCGCGTGCCCTCCGCCGGAATTCATCCGCCTGGCGGCAAAGACCGGATATGACGCGGTCAGCCTTCGTACTATCCCCCTGGGACTCCCGGGGGAAAGGCCCTATAACCTGGCAAAGGATCCCCAGCTGATGCGGGAGACAAAGCGGGCCCTGGCGGAAACCGGCATAAAGTATACGGACACGGAAATTGCCCGCATTGCCGACGGCGTGGACGTGAGGGAGTATGAGCCGGCGCTGGCCGCCGCGGCAGAAATGGGCGTCCCCCATATTCTGACCAACATCTGGACCGACGACAAAAACCGCTGTATGGAGCAGTTTGTGCGGCTGTGCGAGCTGGCCGGGCAGTATGGGCAGGATGTGAATGTGGAGTTTGTCACGTGGGCCAGCGTTTCCAACCTGCGCCAGACCAAGGAGCTGCTGGCGGCCTCCGGCCAGAAGAATGTGGGCATTGTAGTGGATATGCTCCACTTCTACCGCTCCCGCGTGCAGCTGAGCGAGCTGGACGACTGCCCGAAGGAGTGGTTCCACTACGCCCATCTGTGCGACTGCGGGGCGGAAATCCCTGCGGAGACGGAGGCCCTGGCCCACACGGGCCGGGCCGAGCGGCTGTACCCCGGGGAGGGCGCGGTGCCCGTCCGGGAGATTGTCTCCCGTATTCCGAACCGGGACATCACCTTTGGACTGGAGGTCCCCCATGCCCGGCGCCTGAGCGCCCTGGGCGCGGAGGAGTACGTCCGCCGGGTGCTGCGGGCCGCGAAGGCCTGCATGGGCGAGGAAGAAGAAAATCAGGATCGTGGAGGTTAAGGCATGGAACGCTTCAAGAATAGGATTGTTATGATAACTGGAGCCGGCGATGTAGCCGGAGCGGTCGGCCGGCGGGTGCTCGCCGAGGGCGGCAGAGCGGCCTTTGTGGACTTCTCCGAACAGGCCCTGGCCGGCGTGCAGGAGGAGATGGCGGCGGCGGGGTATTCATCCGACCGGGTGATGACCGCCGTGTGCGATGTGCGCAGCCAGGACAGCTGTGACGCCGCCGCTGCGGCCGTTGCGGAGCGGTGGGGCCGGGTGGATGTCCTGGTGGCGACTGCCGGAATCATCCGCCATCTGCCCATCGACGAGATGAGCGAAAAGGACTGGCAGGACGTGGTGGATATCAATCTGGGCGGCGTGTTCCGGGCCTGCAAGGCGGTGGTTCCCGGTATGAAGCGGCACAAGTACGGCCGCATCGTGATTATCTCCTCCATCGGCGGCCGCACCGGACGGAACGTGGGGGTCAACTATGCCGCCAGCAAGGCCGGCGTCAACGGACTGGCCATCAACCTGGGTTACAATCTGGCCCCCTGGAACATTACGGTGAACACCGTAGCCCCCGGGCCGCTGAGAGGGAAAATGTTTTCCTCCATGGCGCAGGCCCAGCAGGATAGCCTGGCCTCCGGAATCCCCCTGGGCCGGGTGGGCGAGCTGGACGACGTGGCCGCCGCCGTGGCCTATCTGGGCAGCGACGACGCCTCCTGGACCACCGGAGAGGTGCTGGACGTAAACGGCGGCTTGCAGTATTAAGAGCCTGCCTTCACACCCCCAAACGCACGCTTGGGCGGGCCGGGATACAGGGTCCAAAGCCCGCCCCGCAGTCATCCGACCCCATTGGCGTTTGTCTTCTCTGGGGCCCTGTTTGAACATTGTCCATATGCCCAAACGGCGGGCCTTCTGCCGCCGCACCACCCGGATTTCTCTGAAAATACCGCACGGATCCCAGGGGGGTTCACCGCTTGGAAGCATGGCCGCCCGCTGTGGGGACATCCGGTATTCCGGCGAAAAACCAGCGTCGTCCGGCAGCAAAATCCTCCGCGTTTGGCCGCGGTTCCATTTTCAAACAAAGCCTGGAAACGAGATGAAAATACAGACAAAAATATTTTAGGAGGAAACAAAATGAAAAAGGTACTCTCTTTCCTGCTGGCCGGCGCCATGACGGCCTCCCTTGCCGCCTGCGGAGGTCCCGCGGCAAGCTCCACCCCCGCGGGCTCGTCCGGCAGCGCCGGGCTCTATGACAACCTGGATCCGGTGGAGCTGATTCTGGCCGACTCCGCCGCGCCGGGCGCCGCCGGGTCCACCTTTGACACGCTGTTTGCGGACAAGGTCGCCGAAATCACCGGCGGAAAGCTGACCGTTGACGCCCACATCAACGGAGACCTGGGCAACGACACCGACCTGCTGCGCCAGATGCAGAGCGGCGATATCGACATCGTGGGCAGCCAGATTGCGCCTCTGGTAAATTTCGCCCCCGAGCTGGCCATTTTTGACCTGCCCATGGTATTCGCCACCATGGACGGGGACACCATTCATCAGGTCCTCAACGGCGACAGCCGGACCCACTCCGCCCTGGAGGCCGCCTTTGAGAAGGCCGACTGGCATCTGCTGGGCTTCCTCCAGAATGCCACCTTCCGTCTGACCACCTCCAACTCCAACCTGGAGACCTTGGACGACTTCAAGGGACTTCAGATCCGGACCATGGAGAACAAAAACCACATGGATTTCTGGTCCGCAATCGGCGCGGCGCCCACCCCGCTGGCCTGGGGCGAGGTCTACTTTGCCCTTCAGAGCGGCGCCATTGAGGCCGAGGAGAACGCCGCCGATACGGTAATCGGCGCCAACCTCCAGGAGGTTCAGAAATACCTGGCCTGCACCAACCACATCCTATATGTGAACCAGCTGAGCATGAACAAGGCTTCCTGGGACGCCCTGGCTCCAGAGTATCAGGCGGCCCTGGAGCAGGCCGTGGCAGAGGCAATTGACGAGATGCGCACCGAGCTGATTGCGATTGACACCGAGAAGAAGGCCGCCCTGCAGGAGGCCGGAATGACGCTGATTGAGTACGACGACTCCTTCTTTGATGAGATTCTGGCCCTGCCGAGCGTTCAGAGCCTGTATGATCAGATTGACGAGGCCACCAACGGCCTGGCCAAGACCTTGCAGGACGAGCTGAACGGCTGATTTCCCGGCGGAGACGCTCCGCTCCAAGGTGCGCCCTGCGCACAGCTGCCGTGGATGCCCCCTTGGTTTTTCCTCCTCACAAAAAATCAATCACGGGGTTCCGATACTCCGGTTCCGCTGGGGAACCGGAGTATATTATAGAAGAAGGCCTCCGGCAATTGAGCCGGAGGCCTTCTTCTGATGATTTGCGGGCCGGGAGCCCAGGAGACAGAGCCCTTGGCGTCTGCTTAGCAGCGCTCCTCCCACCGGCCGGCGGGCCTTTTGCCGCCATTCAGCGTTAAATTTTCGCAGGAATCCTGCAAGGATTCCTGTGAAAATCTGCCTTGCCCGGCGGAAAATCCCCTGCCGTCCGGCATACTTCGAGATATTAAACAGGCTCTTACAGACGGTACCGCGCAGGGCCGTCGGGCAGGCGCTGGAACAGGGGCTTGACCTCCCGGCGGTAGACGTAGAGCAAAAAGAAGGAGGACAGCACCACGGCGAACAGCTCCGCGATGGGGAAGGCCCACCACACCAGCGCCAGGCCGCGGAGGCGGGAGAGGAGAAAGGCGGTGGGCAGCAGGATCACCAGCTGCCGGACCACAGAGACGGTCAGGCTTAAAAAGCCGTGGCCCAGGGCCTGGAACATGGAGCCGGCCACAATGCCGAAGCCGGCCAGGGGGAAGCTGAAGGAGATGGTGCGCAGCGCCGCCGAACCGATGGAGATGAACTCCCCGGACGCGTCTTCCTCCGCCTGGAACAGGGACATCAGCTCCGGGGCGAACAGCTGAAAGGCGGCAAAGCCCGCAATCATGATACCCACGGCGTAGCACACGCTGAGCCTGACGGTCTTCAGAATGCGCTCCGGCTTTCTGGCCCCGTAGTTGTAGGCCACGATGGGCACCATGCCGTTGTTCAGACCGAAGACGGGCATGAAGATAAAGGACTGAAGTTTGAAGTAGACCCCGAACACCGCGGTGGCGGCGGTGGTGAAGGAGATGAGGATCTTGTTCATCCCGAAGACCATGACCGAGCCGATGGAGGACATGATGATGGAGGGCACGCCCACGCTGTAGATTCTCCGGATGATGGCCGGATTGGGCCGGAACCCCCGGAAGGTGAGGTGAATGTCCTTATTCCGGGTCTGGTTGATGTATACAGACAGCAGGCAGGCGGCGGTCTGTCCGATGACCGTGGCCAGCGCGGCCCCCGCCACCTCCAGCCGGGGGAACCCCAGCAGGCCGAAAATCATGATGGGGTCCAGAATGATGTTGACAATGGCCCCCAGGGCCTGGGTAATCATGGAGTAAAAGGTGCGGCCGGTGGCCTGAAGCAGACGCTCGTAGGTGATCTGCACAAACAGCCCCACAGAGCAGCCGCAGCAGATAGCCATGTAGCTCTGGCCGTAGTTGATAATGGCGGCCTCGTCGGTCTGCACGGTGAAGAACAGCCGGCAGAAGCCCAGCCCCAGGACCAGAAAGACCAGCCCGCTGAGCAGGGCCAGAAACATGCCGTTGGCCGCTGCGGCGTCGGCCTTTTCCTGCTTTTTCTCCCCCAGGCTCTTGGACAGCAGGGCGTTGATGCCCACGCCGGTGCCCACCCCCACGGAAATCATCAGGTTCTGCACCGGAAAGGCCAGGGAGACGGCGTTCAGCGCGTCCTGGCTGAGCTGGGAGACGTACCAGCTGTCCACCACGTTGTACAGCGCCTGGACCAGCATGGAAATCATGATGGGAATGGACATGTTCAGAAGCAGCCGGTTCACCGGCATCACGCCCATTTTGTTCTCTTGGGTCGGATTTTTCGTACTCAAACCCTCTGCCTCCTTATAAGTAAAGAAAATCCGCCGCCTGCGCGGCGTTAAGTGATTATATCGGAAAGCAATTTTTATGTCAATACCGGGAAGAAGAGAATCGCGGAAGCCGGTTGCTGCGCTGCGGCGGCCCCGGCGCGGCGCAGGCGGCGGACACGCCGTGGGCATGTCCGCCGGAACCCAAAAGGAAAGACCGCCCAACGGCGGTCTTTCCTTTTGGAGCGAGTGACGAGGCTCGAACTCGCTACCTCCACCTTGGCAAGGTGGCGCTCTACCAGATGAGCTACACTCGCAACAACAGTGCCTATTATAGCAAAAAATCCGGCGCTGTCAAGTAGAAGAAGCCAATTTCTCCAAAATTTTTTCCGCTCCCCGATTTGTCCACAAAAAAGTTGCCTGCTGTCCCTCCGGATGATATACTGAGGAAAACGCGAGGGCTCAGAACAGACGAGGGAGGCGTGGAACCATGCGCCATTTGTTCATCATCAACCCTGCGGCGGGGAAAAGAGGGAGCACGGCCCGGCTGGAGGCGCTGCTGAAGAGGCTGAGCTTCCCCTGTGAGACGGTCTTTACTCAGGGGGAGGGGGACGCGGAGCGCATCACCCGGGCAGCGGCGGCCTCCGGCGAGCCGGTCCGCGTCTATGCCTGCGGCGGGGACGGCACCCTGAACGAGGTGGTCAACGGCGCGGCGGGCTGCGGCCACGCCGCGGTCACCAACGTCCCCAAGGGGACGGGCAACGATTTCCTGAAAATATTCGGACCGGACTACCGCACCCTGTTTTACGACCTGGAGGCCCTGGCCGCCGGCCCGCAGACGGCCTTTGACCTGATAGACTGCAACGGCCGGCTGGGCATCGACGTGGTGTGCGCCGGGGTGGACGCCCGCATTGCCGCCGGCGTCCACCGGTACAAGGACTGGCATTTTATCTCCGGGATGGGGGCGTATGTCCTGGCGCTGGCGGAAAACGTGTTGTTCAAGGGCATCAGCCGGCCCATGAGCATCCGGATGGGAGATCTGGACTGGAGAAACCGCGGGACCACCCTGCTGTGTGTGTGCAACGGCCGGCACTACGGAGGCGGCTTTATGCCCGTGGGGGACGCCATGCCGGACGACGGGATCCTGGACATGCTGGTGGTGCGTCAGGTCAGCCTGCTGACCTTTGCCCGCCTGGTGGGCAAGTACGCCAGGGGCCGCTATAAAGACTACCCGGAGCTGATTTTTGAGCACCACGGCCAGCGGGTGGATTACTGGGCTGAGGAGGAGATCACCACCGTGGTGGACGGAGAGGTGATGCGGGGTAAGCGGTTCTGTGTGAGGCTGTCGGAGAAAAAGGTGAATTTCTTCTATCCCGCCGGGGCAGGCTACCGGCCCGGGGTGTAAGGAGGGGAACGGCGGTGAGGACGCGTATTTTATGCTGTGCGGCTGCGCTGTGGCTGCTTCTGGGGGGCTGCGCCGCCCCCCAGGGGCCATTTGGCCTGGATGCCGGGCGAATTCAGGCGGATACAGAGTATCTGTGCAATGAGATTGGCGACCGGCCCACCGGAACGGAGAAGGAGCGGCTGGCCTGCGATTGGCTGGAGGAGCGGCTGAAGGAGCTGGGGTTCTCCCGGGAGGAGGGCACTCTGGAGCGGACGGGCTTTCAGGGGCTGTTTGAGCTGACCAGCGAGAACCTGACCGCAGTGTGCAACTCGGGATCCGGCGGCCCCATCCTCTGCGTTATGGCCCACTACGACACGGTGGAGGGCTCCCCGGGCGCACGGGACAACACCTCCTCGGCGGCGGTACTGCTGGAGCTGGCCCGGTATCTAGGGCCGGCCCGGGAGGAGCTGAACGGGGAAATACGCCTGCTGTTTCTGGGCTCGGAGGAAAACGGCTACCACGGGGCCTCCGCCTATGTGGAGTCCCTGACCGGGGAGGAGCGGGCGCGCCACCTGGCGGCTTTCAATATGGAGAACAGCGCCGCCTCCCCCGGAGAGGGGGCTGTCCTCACCTGCGGCACCCAGGGGGGGATTGTGGACGGGGAATACCAGGAGGGGAATTTTCTGGAGCCCATGCCCAATCTGGCCACCCGGGCCCTGAGCCGGGCCTATGAGGAGTACTACAGAGGGGACCCTCTGCCTGTCTTCCACCGGGGGATGAGCGACCATGTGATTTTCCACGAGGCGGGCATTGAGGCAGCCAACATCAGCTGGCGATTTCTGGATGCCGACGGCATGGCCACCGTCCCGCCGGAGTACCATCTGCCCACCGACGTGCCCGAGACGATGAGCTTTGCGGAGGGCGCGGTGACGGGGGAGTGCATCCTGGGGGCCATTTTTCAGCTGTGCGGGGCGGCCCCGGACGGAAAGTGAGGGCTGCCCCGGCCAAACACACAAACCGGGCGGGCAGCGCCTCCGGCGTGACAACGGCCCGCCGGGGGAGAACGTCCTCAAAGGGCAGGGATTCCGTGCGATAGAAGGTCACACCGAAAAGAGAAGCAGGGACATATTCTTAGCACTCCGAACCGGAGTTTGTGAACATACCGTAAACATTTCAAAAATTACCCCCGTTTTTTTGAAATTAGGGGTTGATTTTTTTGCGGAAAGCGATTATTATCATAGACGTGGTTGGCACTCGGATTTAATGAGTGCTAAAACACCAAATCTGTTAATTCCAATATCATATAAGGAGGAACCCATTCTATGAAACTCAAACCTTTAGCTGACCGCGTCATCGTGAAACTGGTAGAGGCGGAGGAGACCACCAAGGGCGGCATCATCCTCACCGGCGCTGCCAAGGAGAAGCCCGAGGTGGCCGAGGTGCTGGCGGTAGGCCCCGGCGGCACGGTGGATGGCAAGGAAGTCACCATGACCGTGAAGGTGGGCGACAAGGTCATCACCAGCAAGTACTCCGGCACTCAGGTAAAGATTGACGGCGAGGAGGTCACAATCGTCCGTCAGAACGACATCCTGGCCGTCGTGGAGTAAAAAGAAACGCCGAGCCGCCGCGAACAGCGCGGATGGACCGGAGCGAGGGCGAGCGTGGGGCTGCGGAGCGGCCCAAGACCAGCCCGAGGCGCAGGGAAGCCGCGCGTCGAGAGCAGGCGAGGCGAGACAAAAAGAAACGCCGAGCCGCCGCGAGCAGCGCGGATGGACCGGAGCGAGGGCGAGCGTGGGGCTGCGGAGCGGCCTAAGACCAGCCCGAGGCGCAGGGAAGCCGCGCGTCGAGAGCAGGCGAGGCGAGACAAAAAGAAAGGCCGAGCCGCCGCGAGCAGCGCGGATGGACCGGAGCGTACAATGCAGACACATTTTGAATATTTTTTGGAGGTAATGCTTTATGGCTAAAATTATTTGCTACGGCGAGGAGGCCCGCCAGGCCCTGCAGCGGGGCGTGGATCAGCTGGCCGATACCGTGAAAATCACCATGGGCCCCAAGGGCCGCAACGTGGTGCTGGATAAGAAATTCGGCTCCCCCCTGATTACCAACGACGGCGTGACCATCGCCAAGGAGATTGAACTGGAGGATCCCTTTGAGAACATGGGCGCTCAGCTGGTGAAGGAGGTCTCCACCAAGACCAACGACGTGGCCGGCGACGGCACCACCACCGCGACCCTGCTGGCCCAG
>JAAWHL010000081.1 GCA_022795855.1 Lawsonibacter sp.
TGCACTTCTTCTCCACCAGGTCCAGCTCGGCCTTGGTGTCGGTGGGGAAGGCGTTGATGGCCACCACGCAGGGCAGGCCGTACACGTTCTTCACATTGTCCACGTGCTGCAGCAGGTTGGGCAGGCCCTTCTCCAGCGCCTCCAGGTTCTCGCGGTTCAGCTCGGGCTTGGGCACGCCGCCGTGGTACTTCAGGGCGCGGACGGTGGCCACGATGACCACGGCGGAGGGCTTCAGCCCCGCCTTGCGGCACTTGATGTCGATGAACTTCTCTGCGCCCAGGTCGGCGGCAAAGCCCGCCTCGGTAACGGCGTAGTCGGCCATCTTCAGGGCCATGCGGGTGGCGATGATGGAGTTGCACCCGTGGGCGATATTGGCGAAGGGGCCGCCGTGGATAAAGGCGGGGGTGCCCTCCAGGGTCTGGACCAGGTTGGGCTTCAGGGCGTCCTTCAGCAGGGCGGCCATGGCCCCCTCGGCCTTCAGGTCGTGGGCGGTGACCGGCTTTCCGTCATAGGTGTAGGCCACAATCATTTTGCCCAGCTTCTCCTTCAGGTCGCTGATGGAGGTGGACAGGCACAGCACCGCCATAATCTCACTGGCCACGGTGATCTCAAAGCCGTCCTCCCGGGGCACGCCCTGCATCTTTCCGCCCAGGCCGTCGATGATGTGCCGCAGCTGGCGGTCGTTCATATCCACCGCGCGCTTCCAGGTAATCTGCTTGACGTCGATGCCCAGGGCGTTGCCCTGCTGGATGTGGTTGTCCAGCAGCGCGGCCATCAGGTTGTTGGCCGCGCCGATGGCGTGGAAGTCCCCGGTGAAGTGGAGGTTGATGTCCTCCATGGGCACCACCTGGGCCCAGCCGCCGCCGGCCGCGCCGCCCTTGACCCCGAACACGGGACCCAGGGAGGGCTCCCGCAGGGCCACCATGGCGTTTTTGCCAATTTTCCGCAGGCCGTCGGCCAGGCCCACGGAGGTGGTGGTCTTGCCCTCGCCGGCGGGGGTGGGGGTGATGGCGGTGACCAGAATCAGCTTGCCGTCGGGCTTGTCGGTTTCATTCAGCAGCTTGTAGTCGATTTTGGCCTTGTAGTTGCCGTACATCTCCAGATATTTCTCATCCACCCCGGCGGTCTTCGCAATCTCCCGGATGTTCTTCATCTCACAGCTCTGGGCAATTTCGATGTCGGTTTTAATCTCCATGTGTGGTTTCCTCCTTAATCCGGCGGCCGGTATCCGCGCCGCGCCTCTTTCTTCAAACTATACTATATTTCAGCTCCCTGCGCAAGGGGGAAAGCAGAGAGGGAGACGCCCACGCACACCGCACGGGCGCCTCCCTCGCCGGGGCGGAGAAGGGGGAGACTTCTCCGGCTTTCTATAGCAATCCGGGCCCGAGGGCCGGACTGTATAGCGGTTCAGAAATGAATCTGGGCCAGCATCAGGCTGACCGGCCCATGCCACGCCAGTTCTGCGGGCCGGGTGTCCAGAGCCTCAATCAGGGCGGTCTCTCCGGCGTTCAGGGCGGCGCTGCGGCCGCCGGCGGACACCTCCGCGCTCCCCTCGCCGCAGTAGACGGCCAGGGTGCAGCGGGGATACTCCTCCGGGGAGAGGACCGCGGGGGTCAGGGCGAGGGCCCCGGGCTGTCCGGAGCGCAGGGATTGAAGGCTGCCCCGGCAGCGCCCCTTGCGCAGCATCAGGTTGAAGTCCACGCACCGCCCCTGGGAGCGGGTGGGGGTCCCTCCGTCGAAGGCGTGGACCTGGTAGGGGGCCAGGCTGAGCTCCGGCCCGCCGTCATGGCTCAGGCGCATCTCGCCCCGCAGCAGGGAGATCAGCCGGGTGTAGTCGGGCAGCGGGGTGAAATCCGAGCTGTCCAGATCTACCGTGGCCGAGCTCAGCCGCCACAGGAAATCCCGGTCGGCGTACACAGCCCCAGGGGGGGCGATGGCCAGCTGGGTGGTGGTCCCTCCCGACCACTGGCTGACTGCGTAGTCCCGGGGGAGAATGGTAATCACGTCAGGTCCCATGCCGGACCCTCCTTTCAGCCGGGCGGCGGGTTACAGGACCTTGACCGTCTCCTCGTAAATCTTGTCGGCCAGGGGCAGGGCACGGGCCAGCAGGGCCTCGCCCTTCTTCCGGTAGTCCTCGGCCAGCTCCTTGTCCTTCAGGGTGCCGATGTTAATCAGCACATTCAGCCACGCGCCCTGGATGGCGGCGCGCAGGGACAGGGCGGACACGCCCAGGTCGCTGGCGGCGCTGGCGTTGGACTTGCCCAGAATGGAGTCGGTGAGCTCCAGGGTCTCCATGGCCAGCTCCATCATCTCAAAGGGGGTCTTGGTGCAGCCCTTCAGGCCCTCCTGGATGGCGGCGGAGCGGGCGGCCTTCTCCTCGTCGGTCTCCTTGGGCAGGGCAAAGGCGGCGCTGACCACGTTGAAGGCCTCGGTATCCCGGTCCATCACGTCCACAAAGCGGGCCTTCAGGTCCAGGGCCTTTTTCTGGGCGGACTCGGCCAGCTCCTGGAACTCGGCGTATTTTTTCTTGCCCACGGTCAGGCCGCAGACCATGGCGGTCAGGGCGGCGCCCAGGGCGCCCTCCAGGGCGGCGGTGGAGCCGCCGCCGGGGGCGGGCGCGTCGGAGGCCAGGACGTCGGCGAACTGGGAGACCTGCATCTCGGCTAATTTCATGGTATCTTCTCCTTCAAAATCCTTATTCCATGCCCACCAGATGGTACTCCATCACCTGGTTGTGGGCGTCGAAGTTCTCAAGCTTCAGATAGTGCTCGGCGCAGTCCAGCAGGGCCTTGGCGGGGGTCAGGCCCACCACCTCGCTGCCGACGATATAGGTGCCGTAGCGCTCGGCCAGGGCGCGAATCATCTCGTACACCACGGGCAGGGGAGTGACCTCGTAGTTGACCATGTTCATGGACACCTGGGCGATGCCCCGGTCCTCCAGCATGAAGCCCATGGCCTTGCAGGCCTTGAAGCCGCCGGAGGAGGCGCGGATGACCTTGGCGATTTTCTTGGCAATCTCCACGTCGGAGGTGGCCAGGTTCACGTTGAAGGCCACCAGGGGCATACGGGCGCCGATGGCGGTGATGCCGGCGGTGGGATGGATCTTCCGCTCTCCGAAGTCGGGGGCCCAGTCGGGCTGGAGCAGCTTCTCGGGCATTCCCTCAAACTGGCCCTTGCGGCAGGTGGCCAGATTGCGGCGCTCGGGGCGGGAGGCGGAGTCCTCGTACAGGAAGGAAGGAATCTTCAGCTCGTCCCAGATGCGCTGGCCCAGGCGTTTGGTAATCTCCACGCACTCCTCCACGGTGACGTTCATGGTGGGGATGAAGGGGATGACGTCGGTAGCCCCCATGCGGGAGTGCTCGCCCACGTGCTTGGTCATGTCGATGACCTCGGCGGCCTTCTTGGTCAGTAGGAAGGCAACCTCCTCCACCGCCTCGGGGGAGCCGATCATGGTGAAGACGCAGCGGTTGTGATTGCCGTCGGTCTGGGCGTCAAAGAGGGTGCAGCCGGGCACGCTCTTGGCCACCTCCACCAGGGCATTGTAGGCAGCCTCGTCCTTCTCCTTGCTGCAGCTGAAATTGGGGACGCACTCGACAAGTTTAGCCATGGATAATTCCTCCTGTTAATGTTGTTGTTGGATGGCCGGCCGCGCAGCCGCGGCCGGATACGGAGGGGGCCGGACGGAACCGGCCCCCTGCCGGAATCAGATGGGGTCAGCCCACCAGCTCGCTGGCGGCGGGGACGAAGAACTTGATGAAGGCGATGGTCTGGGGCTGATAGATGATGTCCACCAGGAAGGCGCCCACGATGGGCACGATCATGAAGGCCCGGCGGCTCATGCCATAGCGGTCCTTGACGGCGGTCATGTTCACGATGGCGGAGGGGGTAGCGCCCAGGCCGTGGCCGCACAGGCCGGCACACATGACGGCGGCGTCATAGTTCTTGCCCAGGATGCGGAAGACCACAAAGTAGGCGATCAGGGCCATAAACAGCACCTGGCACATGACCACGATAAACACGCCGCCCAGCAGGTCCAGCAGCTCCCAAAGCTTCAGGGTCATCAGGGCGATGGCCAGGTACAGGGAGAGCATCACGTCGCCGATGCTGTCCACCAGGGAGAAGCTGAAGTTATAGAAGCGGAAGCTCTCGTTGACGTTGCGCACGATAACGGCCACAAACATGGCGCCCACATAGGTGGGGAAGGACATGTTGATCAGCTTGCCGATCCAGCCGGAGACCATGGTGCCCACGGCCATGCAGACCAGAATGACGGTGACGTTCTTGATCACGTCCAGACCGGACAGAGCCTCCTTGGAGGCGGCGTTGATCTGGTCGATATCGGACTCAAAGTTATCGTTCTCGTCGGGATGCAGGTCATACTTGACGATCAGCCGGCGGGCCAGAGGGCCGCCCAGCAGCACGGCGGAGATCAGGCCGAAGGTAGCGGCGGCGGCGCCCACCTCCTTGCCTGCGGCAAAGCCGATCTTCACAAAGGTGGAGCCGTAGGAGCCGGCCGCGCCGTGGCCGCCGATCATGGAGATGGCGGAGGACAGCAGGGCGTAGGGGGCCTCCAGGCCCACCACGGTGCCCACCGCGATGCCGATGGCGTTCTGGACCACGGAGATGACGCCGGCGCACAGCCAGTAGACAATCAGCAGCAGGCCGCCCTTTTTCAGCAGCTGGAAGCTGGCGCCCAGGCCTACGGTGGTGAAGAAGGCCAGCATGAAGGGGTCCTGATACATGGTGTCAAAATTGAACTTGAAGGTGCCCGTCATGTGTCCCGCGAAGGTGACGAACATGAACAGGAATCCGCCCACCACGGGGGCGGGGATGCAGTACTTGGTGAGAAAGCCCACCTTGGCCTTCACAAAGTAGCCGATCAGCAGCAGCACGGCGGCCATGGCGGTGGTCATGATAGCGGTGGCGTTGATGTTAAGTACATTTTCTACGACTTCAAAACTCATTGCGATTTCCTCCTGTCTTCTTTCCTCTCTTTTTGACGCGCCGGGTTCTTCTGCCCGGGGCGCACACTTGGGGTTCCCTCTCATTTTGTCCAAGCGTTTTCCGAAATTTGCCCTTCCCGCCCCGGAAGAAACCTAAAAAACGCTCTCCCCCGCGCGATTTTCCCTCCTTTTGGACGCGGAGCAGTCAAAATGAATTTCTGAGGAACAGTATAGCGCGGGGCCATCTAAGAAACGTCTAATTTTTCAAAAGACGGAGGAATTTTTTTGGGCACTATGGAGACACGGGCGTCAGTTCCTCTCCCGCTCCTTGGTGACAAAGCCCAGAAGGTCGGAGGTCAGCCGGGCCGCCAGATAGGCAGTGGTGGTCCCCGCATCGTCATAGGGGGGCGACACCTCCACCATATCCATGCCGATCACCCGGCTGTGCCTGGCCACCGCCTCCAGCATGTCTGATACCTCCTCGTACTGGAAGCCGCCGAACATGGGCGAGCCGGTGGCCGGGGCGATGGCGGCGTCCATGGCGTCGATGTCAAAGGTGACGTACACCTTTCCCCCAGGGGTCAGGCCGGAGAGTATTTTCTCCATCCCAAGCGCCCGGGCCTGCTTGACGGAGTAAATCCTGTCCCCGTTGGCCCGGGCATCGGCGTAGTCGGCGGGGCCGCTGCTGCCGATGCCCCGGATGCCCAGATGGATGATTTTTCCCACATAGGGCAGAGCGGCGCTGTTGCGCATGGGGGAGCCGTTGGACCGGGTCTGCCCCCCCACGGAGCGCGTCCAGTCCAGGTGGGCGTCAAAATGGACGATGTCGAAGGGCCCCGCCTGTTCCATTCCCAGAATCACCGGGTAAGTGACCGAGTGGTCGCCCCCCAGCACCACGGGCATCACCCCCTGGGCGGTGAGCAGGCGCACCGCCTCGGTGAGGTTGCCGAAGGCGGAGTCGATGTCCCCGGGCACGTAGTCCACGTCGCCGCAGTCCACAATGGTCCAGCGGCTGCTGTCCAGATACATGTCGTCCCGCTCCGGGTCGTAGGAGCCGCCGGGCCTGTAGGAGAAGCGGGTGGAGGCTGTCCGGATGCCCCGGGGGCCCAGCCGCGCCCCGGTTTTCCCCTGGATGGCCATGTCAAAGGGCGCCCCCAGAACGGCGATGTCCGCGCTGCACTGCCGCAGGTCCGGGCACAGGGGACACTTGGCAAAGCTGGCGATTCCGGTGGGGGCCATGTTGATGGGGGTGCCGGTGCTGAAGTTGTTCATAGGATCCGCTCCTTTTGGACACTGTTTAGAAACTAATTTCTATATTGTGATTATACCACGGCGAAATTCCCTTTGTCAAGAACAGCGGCCCCGTTTTGGGCCCGGAGAGGAAAAATTCGGTTGAAAATTCCCGCTGCCGCTTCTATAATGAAGAAAGCCTGCGGCCAAGGCTGCTTTTCAGGGCAGGCCGAGAATACAGGCGCTGAATCTACAGGCCGAGAGACGGAAGGAGCAGAGGCAAATGGACCAGCCAGAGACACAGAACCGGCAGCTTAACCACTCGGTTCTCCATGCTGTACGCATATTGGAATTGTACGCCGCCCAGGGGGAGGAGTTTCTCAGCCTGACCCGGATCAGCCGGCTGCTCTCCCTTCACAAGACCACCGTGTACCGTATTCTGCGCACGCTGCAGTCGGTGGGCTGGATTGAGCAGTCTGCCGCCAGCGGGCAGTACCGGCTGGGATCCGGAGTCATGCTGGCGGCCGGCGCGGCTGCCAGCCGCCGCACCAGCCGCGACCTGATTCTTGAGGAGATGAAGCGTCTGGCCGAGATCTTTAACGAGACGGTGGTGCTGTGCGCCGTGCGGGGGGAAACCGGCATCTGTGTGGAGCTGGTCAAATCCAGCCATACCCTTTCCATGCAGACGGCGGCGGGCTATGTGGTGCCCTTCCACGCCGGGGCCAGCGGCAAAACGCTTTTGTCGGCGCAGACGGACGACACGGTGGACCGGCTTCTGGCCCGGCGCCCCGAGCCGGAGCGGGCCGCCCTGTACCGGCAGGTGCGTCAAATTCGATCCGACGGGTACTGCTGTACGGAGAGCGAGGCGGACCAGGGGGCGGCCGCAGTGTCCGTCCCCCTGATTGTGGATAGGGAGCGGTATGCGCTGAGCATCTCCGGCCCGCTGGAGCGCCTGCGGGGGCTGGGCTACCCGGAGCTCTGCCTGGCCCTGAAGGAGGCTGCCGGCCGGATTGAGAGGAAAAATGCCGCGGGCGGCCTGCAATAAAGAATTTGAGATGCGGGCGCTTTTCACCGAAAAGCGCCCGCATCTCTTTTCCTTGGAGTCAAACCCTGCATTTACAACCTCAAACGTGCGCCTGGGCGGGCCTTCCGCCGCCATTCTGCACTGGATTTTCTTGGAATTCACCAAGGATGCCTGGGAAACTGCGCCTTGTCCGGCGGAAAATTCCCCACCCAGGCGCCATTTCCGGCTATGGATACAGGTTTTACTCCCCGACAAAGCGCCGGTTGGGGCTGTACAGCTCCCGGGCCCGGTAGCTGCGCTTCTGGGCAATGCCCTCCTTCAGCCCCCGGGACATCTGCCCCATCTCAAACACGTCGGGGATTTTGGACAGCACCCGCACGCCCCGGCGGGCGTACTGCTCGGCCTCCTCGGCCAGCAGCTCCTTCAGCGCGCTGTCCCCGTGCCGCCCCAGGTCCAGGGCGGCGCGCATCTTCATGCTGACAAAGCACAGGATTCCCTCCTCCAGGGGCGCGCCCAGCCGGGCGTTCACCTCCCGGGCCAGGGCCAGCGCCCGGGCCGCCCGGTCATAGTTCTCCTCCTCCATCTCGTACCAGGCGGCATAGGCCGCAGCGGCGGTCAGGCCGTAGGGCTCTCCGCTGAGCTCCCCCAGCTCATAGCCCCGGCGGAACATTGACCGGGCCCGGACGTGGTCCTCCAGGGCGAAGGCGGCGCGCCCGTAGTGGACGCAAATCCATACCGTCCCCGGGCACCGGCCCTCCTCCCCAATCAGGGCCAGGGCCTTTTTATAGTGGGAGCAGGCCCCGGCGTAGTCCTGCCGCTGGCGGCAAACCCGGCCGAAATCGTAGTACGCCCCGGCCAGCTGCAGCCGGAAGCTGTCGGGATTGGGCAGGCGGCCCAGGGTCTCGATGGCCTCCAAAAGGTAGTAGTTGCTCTTGTCGTACTCCCCCCGCTGGCAGAAGCAGTTGCCCCGCAGCCGCTCAAACATGGCCATGCGGGCGGCGTCCCCCCGCCGCTCGGCCAGGCGCATCCCGGTGGCGGTGTACCGCTCGGCCAGGTCGGTGGACTGGAGGGCCAGGGCATAGCTGGCCAGCAGATAGCAGGCCCGGAGCATCAGCCCGCCGTCCCGCTCCGGCTCGGCTGTGCCGCTCAGCCCGCCCAGTACGGCGCTCCCCTCGCTGATCTGGCCCTGGAACAGCAGCATCCGCCCCCGGATCAGGGTCAGCTGCCGATCCAGCCGGACCAGCTCCGCCGGGTCCGCCCCCTCCCGCTCCAGGGCGGCCAAATCGTTCCGGGCCTTCTCCAGGCGGGCGGACAGCTCCTCCGTGTCCTCGGCCCCCTCCCGGGAGGCCAGCACGGGGAAGGGCTCGCACTGCTGGGCGGTCTCCAGCTCCAGGGCCCGGAGCTCATAGTCCAGGGCGGGCAGGGCCGCCTCCCCCCGGCGGCAGTGCCAGGCCACCGCCCGGTACAGCCCCGCCGACTCCGGCCCGGCCCCGTCGGCCATCAGGCGGGCGGCCCGGAGGTGGAGCTCCCTGCGCTGGAAGAAGGACTGGCGGGAGTAGACCAGCTCCTGGATGCGCCGGTGGGTGAAGGCGTAGGCCGGCACGCCGCCCCGGTTCTCCTCGGCAATCAGCCCCCGGCCGCTGAGCTCCTCAATTCCCCGGGTCAGCAGGCGGTCGTCCCGGTCGGCCAGGGCCAGCAGGACCGCGCAGGGGGCGCGCTGGGGGAACAGGGAGATGAGCTGGGCCGTCCGTCCGGCCTCCTCCCCCAGGCCCGCCAGCCGGGCCAGCAGGATATCCCGGGTGGTGGCAATTACCCGGTCCACGCTGCCCTGGCGGCGGTAGGCCTGGGTCAGCTCGGTCAGCAGGTGCAGGTCGCCCCCGGACTCCCGGTAAAACTGGGGGGCCAGCTGCCCGGCAGCCTCCTCTCCCAGCTCCCGGCGGAGGAACTCCTCCGTCTCCTCCCCGGTCAGGGGGTGCAGGTGCTGCTCGTGGAGCAGGCCGTCGGCCACGCAGCGGGTCAGCCCCTCGTCCACCTGGGGCGGGCAGCCGGTGCGGCGGGTCAGCACCGCCATTACCGTTCCGTTCTCCGCCCTGCGCAGCACCGCGTCCCCCAGGCGGAGGGTCTCGCGGTCGCACCACTGCACGTCCTCCAGGATAATCATCAGCTTCCTCCGCCGGGCCAGGGCGGAGATGAGCAGCAGCACCGCCTCCTCCAGCATCCGGTCCGTCCCCTGCCCGGCGGGCGGCTCCCCCTCCGGGGAGAAGGCGGAGAAATACCGCCCCAGCCGCCGGCGCACGTAGTCCGGCAGCAGAATCCCCTCCTGACGGACAAACCGGGCCGCCGCGTGCATCATCCGCTGGCAGGGGGCGAAGGGGCGCTCCTGCTCGGAGAGGACGCAGCTCTCCCGCAGCACCAGGAAATCCTCCAGCTCCGCCCCCCGGGTAAAGTGGTTCATCAGCTCGCTCTTGCCCGAGCCCACCTCCCCGGTCAGCAGCTGGGAGCAGTGCCGGGCCATCCGGTCCCGGAAGGACACCGCCGCCGCCCGCAGGACGGCGTAGACCTTCTCCCGCCCTACGGGCACCGGGTCCCGGAGCGGGCCCGGCGCGGCGGCGTCGTTCCACTGGTTCATCAGCTCGTAGTACAGCTGGGTGGTGCTTTCCACAGGGTCGGCGCCCAGCTCCTGCTCCAGGGCGGACTTCAGGCGCTGGTACACCTGGGCCCCCTTGGCGTACTGCCCCGCCCGGCGGTACTCCTCCATCAGGAAGGCGGCCATCTTTTCGTCAAAGGGGTCCTCCCGCAGATACTCCGCCGCGTACCGCTGGGCCAGCTCCCCCTGTCCCGCCGACCGGGCCTGCATGGCCTGGCCGGCCAGCCCGGAGAGATAGCGGGCGTGGAGCTTCTCCCGGGTGCGCTCCAGCCACTCCTCGTAGGAGAAGGCGTTTTTGACCGAAAAGCCCTGGAGAAACGGCCCCTGATAGGCGCTCAGCTCCCCCCGGTGTACAAAGCGGTCGTAGTCGCAGTCAATCTCCCACGCCTCGTTTACCGTGACCAGGGACTTCTGGGGGGAGACCAGGATCTCGCCGCCCAGGGCCTTTTTCAGGGTATAAATGGCGTTGCGCAGGTTTTTCAGCCCCACCGCCTCGCCGCAGCTCTCCCACAGCAGGCCAATCAGCTCCTGCCGGGTGGCGCTGCGGCGGATGAGCATATAGTACAGCAGCGCGTCCGCCCGCTTGAAGGGGAACGTCACCGGCTCCCCGTTGAGCAGCACGCCGGGCGTCTGCAAAACCTTTACCGTCAGCACAATTCCTCTTCTCCCTTCTTCCTGCATATCAATGTGGATCAAGAGTAAAAAATAGGGAAAGCGGGTAGAAAAACAGCGCAAAAGAGTAGAGCATGTAGGTATGCGGCAGACAAATCTCATAACACGCTATTGCGCTGTCTGCGGCAATAGCAGCACAATTGAGGCGGTGATGCAGCGTCAAAGCGGCAATTCCCGTCCCAAATTTACGGTATAACAGTTTTCATGCGGGGCACCAGCCGGCGGAAATTGGAGCAGGAGACGATTTACAATTATACCAAAAATCACCGGCTGGAACGGCTTCCAAGGCTGCCCGGCCATCGGGCATTTTCCGACCGGCTTGCTCCGGCATTCCAGGCCCTGGCGGAGTGCTGGCGGCTGGGGGATATTTTCAAACTTCTTTTTTTAGAAGCCGCACCATGAGCCGAAGTATGCCGATTTACGGGAGAAAATGGTCGTTGGCAAGGCAAAAAATCGCAGGAATCCTTTGTGTACTTCAAGATTTTTGAACGGCGCCAAGGGCAATTTTGGCCGGAAAGATGCGTGCTGAGGCGATTGGTACGGCTTCTTACAATTAAGGCCATATAATTCCTGCTTTTGAACGCAGGGAGGGATCGGTTGATTCACTGCATAGAGCTGAAGCAAGGAGAATGCAGAATCTTTGATTGCGTTTTTCTGCTCTGCAGCATCACGATGGCTTTGCAGCTCTAAGTATCAAAAAGATGTGAAAAAACGCCTGACATTCCAGACAAATAGCAATAATCAAGGCAACGGGTATCCTGTTGTTTCCGAAGATAAAGGTTCCCTGCAATGATTTGATATTTAAGGTGCATATTAGAGCCTGTTTAATATTTCTCAGCACGCCGACTGACGGGCCCTTTGCCGCCGTCCTGCGTTAAATTTTTTTGAAATACACCAAGTATTCCCGCAAAA
>JAAWHL010000082.1 GCA_022795855.1 Lawsonibacter sp.
CGCTTGAAAACAAGATAACGGACTGTTTTTCAGTAAATTTCCATTTATCAGGGGGATTTCATCTTTTGGGTGAAATCCCCCTTGACAAATGTTCTCTTGTGCCTTCATGGAGAAATACTGCCGGGGGGATTCCGACCGGAAGATGGGATTCCTCCGGCAGAGTGAAAGCGATGGGGCAGGACCTAAAGTGCGTCTTGGCACGTTACGCTCACAGGAAGGGCCGGCGCCGGCCCAGCAGGCGGAAGGGGGTCTCGGCCCAGAAGCGCAGATACCGCCCCGGATTGCCTGCCAGCCGGATGGGCAGCACCAGAAGCGGGGTCACTCCCGCCCGGCTGGCCCCCAGTATGTCGGTAAAAATCTGGTCGCCCACCATAACGGTCTGCCCGGGGACCGCGCCCATGCGCTCCATGGCACGCAGGTAGCCCCCCCGCCGGGGCTTGCCCGAATGGCCCTGGAAGGGCACGTCCAGTGCCTGGGCAAGGGCCCGGACCCGGTCCGGCCTGCGGCTGTTGGACAGGAGGAACAGCCGGACGCCCCGGGCGGCCAGGGCGTTTTTCCAGTCCAGCACCTCCCGGCTGGGCTGGAGGACCCGGTAGGGGACGAGGGTGTTGTCCAGGTCGGCCAGCACCAGGCGGATTCCCCTGGATGCCAGGGCGTCCGGGTCCAGGGCGGAGACGGAGGGGTAGACCCCCCGGGGGATGAGAGAAAAGGCCACGGCGGCGTCCTCCTTTCGGGCCGGGACTCCAGGGTCCTGTCATGAATCGCGCCGCGCCGCCATATAGTGAACCAGACGGAAAACGTGCAAAGGCGGCGGAGCGCGCCGGCGCATAACCGAAGTATAGCACTGATTGCCGATTTGGACAAGGGGGAAGCCGTCATGACCTATGAACCGCTGATTTTAATCACGCCGCCCGACAAGCTTCGGGTGCTGAAGGGCCTCTCCGTCACTCCGGCCCACCAGGCCTACCGGGTGGGCCGGGGGCCTCACCTGTTCCGGGCGGGCTCCACCGCGCCGGTACGGGGCGGGCTGATGGTGATGGACGACCGGGGCTTTGACGGCTGGGGCGAGCCCGCCCCGCTGTGCGACGAGGTAATGCGGGAGTGCGCCGCCCGGGGCTTCCAGGGGGTGGTCTGCGACTTTGAAAGCCAGTCCCCCCTGCTGGAGCGGGCGGTGCGGGAGCTGGGAGAGCGGCTGTCCCGGCGGAACTGGCGGCTGTACGTGCCCGAGGCCTACGCCCCCTGCTCCCCCCGCAGCCGGGTGCTGGTCTCCTCCGCCCTGTCCGGCGGCTCGCTGGAGCGCCGCCTGGAGGAGGCCGCGGAGCGCTACGGCCTGGGCCGGGTGGTGCTGGCGGTGCAGCGGGTGGCGGAGGACTTCTTTCTCCCCTCTCCCAGCGGCAGCGGATCGCCCCTGACGCAGGAGGAGCTGCGCCGGCGGATTGAGACCCGCCAGCCCTCCGTCTTCTTCTCCCATGAGCTGTGCGCCCGGTACTTCACCTATATGAGCCAGGACTCGGGGGCCCATTTCGTCCTCTTTGACGACGGGGACACCATCCGGAAGAAGCTTCAGCTGGCCCGGGGGATGGGCGTTGCCGGCGCGGTGGCTGCCCTGGAGGAGGTGGAGGACTGCCTGGACCGCCTGAACCTGCGCCTGCCAAGCCCCCAGGGCGGACCCCGCTGAATCAGGAACTCCCACGTTTCCCCAAAAGGCCGGAAACGCGGCGCTTTGCCGCGTTTCCGGCCTTTTGGCCGCCCCGCGCCGCCGCGGCGAAAATTTCCCGGGGAAAAACGATGAAAAAATTCCCTTCCGGTGTGAAGAAATTGTTAAGGTTTCCCAGGGAGAGGGCAGAAAGACAGGGGTTTTCCCGGCCCGCCCTCTTGACATCGGTAGTACAATCATTTACGAAAGGGCGCGTCATCCGCGCCGATTCATCCGTGAGAGAGGGCATGTGGAATGAGACAGCATAGAAAAGGTCTTGTCCTGTGGCTGGCCACCATCCTGCTTCTGCTGGGCGGCGCGCTGTTCACCGGCTCGCCGGGCCGGTCGGAGAGCGTGCAGGAGGCAATGCGGGACGCGGTGCTCCACGACGTCAACCGTATCAGCCTGTTTGGGCTGAAGGAGGTCAACCCTGGGCTGGTCTCCGCCTTTACCGTCACGGCGGTCATTCTGATTCTGGCCGCCTGCATCCGGCTTTTTGCCGTCCCCCGGTTCCGGTATGTCCCGGGGAAGCTCCAGCTGCTGCTGGAGGAGGCCGTCGGCCTGTTTGACCGCATGGCCAAAAGCAACAGCCCCCACCGGAACGGCTTTCTGGGGCTGTACCTCTTTACCGCCGGCTCGTACATCTTTGTGGGGACGCTGTTTGAGCTGCTCGGCCTCCAGGCCGTCACGGTCCACGGCCATCCCGTCACCCTGCCCGCGCCCCTGTCCGACGTGAACGCCGCCATCGCTATGGGATGCCTGTCCTATCTGGTCATCTTGTCCGGCGGCATTGCCGGAAACGGCGTGAAGGGAATCGGAAAAACGCTGAAGGAGTTCTCCCTGCCGATTTCCATGAGCTTCCGCCTCTTCGGTGCGCTGCTCAGCGGCCTGCTGGTCACCGAGCTGGTGTACTACTTCGTCCAGCTGAGCTTTGTGCTCCCCGTGGTGGTAGGCGTGCTGTTCACCCTGCTCCACGCCCTGATTCAGAGCTATGTGCTGACCATGCTGACCGCCCTGTACTACGGGGAGGTATCCGAGATATCCCATGCGCCGAAAAAGCCGAAAAAAGAGAAAAAGGGTTCCGCCGCCCCGGCGCCGCTGTGATTTTGAAACATATGGAGGTTTTTGTGATGAAAAAGCTGCTTCGGATGAAAAAGTTTGCCGCCTTTGCCCTGGTCCTGCTCCTGTCTCTGGCGCTGGCCGCCCCCGTCTATGCCGCGGGCGAGACCGCCCCCGCTGAGGCGGCGGCCGCCGAGAGCCGGGAGGACGGCGGTCTCGGGCTGAAGGCCGTGGCCGCCGGCATCGCCATCGGAGTGGCCGCCGCCGGCGGCGCCGTAGGCATGGGCCTGGCTACCGCCAAGTCCGCCGAGGGCATCGCCCGCCAGCCGGAGGCCGAGGGCAAAATCCGCACCACCCTGATGCTGGGCCTGGTCTTTATCGAAACGGCCATCATCTACGCGCTGCTGGTGGTTATCCTTATCATCTTCGTGCTGTAAGGCAGGTGGGCAGAGTGAATATTCCGCTGAACATTGACTGGCAGCAGATTCTGCTGCACTGGATGAACCTGGCCATCCTGGCGGGAGGGCTGTATTTTCTCCTGTACAAGCCGGTAAAGGACTTCATGGCCAGGCGGGAGGCCCATTATCAGGAGCTGGAGGAGGAGGCCCGGGCGCGGCTGCGTCAGGCCGACGAGCTGAAGGAGCAGTACCAGGCCCAGCTGGACGGAGCGGAGGAGGAAATCGCCCAGAGCCGGAGCAAGGCCCAGCAGGACCTTCAGAAGTCGGTTCAGGAGCAGCTGGACCAGGCCCAGCGCCAGGCCGCGCAGATTGTCTCCAAGGCCCGGGAGGAGGCCGAGTACAGCCGGGAGCGGACCCGGAAGGAGTCCCAGCGGGAGCTGCGGGAGCTGGCCACGGCGGCCGCCCGGAAGCTGGTATTCCAGCCGGACGCGGACCCCTTCGACCAGTTTTTGAATCTGGCAGAGGGAGGCGGAGCGGATGAGAGCCGCTAGGGGACATATCACCGCGGTGCTGCGCAGCGCCCGGGAGCCCTCCCCGGAGCAGCTGGAGCGCTTCCGCGCCTTTCTCAGCCGCACCTATCAGCGCAAGATCCCGCTCCGCTGGGAGAAGGACGAGTCCCTGAAAACCGGCTTTCGCCTTCAGGCGGGTTCGGACGTGTACGACTGGACGCTGCCCGGCCGGGTGCGCCAGTTTCAGGACTACCTGCGCCAGCTCCAGCCCGGTCAGGAGGACATTCTGCCCCTGATGCGCCAGGCGGTGTCCGACTGGTCGCCCGCCGTGGTCCCTGAGGACATCGGCGAGGTGCTGACCGTGGACAGCGAAATTGCCACGGTGGGCGGGCTGGATCACGCCCAGTACGGGGAAATTCTCCTCTTCTCCTCCGGGGTGAAGGGGATGGTTCAGGACCTGGGCCGGGGCGAGCTGAAGTGCATCCTCTTTGGGGACAGCGAGGAAATCACCGCCGGCAGCATGGTACGCCGCACCCTGAAGACCGCCGCCATGCCGGTGGGCCCCGCCTTTCTGGGCCGGACGGTGGACGCGCTGGGCCTGCCCATCGACGGAAACGGCCCCATCTCCCCGGAGGCCTTCCGGCCCATCGAGGCCCCGGCCCCCGGTATTCTGGACCGCCAGCCGGTCAACGCCCCCATGGAGACGGGCCTGCTGGCCATTGACTCCATGTTCCCCATCGGGCGCGGCCAGCGGGAGCTGATTATCGGCGACCGGCAGACCGGAAAGACCGCTATCGCCCTGGACACCATCCTGAACCAGAAGGGCAAGGATGTGGTGTGCATCTATGTGGCCATCGGCCAGAAGACCAGCTCGGTGGCCCAGATTACGGAGAACCTCCGCCGCCGGGGCGCAATGGACTACACCGTGGTGGTCAGCGCCCCCGCCGGGGCCTCCGCCACCTTGCAGTATATCGCCCCCTATGCCGGCTGCGCCCTGGGGGAGTATTTCATGTATCAGGGCCGGGACGTGCTGATTGTGTACGACGACCTGAGCAAGCACGCCATCGCCTACCGCACCCTCAGCCTGCTGCTGGAGCGCTCCCCGGGGCGGGAGGCTTTCCCGGGGGATGTGTTCTACCTCCACTCCCGGCTGCTGGAGCGCTCGGCCCACCTGTGCGACGAGCTGGGGGGCGGCAGCATGACCGCCCTGCCCATTGTGGAGACCCAGGCCGGGGACGTGTCCGCCTATATCCCCACCAACATCATCTCCATCACCGACGGCCAGATTTTCCTGGAGGGGGACCTGTTCTTCTCCGGCCAGCGGCCCGCCGTCAACGTAGGCCTGTCTGTCTCCCGCGTAGGCGGCGACGCCCAGACCAAGGCCGTGAAAACGGCGGCCGGGGCCATCCGCCTGGAGCTGGCCCAGTACCGGGAAATGGCGGTGTTCACCCAGTTCTCCAGCGACCTGGACGAGACCACCCGGCGGCAGCTGGCCTACGGCCAGGGCCTGATGCGCCTGCTGCGCCAGCCCCAGTACGCCCCCTTCTCCCAGCACCAGCAGGTGGTGCTGCTGGTCTCCGCCCTGAACCGCCTGTTTCTCGAGGTCCCCGCCGCCCGGATGGACGGCTTCCGCGCCCAGCTGCTGGCCTATGTGGAGGAGCAGGCCCCCGAGCTGTGCCAGCGCATCGACCGCACCGGAAAGCTCCCCGACGAGGACCGGGCGGAGATTCTGACCCTGGGCCGCAGGCTGCTGGAGGAGCTGGGCCTGTCCGGAAAGCGCGGTGGCTGACATGGCCGGGACAAAGGAGATTAAAACCCACATCGACAGCGTGCAGGAGACCCAGAAAATCACCAACGCCATGTATCTGATTGCCGCCACCAAGCTGCGGCGGGCCCGGCAGGAGCTGGACAACACCCGCCCCTATTTCCAGGCCCTGCAAGGAGAGATACGGCGCATCTTCCGCGCCACAAACGAGGTGGACTGCCGCTATTTCTATCCCGAAAACCCCGCCGACTCAGGGGGGGGAGTCTACGGTTGCCTGCTGATTACCGCAGACAAGGGGCTGGCGGGGTCCTACAACCAGAACGCCATCCGGGAGGCCGCCCGCCTGCTGGAGCAGCACCCCAACACCAAGCTGTTTGTGGTGGGGGAGTACGGCCGCCGCGTCCTGACCCAGCGGGGAATTCCCATTGAGCACAGCTTTCTCTATACCGCCCAGAACCCTACCATGGCCCGGGCCCGGGAAATCAGCACGCTGCTGCTCAGCCGCTACGACCGGGGGGAGCTGCAAAAAATCTTTGTGGTCTACACCGACATGGAGCGGGGGATGACCTTTCAGGCCCACTCCACCCGCCTGCTCCCCTTCCACCGCAGCCATTTCGACACCCCCCAGGCCGAACAGCCGGCGGCCCCCTTCGAGTTTTTGCCCAGCCCCATGGCGGTGCTGAAAAACATGATCCACAGCTATGTGTCCGGCTTTATTTACAGTGCCCTGATTGACAGCTTCTGCTGTGAGCAGAACGCCCGTATGGTGGCCATGGACAGCGCCAACCAGAACGCGGAAAAGCTGCTGGGGGAGCTGTCCCTGCAATACAACCGGGTCCGCCAGTCGGCCATCACCCAGGAGATTACCGAGGTCTCCGCCGGGGCCAGGGCGCAGCGCCGGAACCGCGGGAAGGAAAGGTGAGCAGTGTTGGAGCGAGGTATTATCGTACAGATTTCCGGCCCCGTGGTGGACGTGGAGATTGTCCAGGGCGGGCTGCCCAGGCTTCGTGAGGAGCTCCGGGTGGAGAAAGACGGCGTGTTCCGCGTCATGGAGGTGGCCCAGCACCTGGACCGCCGCACCGTGCGGTGCGTCATGCTCTCCCCCAGCGAGGGGCTGGCCCGGGGCCTGGCGGTGGATATTCCCGGCCACACCATCCAGGTTCCGGTGGGGCAGGCCACGCTGGGCCGGATGTTCAACGTGCTGGGCCAGCCCATTGACGGCGGCGGCCCCCTGGCGGAGGACGTGCCGGTGCAGAGCATCTACCGCCGCCCCCCCTCCTTTGAGGAGCAGAGCCCCGCAGTGGAGATTCTGGAGACGGGCATCAAGGTCATCGACCTGCTGGAGCCCTACCCCAAGGGGGGCAAAATCGGCCTGTTCGGCGGCGCCGGCGTAGGCAAGACGGTGCTGATTCAGGAGCTGATTCACAACGTGGCCATGGAGCACGGCGGCTATTCCATCTTCACCGGCGTGGGCGAGCGCAGCCGGGAGGGCAACGACCTGTGGCGGGAGATGCGGGAGAGCGGCGTGCTGGACAAGACCGCCCTGGTCTTCGGCCAGATGAACGAGTCCCCCGGCGTGCGAATGCGGGTGGCCCTGTCCGGCCTGACCATGGCCGAGCACTTCCGGGACCGGGAGCACAAGGACGTGCTGCTGTTCATCGACAATATTTTCCGGTTTGTCCAGGCGGGCAGCGAGGTGTCCACCCTGCTGGGCCGGATGCCCTCCGCCGTGGGCTACCAGCCCACCCTGGCCAATGAGATGGGCCAGCTTCAGGAGCGCATCACCTCCACCAAGGGGGGCTCGGTCACCTCGGTTCAGGCGGTGTACGTCCCGGCCGACGACCTGACCGACCCGGCCACCGCTACCACCTTTGCCCATCTGGACGCCACCACCGTGCTCAGCCGGCGCATCTCCGAGCAGGGCATCTACCCGGCGGTGGACCCCCTGGCGTCCTCCTCCCGTATTCTGGAGGCCGACGTCGTGGGGGAGGAGCACTACCGCATTGCCCGGAAGTCCCAGGAGATTCTGGAAAAGTACAGCGAGCTTCAGGATATTATCGCCATTCTGGGCATGGACGAGCTCAGCGAGGAGGACCGGCGCACCGTGGCCCGGGCCCGGCGGCTTCAGCGCTTCTTCGCCCAGCCCACCCACGTGGCCGAGAAGTTTACCGGCATCCCCGGCGTCTACGTCCCCCTGAAGGACACCCTGGAGAGCTTCGGGGCCCTGGTGGACGGGGAGCTGGACCAGTACCCGGAGGCGGCCTTCTACAACGTGGGCACCTGGCGGGACGTGGCAGCCAAGGCAAAGCGGATTGAGGCGGGTGAGTTCTGATGGACGTCTTTCAGGTCCATATTCTGGCGGTGGACCACAGCTTTTACGAGGGGCCCTGCCTCAGCCTGACCGTCCCCACCAGCGACGGAGAGCTGGGTATTCTGGCCCGCCACAGCAATATGATCGCCGCCGTCCGGCCCGGCACCCTGCGCTACCAGGTCCCCGGACAGCCCCTCCAGACGGCGGCCGTCTCCCCCGGCATGGTGAAGGTGGAAAACAACGAGGTGCTGGTGCTGGTGGACTCCGCCGAGCGGCCCGAGGAAATCGACACCGCCCGCGCCCAGCGGGAGGCCGACGAGGCCCGGGAGGCCCTGCTCCAGAAGAAAAGCCTCCAGGAGCACCAGCTGGCCCAGGCCACCCTGGCCCGGGCCTTGAACCGCCTGCGGGTAAAGTCCTCCCACCGCCGGAATTTGGATTAAGAAGCTGTACCAATCGCCTCAGCACGCATCTTTCCGGCTAAAATTGCCCTTGGCGTCGTTCAAAAACCTTGAAGCACACAAAAAATCCTGCGATTTTTTGCCTTGCCAACGACAATTTTCTCCCGTAAATCGGCATACTTCGGCTCATGGTACAGCTGCTAAAAAGGTTCCCCGGAGCACTGCTCCGGGGAACCTTCTGCTTGTTATCCCTTCACGCCGCCGGAGGCCAGTCCGCTGACCAGATTCTTTTCAATTCCCATGAAGAGAATCACCACGGGGATGATGGCGAAAATGGAGGCTGCGAAAAGGTACTGCCACTCAATAATGTTGTACCCGTTAAAGGTGTTGATGCCCACCGTCAGGGGCTTCAGGGTGTCGGTGGAAATCAGGCACAGGGCCACGGTGTACTCATTCCAGGCGTTGATAAAGATGAAAATCAGGGTAGTGACAATGCCGGGGGCGGCCACGGGCAGCAGCACCCGCAGCATGGCCTGAATGCGGCTGCACCCGTCAATGGTGGCCGCCTGCTCCATCTCGGCGGAGATGCCCATGAAGGTCCCCCGCAGCAGCCAGATGGTAAAGGCCTGATTAAAGGCGGCATTGATGAAAATCAGGCCCAGAATGCTGTCCGTCAGCCCCAGCGTCTGCATCACCTGATAGATGCCGATGAGCAGGACCACCGGCGCGAACATCTGGGAGACAATGACAAGGCCCAGAAACGCGGTCTGCCCCTTGAACTTCATGCGGGCAAGGGCGTAGGCGGCGGGGATGCCGCACAGCATGGCAATCAGCGTAGAGCCGCTGGCAATCAGAATGGAATTGAGCAGATACCGGGCCATAGGCGCCCGGCTCCAGATGTCGATGAAGTTGGACCACAGGGCGGTCACCGGAAGGATGGTGCCCTCTACGGCAAAGATTTCCCCGCGGCTCTTCAGGGCGGTGCAGAACATGGCAAAATAGGGGTACAGGGTAATGACGCATACGTCCAGCACCACAAAATAGAGCAGGACGCGCAGGATTGCCTTTTTCACAGAGGGCGGCTTTTTCGCAAGGACGGCGGGCTGACTCATCAGACGTCATCTCCTTTCCGCAGGGTGTAAATCATGTAGGCGCTGGCGCACACCAGCAGAATGAGAAAGCCGATGACCGAGACGGCGGCGGCCTCTCCCTGCCGGCCGTTGTAGAAAGCCAGCTTGTACAGGTAAGTAACCAGGGTGTCCGTGTAGTTGGCGGGGTCGCCCTTGGTCATGGTCCAGACGATGGGGAAGGAGTTGAATACATAGATGATATTGAGCACAGTGCTCACCGTCAGGGAGGACTTGACCAGGGGGAGGGTGATTTTGAACAGCTTCTGCCAGTAGCTGGCCCCGTCCACGGTGGCCGCCTCGTAGTAGGAGGCGTCGATGCTCTGAAGGCCGGAGAGGACGCAGAAGGTGACAAAGGGGATGGTGACAAAGATGCCGCAGGCGATTTCCCAGGCGAAATAGGCGGCCGGGGTGGGGGTCCAGTTCACCGCCTGCTTGATGATGCCCAGCCGCAGCAGCAGGGTGTTCAGGGTGCCGTAGTCGGTGTTGATGATAAAGTTCCAGGCGCTGGCCTGAATGACCAGGGTGGTGGCCCAGGGGAAAACCACAATGGCCCGGGCGATCTTCCGCCCGCGGAACTTGTTGTTCAGAATCAGAGCCAGAATAAAGCCCAGCACCGTGGAGATAATCACAACGGCCACGGTCCAGACCAGGGTGTTTTTCAGCACCAGGCTGAAGGCGGAGCTGTTGATGACCTTGGTGAAATTGGCGATGCCGTTAAAGCCCTTGATTTTGCCCGCCTTGCTTACGTCGCTCAGGGACATCCGGAAGACGGACAGAATGGGAATCAGGATAAAGACCGCCATCAGAATCACGCTGGGGGCAATCCAGACGTACGGCTCCACCTTGCGAAGGGTTTTCTTATTCAATGTAAGAGCACCTCCCGGTAGTATGGAAAAATCAGCCCCTTCCGGCCGGTTTCAAAGAGCGAAAGGGGGGCCGCCCTTTGAAATCGGCTGGAAGAAGACGCGGGGCCGGGCCGCCCTGGCCCGGCCCCGCAGTCATCTGTCGTTTCAGCGGCGAGCCGGGAAGGGCTCAGCCCGCAGTAATCTCATTCTGGAGATTGTCCAGCAGCTCCTTGACGTTCCCGCCCAGCAGAGCCTGCTGCTCGGCTTTGATGACGCCCTGCTTCACATCGGCCCACTCGGCCTTGGCGGTGGGATAGAACTTACAGCTGCCCACGATCTCCACCCAGGGAGCCATGGAGGGGTCGGAAGCTGCCACGATTTCGCCGCCGGCGGAGGTGGCGGGCAGGAAGCCCTCCATCAGCACCCACTCGGAGTAGCGGGCATCGTCATAGAAGTAGTCGAAGAAGGTCTTGATGGCCTCCAGCTTTTCGGGGGAGTGGTTGTTGTCGAAGCACATGAAGCGGTCCATAACGCCGGCGGAGACGGAGGCGTTGCCGCCGTTGGTGGGGATGGCGGCGAAGGCGTAATTGATGACTTCATCGGGCTCCTTGCCGTCGGAGATGTAGGTGGGGATGCTGTTGGGGCCGATCATCATGGCCACCTTGCCGGTGCCGAACATGTCCTGAAGGTTATAGCGGGTGTCGTTGGCGGGGTCGGAGTTGGTCAGGCCGGCGTTGACCAGGCTGATGGCGTACTCAATGGCTGCCACGTTCTCGTCGCTGTTCAGAGTCCACTCGCCGTTGGCGTCGGTGAAGTCGCCGCCGTTGTTCCAGATGTAGTAGGCGAAGGCGGCCTGGCCCTCGTCGGTGGTCATGTCAATGCCCCAGGGGTAGATGTTGGGGTCGTAGGCCTTGATGGCCTCGCAGGCGGCCTTCAGCTCGTCCCAGGTGGTGGGGACCTTAACGCCGGCGGCCTCCAGGATGTCCACGTTGTAGTACATGGCGCGGGCGGAAGCCAGATCGGGGATGGCCCACACGGTGCCGTCCACCACGGACTGCTCCAGGAAGGCGGGGTACATCTTGGCATAGGTCTCCTCGGACACGAAGTCCTTGGCGGGGAGGTGCTTACAATCGCCGGGTGGTGCTCCTGTATCAAAAATCTCTCTAACTCACCTTGGTTCTTAACCTGTTTCCCAGAAAACAAATCCGCTATAAAGGTTT
>JAAWHL010000007.1 GCA_022795855.1 Lawsonibacter sp.
CATGAAGGACCGGGGCCTCTACGAGACCCCCGGCGGCACCATCCTCTACCGGGCCCACGAGGTGCTGGAGATGATTACCGTTGACAAGGACACCAAGCACATGAAAACCAAGCTGGCGGTGGACTTCGCCGACCTGGTGTACAACGGCAAGTGGTTCACCCCCCTGCGGGAGGCCCTGTCCGCCTTCGCCCTGGAGACCCAAAAGCATGTCACCGGCACGGTGAAGCTGAAGCTGTACAAGGGCAACATCATCACCTCCTCCGTCACCTCCCCCGAGACGCTGTACTCGGAGAATCTGGTCACCTTTGAGGTGAGCGATTACGACCAGAAGGACTCCCAGGGCTTTATCAACCTGTGGGGCCTGCCCGACAAGGTGCAGGCGCTGCGGGAGCAGGGGAAATTATAAACCGCAGGGGGCGGCCTTCTGTGCCGCCCCGCTGCCGGATCCTGTTTAACCTCTTCCAGCACACCGGCGGGCCCTTTGCCGCCATTCCGCATTGGATTTTCTTGCAGTATCCCGCGGATTTCCGGAAACCCCCGCCTTTCTGCCGGTAAAATTCCCCGTCATAGGGCATATTTCAAGAGATTGAACAGGCCCTTGGACGGGCATACGATTGAAATTGGGGCGGCGCGGAGGCCGCCCCTGCAAAAAACGCTGCATAAGCAAGGAGCGATTGCTATGAAACTCTGGGCCGGACGGTTCCAAAAAGAGACCGACACCCTGGTCAACGACTTCAACTCCTCCATCGGCTTTGACGTCCGGCTGTACCGGCAGGACATCGCCGGTTCCATCGCCCACGCCCGGATGCTGGGCGAGGCGGGCATCATCGAGGCCGGCGAGGCGGAGAAGATTGTGGAGGGCTTAAAGACCATTCTCGCCGATATTGAGGCGGACCGGGTGGAGTTCTCCCTGGACAACGAGGACATCCACATGAATATCGAGGCGCTGCTCACCGCCCGCATCGGGGACTCGGGCAAGCGCCTGCACACCGGCCGCAGCCGGAACGACCAGGTGGCGTTGGACACCCGGCTGTATGTGAAGGAGGAGATCCCCTCCATCATCGGCCTGGTGCTGGAGCTGGAGCAGGTCCTGGTGAAGAAGGCCAAGGCCCACCTGGACACCGTCATGCCGGGCTACACCCACATGCAGCGGGCCCAGCCCACCACCTTCGCCCACCATATGATGGCCTACGCCAACATGTTCAAGCGGGACGTGACCCGCCTGGAGGACTGCCTGGCCCGCCTGGACGAGTGCCCCCTGGGGGCCGGCGCCCTGGCCGCCTCCACCTATGGGGTGGACCGCTTCATGACCGCCCGGGAGCTGGGCTTCTCCAAGCCCACGGACAACTCCATGGACTCGGTCTCCGACCGGGACTACGCCATTGAGCTGCTGTCCGCCCTGTCCATCCTGATGATGCACCTGTCCCGGTTCTCGGAGGAAATCATCCTCTGGTGCTCCTGGGAGTTCAAGTTTGTGGACCTGGACGACGCCTATTCCACCGGCTCGTCCATCATGCCCCAGAAGAAGAACCCCGACGTGGCCGAGCTGGTCCGGGGCAAGACCGGCCGGGTGTACGGCGATTTGCTCACCCTGCTCACCGTGATGAAGGCCCTGCCCCTGGCCTATAACAAGGACATGCAGGAGGACAAGGAGGCCCTGTTCGACGCCATCGACACGGTGGAGCTGTGCCTGCCCGTCTTTGCCGCCATGCTGGACACCCTGACCGTCCTGCCCAAAAACATGTCCCGGGCGGCCGCCGGCGGCTTCATCAACGCCACCGACTGCGCCGACTACCTGACCAAGAAGGGCCTGCCCTTCCGGGAGGCCTATATGATTGTGGGCCGGCTGGTCAACCTGTGCGCCAAGACCGGGGACACCCTGGACACCCTGACCCTGAAGGACTTCCGGGCCATCTCCGGCCTGTTCGACGAGGACGTGTACGACGCTTTGGCCCTGAAGACCTGCGTCAACCAGCGGAAGGTCTACGGAGGCCCGGCCCGGGAGGCCGTGGAGCGGCAGATTGCCCTGATTGAGGAATTTACCGCCCAAAGAGCGCAATGAACGGATTTTTTCTTCCGATTCCCTTTTTGTGTATTTATGTTTCCTCCCGGTTGTGATACAATCGTCCCGGCAGTTTTTTCTGGGACTGGCCCTTTATCTGCCGGGGCTGGCCGTCTGCGCCGCCTCCGCGGCCGGCTGCGGGCCTCAGACCGGCGGGGCCTGCCGCTTTTCCTGCAATCCCATGTATCTATCCTATTTCCTCTTTTTTCTGGGGTGCGCCGCTTTGACCCAGCCCCTGCTTTTGTTCTGCGCTGTGCTGATTTTTCAAATCTCCTCCCATTGGATTATTCCGGCGGAGGAGCGCCGGTACGCCGCGCAGTTCGGAGCTTCCTACCGGCAGTACCTCGCCCGGGTCAGGCGGCATCTCTAAGAACCTGGCAAAGGACGTGACATGCTATGAAACCAAAAATTTATATCGACGGCCAGGAGGGCACTACCGGCCTGCAAATTTATGACCGCTTAGGGAACCGGGAGGACATTGAGCTCCTCCTCATTGACCCGGACAGGCGCAAGGACCCCCAGGAGCGGAAAAAATTCCTCAATGCCGCCGACCTGGTCTTCCTCTGCCTGCCCGACGCGGCGGCTAAGGAGGCCGTCTCCCTGATTGAGAACGAAACCACCCGGGTCATCGACTGCTCCACCGCCCACCGGACTGCCCCCGGCTGGGCCTACGGCTTTCCGGAGCTGCGCACACAGCGGGAGAAAATCGCAGCCGCCAAGCGGGTGGCCAACCCCGGATGCTATGCCACCGGCTTTCTCTCCCTGGTCCGTCCGCTTGTGGAGGAGGGGGCCCTCTCCCCCGCCGCCCGCCTGACCTGTCACGCCCTGTCCGGCTATACGGGCGCGGGCAAAAAGGCCATCGCCCAGTACACCGGCCCGGACCGGGATCCGGAGCTGGACAGCCCCCGGCACTACGCCGTCTCCCTGTCCCACAAGCACCTGCCCGAAATGACCGCCGTGGCCGGACTGGAGCGCCCCCCCCTGTTCACCCCCATGATATGCGATTTCCCCCAGGGCATGGTGGTCTCCGTCCCCCTGTGGGCCGAGCAGCTGGAGGGCGCGCAGTCCATTGACAGCCTGCGTTCCCTCTACGCCTCCTACTACCAGGGCAGCCCCATCGTCTCTCTCCGCCCCGCCGACGCGCCCTCCTGCGGCTTTATCGGCTCCAATAATCTGGCGGGGACAGATATTCTGCAAATCTTTGTCAACGGGAACACAGAGCAGTTCATGCTCTCCGCCCGCCTGGACAACCTGGGCAAGGGCGCCAGCGGCTCCGCCGTCCAGAACATGAACCTGATGCTGGGCTTTGAGGAGACCAAGGGCCTCAGCCTCTGACCCCGCCCGCCGCACTATCCGCCCGCCGCACTATCCGTCCCTGCACTATCCGTCCGCCGCACTATCCGTCCCCGCACTATCCGTCCGCCGCACTATCCGTCCCTGCACTATCCGTCCGCCGCACTATCCGTCCCCGCAGCCATTCTGAAATTCCCTGCGCAAAACGAAGTTTTGCGCCAAAAAGTTTTCTTTTTGATCCTTTTTCTTTTTCAAAAGAAAAAGGATGAACAACAAAAGGAGTGTCGTCATGTTTAAGGAAATCGCCGGCGGCGTGTGCGCCGCCCAGGGGTTCCGGGCCGCGGGAGTCCACTGCGGCGTCAAGGCCGGCAGCAGCCCCGACAAGAACGATCTGGCGCTGATTCTGTCGGAGAAGGAGTGCGCCGCCGCCGGGGTGTACACCCTGAACCGTGTGAAGGCCGCCCCCATCTATGTGACCATGGACCACCTGGAAAACGGCGTGGCCTGGGGCGTGGTGGCCAACAGCGGCAATGCCAACGCCTGCTGCCCCTTGAGCCACGAGAACGCCGAGCTGATGTGCGCCGCCGCCGCCCAGTCCTCCGGCCGGGCTCCGGAGGACTTTATCGTGGCCTCCACCGGGGTCATCGGCCAGACCATCAATATCTCCGCCATTCAGGCGGGGATGCCCGCTCTGGCCGAAGGGCTCAGCCGGGAGGGCTCCGACGCCGCCGCCCGGGCCATTATGACCACCGATACGGTGAAAAAGGAGCTGGCCCTCTCCCTGACCCTGGGGGGGCAGGAGGTCCGGCTGGGCGCCATCGCCAAGGGCTCGGGCATGATTCACCCCAACATGGGGACAATGCTGTGCTTTGTCACCACCGACTGCGCCATCACCCAGGAGATGCTGGAGGACGCCCTGCGGGAGGTGGTCGGGAAGACCTTCAACCGGGTCACGGTGGACGGGGACACCTCCACCAACGACATGTGTACGGTGCTGGCCAACGGCATGGCGGACAACCCCCTGATTGAGTGGAAGGATGAAGACTACTTCATCTTCCTCGCCGCCCTGGAGCACCTGTGCCGGGCCCTGGCCCGGGCCATCGCCGGGGACGGCGAGGGGGCCGGCCGGCTGGTCACCTGCAAAATGACCGGGGCCCGCAGCGAGGAGAGCGCCGAACGCCTGGCCAAGGCGGTGGTGGGCTCCTCCCTGGTAAAGGCCGCCATGTTCGGCGCGGACGCCAACTGGGGCCGGGTGCTGTGCGCCATGGGCTACTCCAAGGCCCCCTTCCGCCCCGAGCACGTGGACATCTCCTTCGAGTCCGCCGCCGGCTCCATTTCGGTGTGCCGGCAGGGGGACGGGCTGACCTTTGACGAGGAGCTGGCCAAAAAGGTTCTCAGCGAGAAGGAGGTCGTCATCGCCGTGGACCTCCACGAGGGGGAGGACAGCGCCGAGTGCTGGGGCTGCGACCTGACCTACGACTATGTGAAAATCAACGGCGACTACCGTACCTGACCAAAGGAGGTGCAGCATGACTGAATTGCTTTCCGGCCTGGCCCGTGAGCTGCTGCGCAACCTGCCCCTCTATCCGATTCTCGCCCTTTTCACCTTCCTGCTGGCCCGCCGGTGCGCGTCCTGGAGGCTGGGGAAGGTTCTCTGCCTCTTCGCCCTGGCGGCGCTGGGCGCCGGCGCAGTCTACGGCCTGCTGCGGGCCTCCGGCGTGATTCTGTACCCGGACGACCGCACCTGGTCCGCGTTCTTCCACGACTCCAGCAACCGGGAGGAGGGGTTCGGGCTGGCCGCCCCGTGCCTCCTGGCGCTGGCGGCGGTTCTGCCGGCAGTCTGGAAACCGTCCCTCACCGAACATCATGACGAATGAAAACGGAGGAATCCCCTATGTCTTTCTCTGAGATTGACCGGGCAAACGTGCTGGCCGAGGCCCTGCCCTATATTCAAAAATACACCGGCAAAACTATCGTGGTCAAATACGGCGGCAACGCCATGGTGTCCGACGCGCTGCGCCAGGCGGTGATTTCCGATATCATCCTGCTGCATCTGGTGGGCATCCATGTGGTGGTGGTCCACGGCGGCGGGCCGGAAATCAGCGAGATGCTGAAAAAGCTGGGCAAGGAGTCCAAGTTCGTGGACGGCCTGCGCTACACCGACGAGGAGACCATGGACGTGGTGCAGCAGGTGCTGTGCGGCCGGGTAAACAAAAACCTGGTGTCCACCCTGAACCGTCTGGGCGGCCGGGCGGTCGGCCTGTGCGGCCTGGACGCGGGGCTGCTCTCCGCCCGGGCTCTGGACGGCGGAAAATACGGCCTGGTGGGCGAGATCACCCACATGGACCCCGCCGCCGTGACCAACGCCCTGGACCAGGGCTTCATCCCCGTGGTTGCCACCGTGGCCCAGGGGGAGGACCGGGAGGGCGCCTACAACATCAACGCCGACACCGCCGCCGCCAAGCTGGCCGTAGCCCTGGGCGCGGAAAAGCTGATCCTGCTCACCGACGTGCGGGGCCTGCTCCGGGACCCCAACGACGAGAGCACCCTGATTCCCGAGCTCCAGCTCTCCTCCGTCCCCGCCCTGGTGCGGGAGGGGGTCATCTCCGGCGGCATGATCCCCAAAATCGAGTGCTGTGTAGAGTCGGTGCGCTCCGGCGTAGCCTCCGCCATCATCCTGGACGGCCGGGTCCCCCACTCCCTGCTCATCGAGCTGCTCTCCGACGAGGGCATCGGAACCATGCTGGTGAACTGAGCATTTTGTTGTTCATCCTCTTTCTTTGGAAAAGAAAGAGGATCAGAAAGAAACTTTTGCGCAAAGCTGCGCTTTGCTTTCCGTTTAGATTGGAGGGTTTTACATGACCTTTGAGGAAATCAAGGCCCTGGACGAGCAGTATGTGATGCAGTCCTACACCCGCTTCCCCGTGGCGGCGGACCACGGGAAGGGGGCCACCGTGTGGGACGTGGACGGCCGGGAGTACATCGACTTCACCTCCGGCATCGGGGTCAACTCCCTGGGCTACGCCCATCCCCTGTGGCTTCAGGCGGTGACGGAGCAGGCGGGCAAGCTGGCCCACATCTGCAACCTGTTTTACGCCGAGCCCTATGCCAAACTTGCCCAGAAGCTGTGCACCCGCGCCGGGATGGTCAACGTCTTTTTCGCCAACTCCGGGGCCGAGAGCAACGAGGGCATGATCAAGCTGGCCCGCAAGTGGTCCTTTGACAAGTACGGCAAGGGCCGGGGCACCGTCATCACCCTGCGCAACTCCTTCCACGGCCGCACCATCACCACCCTGGCCGCCACCGGCCAGGACAAGTTCCACGACTATTTCTTCCCCTTCACCGAGGGGTTCCGCTACGCCGACGCCAACGACCTGGACAGTGTGGCGGCGGTGGCCGGGCATGACGTGTGCGCCGTGATGATGGAGCTGGTCCAGGGGGAGGGCGGCGTGCTGCCGCTGGACCAGCCCTTCGTCCAGGAGGTGGCCGCCCTGTGCGCCAAACGGGACTGGCTGCTGCTGGTTGACGAGGTGCAGACCGGCGTGGGCCGCACGGGCACGCTGTTCGCCTTCCAGCAGTACGGCATCCAGCCCGACGTGGTTTCCTTCGCCAAGGGCATTGCCGGCGGCCTGCCCTTTGGGGGCGTGATGGCTGGGGAGAAGTGCGCCCGGGTCTTTACCTCCGGTACCCACGGCACCACCTTTGGGGGCAACCCCGTGGCCGCCGCCGCGGCCTGCCAGGTGCTGGACGTGATAGACGGGCCCTTCCTGGACCGGGTGCAGGAGAAGGGCCGGTATCTGCGGGAGCAGATTGAGGGCATGAACCTGCCCTGCCTGGGGAAAACCCGGGGCCTGGGGCTGATGATTGGCGTGGAGGTGACGGGTGAACGCTCCAACCGGGAGCTGGCCGCCCGGCTGATTGAAAGCGGCCTCCTCATCCTCACCGCCGGGCCCGGCCTGCGCCTGCTGCCCCCCCTGGTCATCACGCAGGAGGAGATGGACAAGGGCCTTGCCATCCTGCGGGAGACACTGAGATAAGGAGTATTTGACGCATGAAAAAGGACCTGCTGAAGCTGCTGGATCTGACCCGGGAGGACATCACCCGGATTCTCAACACCGCCGACCAGCTGAAATACGAGCAGAAGCACGGCATTGTTCAGGACCGGCTCCGGGGCAAGACCCTGGCTATGATTTTCGAGAAAAACTCCACCCGCACCCGGGTGTCCTTCGAGACCGGGATGTTCCAGCTGGGGGGGCACGCCCTGTTCCTCTCCGGCAAGGAGAGCCAGATTGGCCGGGGCGAGCCGGTGGAGGACACCGCCCGGGTCCTGTCCCGGTACTGCGACGGCATCATGATCCGCACCTTCGCCCAGGACGAGGTGGAGGAACTGGCCCGTTATGCGGACATCCCCGTCATCAATGGGCTGACCGACTTCTGCCACCCCTGCCAGGTGCTGGCCGACCTGATGACCGTGCGGGAGCACAAGGCGGTGCTGGAGGGTCTGAAGCTGTGCTACATCGGCGACGGCAACAACATGGCCAACTCCCTGATTGTGGGCGGGCTGAAAATGGGCATGGAGGTCTCCGCCGCCTGTCCCCAGGGGTACGACCCGGACCCCCGGGTGCTGGAGTTCGCCAAAAGCGACCCCTCCTTCCGCTTCTCCCTGGTCCGCTCCCCGGAGCAGGCCGCCGAGGGGGCCGACGCGGTGTTCACCGACGTGTGGGCCTCCATGGGGCAGGAGGAGGAGCGGGCCGTCCGGCGCAGGGCCTTCGAGGGCTTCCAGGTCAGCGGCGCGCTGATGGCCCGGACCAACAGCGGCTGCATGGTGCAGCACTGTCTGCCCGCCCACCGGGGGGAGGAAATCACCGCCGGCGTCTTCGAGGCCCACGCCCAGGAAATCTTTGACGAGGCGGAAAACCGCCTCCACGCCCAGAAGGCGGTCATGTACCTGCTGATGGGCGGAGAGCAGTAATCCCTCCCAGGAACTGTAAAATTTTACAATTCGACACTTTTTAGGCGGATTAGTTGTAGCTAATCCGCCTTTTCTCAATTTTTCTGTACTTTTTCTCTTTTTTATAATATTCTGTCCTTGCCGTCTTTCGACAATTTTCGACAGAACGGCGGCTTTTCCCAACAGGCCGAAAGAGAGAGAAAAAGGAGGATTTCCCATGGCTAGAAAAAAGGTTGAGCGCAACATCTCGTACGACGACGTCCGGGGACTGTACTATGTCTGCATGGACATGGGGGTGGACAGCGCCGGCAAGCGAATCCGGCAGTACCGCACCTACACCACCCTGACCTCCGCCCGGGCGGGGCTGAAGCAGTTCATCATCCTGCAAAGCCAGCAGAAGCTCCAGCCCCGCTGCGAGCAGACCCTGGAGCAGTGGCTGGAGTACTGGCTGGAGCACATTGTCCGCCCCAGCCGGGCAGAGACCACCACCTACGCCTACGAGCGGATCGTCGAAAACCATGTGGCCCCCCGCCTGGGCCTGCTCCCCCTGTCCAAGCTCACCCCCCAGAAGGTGCAGGAATACTATGTGTCCCTTGCCCGGGACGAGGGGCTGTCGGCCAACACCATCCGCCGCCACCACGACCTGCTCTCCGCCTCCCTGCGCTCGGCGGTGCGCCATGAGAAGCTTCGCTCCTCCCCCATGGACCGGGTAGAGCCCCCCCGTTCCCAGCTGAAGGAGGCCTCCTTCTACGACCGGGACAACCTGCGGCGGCTGTACCTGGTGGTGGAGGGCCACTGGCTGGAGCTGGCCGTGAAAATCGCCGGAGGCATGGGCCTGCGGCGGGAGGAAATCTGCGGGCTGAAGTGGGACTGCGTCAACTTTGAGCGCCGGGTACTCCATATCCGGGCGGCCCGCACCACTTACGGGAGCAACATCATCCAGAAGGAGACCAAAAACCGCTCCTCCGTCCGTTCCCTCTTCCTGCCCGACGAGCTGTACGAGCTCCTGCTCCGGGAGCAGAACCGCCAGCAGGCCCAGAGCCAGGTCCGGGGCGGGGACTACGCCGCCTCGGGCCACGTTATCCTGGACCGGGAGGGCCGCCCCTACTCCCCCAACGCGCTGTCCCTGGCCTTCTCCCGGTTCATCAAGAAGAACGGCCTGCCTCCCCTGACGCTCCACGGACTGCGCCACTCCTTTGCCACGGTGGCCTCCGCCCAGGGCGCCCCCCTGTTTGACATCGGCAAGGCGCTGGGCCACTCCACCCCCGCCACCACCGGACGTATCTACACCCACCTGGTGGACCGCACCCACGAGGAGACCCTGCTGCGGGTGTCCGCCGCCCTGCATGGGTGAGACATACTTTCCCCGCCCGTCCCATATTCTGTTTGGTGAAAACCTATCTTGAACGGAGGCGGACGGTATGCCCCTTTCCTTCGCGGAATTTCTCGCCCAGCTCAGCCGCAGCCCGGCTCTGGCGGCGACGGTGCTGCTCACCCTGGCCGTGCTTCTGGTCAACGGCTGGACCGACGCTCCCAACGCCATCGCCTGCGCCGTGGTCACCGGCGCGCTTCCCTTCCGCCGGGCGGTGCTTCTGGCGGCGGCGTGCAACTTCCTGGGGGTGGTGTGCGTCACGGCGGCACAGCCCGCGGTGGCCCGCACCGTCTACTCCATCGCCCAGTTCTCCGGCGGCCCAAAAACCGCCCTGTGCGCCCTGTGCGCCGCCATGGCGGCCATTGTCCTGTGGGCGGCGGCGGCCTGGCTGTGGGGCATCCCCACCAGCGAAAGCCACGCCCTGGTGGCCGGCGTCTCCGGGGCCGCCGTGGCCCTGGAGGGGGGCTTTGGCTGCATCCGCTGGGACAGCTGGGCCAAGGTGCTGCTGGGCCTGGTCCTGTCCGCCGCCCTGGGGCTGTTTGCCGGACGGGCGGTCTGGCGGGCGCTGGCCTCCGTCCCCCTGCCCCCCGCCCTGTGCCGGAGGCTCCAGATTCCCGGGGCCGCCCTCAGCGCTTTCCTCCACGGGGCCCAGGACGGGCAAAAGCTGCTGGGCATTTTCCTGCTGGGCTGCGCCCTGGCCGCCGGCCGGCAGGACGAGCAGACCTTCTGGGTGCCCCTTTGGGCCATGGCGCTGTGCGCCCTGTTCATGGCTCTGGGCACCGGCCTGGGGGGGCGGCGGATTATCCGCAGGATCGGACAGGAGATGGTGACCCTCTCCCCCCGGGACGGGCTGTGCTGTGACTTGGCCGGCGGGGCCTGCCTGCTGCTGGCCACCCTGCTGGGCCTGCCGGTCAGCACCACCCACACCCGCACCTCCGCCCTGCTGGGGGTGGGTCAGGCCGCCGGCGGCCCCTGGGACCGGCGGGTGGCCCGGTCCATTGCCGCGGCGTGGCTGCTCACCTTCCCCTGCTGCTTTGCCATGGGGTTTCTCTTTTCCCGGCTTCTGCTGAACCGGCTGTAGCCCCTCCCTCCAGCACGGCCCCCCGCCGGATGGCCGGGGCGGAGGCCGCCGCGATGGCCCCCCGGCCGTACTTGGCCCGGATGCGGTCCATACAGCACTCCAGCCGTTCCAGCCTGCGGCGCCGCTCCTCCAGCTCGCCGCCGGACAGCAGGTCCAGCTGCTCCATCCCCTCCCCCTCGGGGATCAGGTAGATGGCGGTCACCGTCATGGCCCGCACCGGACTCTGCCCGCTCCAGCACTCCCGGGCCAGCCCCAGGGCCGCGCCGGCAATCTCCCGGCCGATGCCGGTGGGCGCCGTCAGGCGGCGCTGGCGGCTGATGTTCCGAAAGCCCGGGTCCCGTATGGCCAGGCACACCCCGCCACACTGCATCCCGCACCCCCGCAGGCGGGCGGCTACCTGGTCGGAGAGCATGGAAATCCCTGCCCGTATCTCCTCCCACCCCACCAGATTCCGGGGAAAGGTCAGGCCGTTCCCCACCGATTTTGGGGGCGCGGCGTACCAGGACGGGGCCACCGGGCTGCGGTCCAGGCCGTTGGCATAGTCGTGCAGCTGGCTCCCCTGGCGGCCCAGCAGGGCGTACAGGGCCTCCCGGTCAAACCGGGCCAGGTCCCCGATGGTGCGGATGCCGAATTTCTGGAAGGACCGGGCCGCCGAGCGCCCCACGTACAGCAGGTCGGTCACCGGAAGGGGCCAGACCAGGGCTTTGAAATTCTCCCGGGAGATTACGGTGGTGGCGTCCGGCTTGCGGTAGTCGCTGCCCAGCTTGGCGAACACCTTGTTGAAGGACACCCCCACCGATACCGTCAGCCCCAGCTCCCCCCGAATCCGGCGGCGTATCCCGTCGGCCAGCGCCCGCGGGTCCCCGCCGAACAGGTGGACGCTGCCGGTCACATCCAGCCAGCTCTCGTCGATGCCGAAGGCCTCCACCAGGTCGGTGTACTCCTGGTAAATACGGTTCACCCTTCTGGAATAGTCTTCATATTTCCCGTGATGGGCCGGGAGCAGGGTCAGCTCCGGGCACTTCTGGCGGGCCTGCCAAATGGTCTCGGCGGTTTTCACGCCGAAGCGCTTGGCAGGCTCGTTTTTCGCCAGAATGATTCCGTGCCTGCTGCCCGGGTCGCCGCACACCGCCGCCGGACGATGGCGCAGCTCCGGGTGGTCCAGCAGCTCCACCGAGGCAAAAAAGCTGTTCAAATCGCAGTGAAAGATAATTCGCTCCATACCTGACCCTCCTGTGTTATCTTCCGCCCCATTATACCCTCTCCCGGGGAGAAAGTCAAACTAATGTTCCATGTTTCTGTTGACAGTTTTCCCCCGCGCTGGTACAATACCGGTATCACCACAATTTTGAGGTATCCGCCATGGAGTACATCCCCGCCAAGCACATCCTGATTCGGAACAAGTCCTCCGCCTGGTTCGGCTCCGACCACACCATGAACCTGTACCGGGGCTGCTGCCACGGCTGTATCTACTGCGACAGCCGCAGCAGCTGCTACCGGAACCCCGACTTTGACCAGGTGACCGCCAAGGCGGACGCTCTGCGCCTGCTCCGGGACGAGCTGCGGCGCAAGACCCGCCCCGCCTTCGCCGCCATGGGCTCCATGAGCGACCCCTACAACCCCTTCGAGGAGGAGCTTCAGCTGACCCGCCACGCCCTGGAGCTGCTCGACGCCTTCCAGTGCGGCGCGGCGGCGGCCACCAAAAGCGACCTGATTGTCCGGGACCTGGAGCTGTACCGGATGATCCAGTCCCACTCCCCGGTCATCTGCAAAATCACAATCACCACCCTGGACGAGTCCCTGGCCGCCCGGCTGGAACCCCGGGCCCCCTCCCCCGCCCGGCGGCTGGAGGCGGTGCGCCGGCTCTCCCAGGCGGGCGTCTTCACCGGGGTGCTGCTGATGCCGGTGCTGCCCTTTCTGGAGGACACGGAGGAGAACGTCCTGGCGGTGACCGAGGCCGCCGCCGCTGCGGGGGCCCGCTTTGTCTATGCCGCCTTCGGCGTGACCATGCGGCCGGGCCAGCGGGAGTATTTTCTCGCCGCCCTGGACCGCGCCTTCCCGGGAGAGGACCTCCCCCGGCGCTATCTGGCCCGGTACGGCCAGCGCTATGAGTGCCCCAGCCCCCGGGCCAGGGCGCTGTGGGAGGCCTTCTCCCGCCGGTGCGGCCAGCTGGGCCTGCTGTACCGGATGCGGAACATCACCGCCGCCGCCCTGCGGCCCTACTCCGACCGGCAGCTGACCTTTTTCTAGCGCATCCGGGTTCCGGCCTGCCCTCTGTCCGGCGGGCCCTGCACGGCGCTTCTCCCTTTCGGCGGGTTCTCCTCTGTGCGCCAAGGGCTTCTTGCTGATTCTTTTTCTTTTCAAAAAAGAATCAGCAGCATCCCCCTCGGGAAAATCTCAAAACTTTTCCAAATCCGGGCTTGCGGCTTTGCCGGGGGCGTATTATAATAGATATGTTGCATAATGGCCGGATAAGGCAAATCCGCCCGAGCGGTTGCGAATCCCGGTCCGCGGAGGTAACACAATATGGTAAAAGCAATTGTAGGGGCCAACTGGGGCGACGAGGGAAAGGGGAAAATCACCGACATGCTGGCCGAGCAGTCCGATGTGGTAATCCGCTTTCAGGGCGGCGCCAACGCCGGGCACACCATCATCAACGATATGGGCCGCTTTGCCCTGCATATCCTGCCCTCGGGCATCTTCTACCCCCACATTACCAACATCATCGGAAACGGAGTGGCGCTGGACATCCAAAAGCTGGCGGACGAGCTCCGGGACGTCACCTCTCAGGGGGTGCCCGCGCCCAAGCTGATTGTCTCCGAGCGGGCCCAGCTGCTGATGCCCTACCACGTCCTTCAGGACGGCTACGAGGAGGAGCGCCTGGGCGGAAAGGCCTTCGGCTCCACCAAGAGCGGCATCGCCCCCTTCTATTCCGACAAATACGCCAAGACCGGCATCCAGGTGTGCGACCTGTTTGACGAGCAGCGCCTGCTGGAACGCCTGACCGCCGCCGTCACGGTGAAAAACATCCTCTTTGAGCACCTGTACCGCAAGCCCGCCCTGGACGTGCGGGAGCTCTTTGACCAGCTGCTCCGCCTGCGGGAGGAGATCCGGCCCTATGTGGGCGACGCGGTGGGCTTTGTCCACCAGGCCCTGGCCGACGGGAAAAACATTCTGCTGGAGGGCCAGCTGGGCTCCATGAAGGACCCGGACCTGGGCATCTTCCCCATGACCACCTCCTCCCACACCCTGGCCGGCTTTGGCTGCGTAGGCGCCGCCGTCCCCCCCTCCGCCATGGAGGAGGTCATCTGCGTCACCAAGGCCTACTCCTCCTGCGTGGGCTCCAGCACCGAGCCCTTTGTCAGCGAGGTCACCGGCCCCGAGGGGGACGAGCTGCGCCGCCGGGGCGGCGACAAGGGCGAGTTCGGCGCCACTACCGGCCGGCCCCGCCGGGTGGGCTGGTTCGACGCCGTGGCCACCCGCTACGGCTGCATGGTCCAGGGGGCCACCCAGGCCGCCCTCACCTGTCTGGACGTGCTGGGCTACCTGGACGAAATCAAGGTGTGCACCGGCTACGAGATTGACGGGGCGGTTACCGGCCGTTTCCCCACTACCCCCGCCCTTCTCCGGGCCAAGCCCGTATTCACCTCCCTGCCCGGCTGGAAGTGCGACATCCGCGGCTGCACCGACTACCGCGCCCTGCCCGAAAACGCCAAAGCCTATGTGGACTTCCTGGAGTCCCAAATCAGCGTCCCCATCCGCATGGTCTCCACCGGCCCCAAGCGCCGCGAAATCACCCAGCGCGCCTCCAAGCTGTAAGATACGCTCACAACGCCGGATGCCGCTTCTGGGGGCATCCGGCGTCCTCCACACCTGTGACACTAGAAGGAGCTTTTCATGAAAAAACTGCTTTCCCTGATGCTCTCCCTCTGCCTGAGCCTGTCCCTGGCCCTCCCCGCCGCCGCCCTGGAGGCGGAGGACGCCAAGGAGCTGCTGCGCACCTACTATGTGGACCAGCTGCCCGACGACTTTGACCGCCTGACCTCCCTGGAGGAGATTCTGGCCTCCGTCCACGACCCCTACACCGTCTACCTCGCCCCCGAGGCCTACCGCTCCCTGATGGACTCCATCGACGGCGGCACCGTGGTGGGCATCGGGGCCACTATCCGCACCGTCTTTGAGGGGGGATACCGCGTCCTCTCCATCCTCCCCGACTCCCCCGCCCTGGACGCGGGCCTTCAGCCCGGGGACGTGATTGTGGCGGTGGACGGCTCCCCGCTCACCGGCGATGCCGACCCCACCGCCCGAATCCTGGGGGAGGAGGGCACCACCGTCACCCTGACTATCCTGCGCCAGGGGGCCGGCCAGCCCCAGGATCTGACCCTGGTCCGCCGCTCCGTCACCGTCCCCATCGTGGTCTACGAAATGCGCGGCGGCGCGCTGTTCATCACCTGCGACAGCTTCGGCAGCTCCACCGCCGGCGTCATCGCCCAGGCCCTCCTGGCCCACGAGTCCCAGGCCAGCGCCATCCTCATGGACCTGCGCAGCAACCCGGGCGGCACCAGCAGGGCCGCGGCAGGGGCGGCCGGCCTGTTTCTCGGGGGTGAGATTATCTCCTACTTCCGGGACGCCAGCGGGGAGTACGACTACGTCTACACCCTGCCCAGCTTCCCCGACCTGACCGACAAGCCCCTGATTATCCTGACCGGCCCCTACTCCGCCAGCGGATCCGAGCTCTTCTCCGCCGCCATCCGGGACTATGGGGCGGGCATCGCCGTGGGACAGCGCACCTTCGGCAAGGGGGTAGGGCAGTACGTCTTTGACGAGAGCACCCACCCGGAGCTCTTTGACGGCGACTGCCTGAAAATCACCGTCTTCCGCTTCTACTCCCCCAACGGGGCTACCAACGACACGGTGGGGGTCCTGCCCACCCTGGCGCTCTCCCCGGAGAACACCCAGCAGGCGGCCATGCTCCTCTCCGCCCCCCTGCCCGCTTCCCCCGCCCATCACCTGAAGCTGGAGCTTGCCGGGCAGACCCTCTGTGTGGACCTGGAGCAGGCCCTGAAGGAGGAAAACACCGCCGCCCTCACCGAGCTGCTGGAGGCGCTGCCCCCCTCCGCCCGGCTCTATGAGGCCGGCCCCCAGGGGACCTGGGTCCCGGTCTCCCCCGCCGGCGCCGCCGCCCATCTGGGGCTGAGCTTTACCCCCCGCTCCTTCTCCGACCTGGAGGACTCCCCCTTCCGGGAGGAAATCGAGACCCTGGCCGCCTTCCGCCTGCTCAGCGGCTATGAGGACGGCTCCTTCCGCCCCGGGCAGACCATCACCCGGGCGGAATTCTGCGCCATGACCGCCGCCGCGCTGGATCTCCCCGCCCCCTCCGGGGACTCCGCCTTCTCCGACGTCTCCTCCGGCGACTGGTTCGCCGGCGCGGTGAACGCCATGGCCGCCCGCGGCTTTCTCTCCGGCTCCGGCGGCTCCTTCCGCCCTGGCGACCCCATTACCTGCCAGGAGATTGCCGCCATCCTCTCCAATGTGTCCGCCTGGGCCTGCATGGAGGGCCGCGCCAATGCCCAGCGGGATCTGACCGAGCAGGAGCAGCAGGCCTACGCCGCCTACAGCCCCTGGGCCCGGGCCGCCGCCCGGAACCTGGACCTGCTGGGCGCGCTGGACAGCAGTCTTCCTCCCCAGGAGAACGCCTCCCGGGGGACCGCCGCCGCCCTGCTGTGCGGCCTGCTCCGGGGCGCGGGGCTGCTGTGGGAGTAAATCTTCCATGCTTTGGGGAAAAAGAATCAAACAGAAAACCCTGCGCAAAACTGCGTTTTGCTTCACTCAATATTTGAAAGGACGGGTTTATTATGACCAAAATTGATATTATTTCCGGATTTCTGGGGGCGGGCAAGACTACGCTGATTAAAAAACTGCTCTCCGACGCGTTCCAGGGACAGAAGAACGTTCTGATTGAGAACGAGTTCGGCGAAATCGGCATCGACAGCGGCTTTTTGAAGGACGCCGGGGTGGAAATCACCGAGATGAACTCCGGCTGCATCTGCTGCTCCCTGGTGGGCGACTTCGGCACGGCCCTTCAGCAGGTGCTGGACCAGTACGCCCCCGAGCGCATCATCATTGAGCCCTCCGGCGTGGGCAAGCTCTCCGACGTAATCGCCGCCGTGGAGCGGGTCAGGGACGGCGGGGCTCCCCTGGAGCTGCACAGCTTTGTCACGGTGGTGGACGCGCTGAAATGCAGGGTTTATATGAAAAATTTCGGCGAGTTCTTCAACAATCAGGTGGAGCACGCCAGCGCCATTCTCCTCTCCCGCACCCAGAACATGGATCCGGCCAAGCTGGAGGCCGCTGTCAGGCTTCTGCGGGAGCACAACCCCAAAGCCGCAATCCTCACCACCCCCTGGGAGGAGCTGTCCGGCGCTCAGATTGTCGCCGCCATGGAGGGCGGGCGCTCTTTGGCCGGGGAGCTGCTGGAGGAGATTGAGCACCACGGGCACGACCACGGCCCGGACTGCACCTGCGGCTGCCATGACCACGAGCACGAGCATCATCATGACCACGAGCATCATCACGGCTGCGCAGAGGAGGACTGCGGCAGCTGCGGGCACGGGCATCACCACGAGCACGAGCATGACCACGAGCACGAGCACCACCATGGGCATGAGCATCATCACGGCCCCGAGGAGGACTGCGGCGCCTGCTGCGGCCATGACCACCATCACCATGAACACGGCCACCACCACGCCGACGAGGTGTTCACCTCCTGGGGCCGGGAGACCCCCCGCAGGTACAGCCGGGAGGAGCTCCAGGAGATCCTGGCCGCCCTGTCCACCGGCGAGGACTACGGCATCATCCTCCGGGCCAAGGGCATGGTCCCCCAGGACGGGGCGGACGGGTGGCTCCACTTTGATCTGGTGCCCGGCGAATTCCAGATTCGCGAGGGCGGCGCGGACTACACCGGCCGGCTGTGCGTCATCGGCTCTGAACTGAAGGAGGACCGGCTGGAGGGCCTCTTTCATCTCTCCTAAACGGATATTTTAGCTCATTTTATACAAAGAGGACTCCCGCGGCACATCCGCGGGAGTCCTTCTGCGCATAGAACCTGTATTCCCAGGCCTTGTTTGAAAAATGGAAATATGACCAGATGCGGAGGATTTTACTGCCGGACGAGGCCGACTTTTCGCAGGAATACTGGATGTCTTTCAAGAAAAATCGGGGAAGTATGGCGGTAAAAGACCCGCCGGTTTGGCGTATTGACAATTTTCAAACGGGCCCTAGCCGAAAATGATGCCTGGACGAGGAATTTTTCCGCCGGACAGGGCGCATTTTCGCAGGGATGCTTTGTGTATTCCAAGGAAATGGAACGCAATATGGCGGAGAACGTCCCGGCCGGATGCGGTTTAAGGGTCTGAATACAGGTTCTTAATCCGCTTCCTGCTTCTCCGGCCCGCCCTGGGGCGCGTCCTGCTCCGCGATTGGGAAACGCACGGTGACGGTAAACAGGTCGGCCTCGGTGGACACCGTCAGCGTACCGCCGCAGGCCCGGGTGAAGGACTCCGCGATGGACAGGCCCAGGCCGGAGCCCCCGTCGGACCGGCTCTCGTCCCCCCGGACAAAGCGGGCGGTGTAATCGGCGCTGGGGCGCAGCTCGTCGGCTGAGGTATTTTTGACGCTGGCCCCGGCCACGCTCCCCTGACAGCTCAGGGTCAGGTAGACCCGGGAACCCGGCATGGAGTACTTCAGGGCGTTGCCGATGAGATTCTGAAACACCCGGTACATCCGGTTGCTGTCGGCGATGATGGGCACCTCCGCCTCCGGGATGTCCACCCGGAAGGTCAGTCCGCTGTTCCCGATGGCCGAGTCCATATCGGCCATGGTCTGGCGCAGCAGCCGGGCAAAGTCCAGCCGCTCCAGCTTGACGGGCAGCTGCCCGGAGGCGGCCTTGCTCACCTCAAACACATCCTGGACCATCGCCTTCAGTCTCTGGGCCTTCTCGCTTAAAATGCGGACATACTCCCCAGCGGGGGGCTCCAGGTGCTCCTGCTCCAGCAGCTCGGCGTAGCTGATAATGGAGGTCAGGGGAGTTTTCAGGTCGTGGGACACGTTGGTCACCAGCTCCACCTTCATCCGCTCGCTGCGGGTGCGCTGGTCCACCGCCTGGTGCAATCCCTGCTGAATGTGGTTTAAGTCGTCGGCCATCTGATGCAGGTCGTGGTCGGGCGGCAGGTCCAGCTCCCCCTGGAGGCTGCCGGCGCGGATGGCCGCCGCCTGCTCCGCCACCGCCCCCAGGTCGGTCCACAGCCGCCGTTGCCGCCACAGGAAGGCCGCCGCAACCAGAATCAGCAGGGCCGCCGGGGTACAGATTGCCCACACCGCCTCCAGCCGGCCGCCGCTCCAGCCGTAGGCCGACGTGTAGACCAGCAGGTTCAGGTTGACCGCGCCCAGCAGCAGCACCGCCAGGGCGGTCAGGCCGGACACCCGGCTCAGCCGCTTCTGAATGGGCTTGTCCAGCCCCCAGGCGCACATCATCCCCACAATCCCGTGCCGCCAGGGCTTTTTGTTATACCGCCAGTCGTTGACCAGCAGCAGATACAGCCCCCACAGCATCGCCAGCGCGGCGGCCATGTGGTCGCTCAGCTCCCGCAGGTACTCCTGGAACAGCCAGCTCCAGTTCTCCGCCAGCATGGCCCCCATGTCCGTCACATAGGCGACGGGGACTTCGCTGACGGCATATGCCTGATAGAGCTCTTCCGCGCTGGCCACCCCGAACTGCTCCTGCAGCTCCTGCTCGGTCATCATCTCAATCTCCGCAGGGATATACCCGGGAACGGCCTCGGCCACGGCGTCGGAGTAGGTGTAGGCGTAGGTCAGCTCCCGCCAGATGTCCGCGAGCTGGGTGTCTCGGGGCATCAGGCCCACCAGTAGGGCCGCAGCCAGGAGGATTTTCACCTCGAACCAGATTTTCCCCGTCCCACGGGCCAGAGCGCGGTCGGCCCGGGCCTTGTCCCGGCGCAGCAGTATATAGAGCACCAGCAGCGCCGCGCCCAGGCCCAGCTGGACCTGCCGGCGGGTAAAGTCCTCCCGATAGCCCTCCAGGCTCTGGTTCAGGTAATACAGCTCGCTGTAGAGGTCGGCGCTGCCATTTTTGTCGTAGCTGCCCCGAATAAACACCTGGGGCTCATCCAGCACGGCGATGGTCACCCGCAGGTCCTTCACACTGTCCCCCGCCTGGAAATTCCGGTAGCCGGGGACGTACCACTGCCCTCCGCTCTTGTAGTCGTAGTAGCCGTCCCCGTAGATGTCCAGCTCCTCCCCATCTTTCCAGGCGCGCACCTTCTCCCCGTCGAACTGCAGCAGGAAGCTGTAGCCCTCGGGAAGCGAGAACGGCGTTGTAACGGAGTTGAGGCCCTCCGCGTTCCGGTAGAGGATTGTCCGGCCCTTTGCCACCGTGTAGAGGACGTTTTTGTCCTCCTTCATTTCCTCGTGCCTGGCCTGGGCCTGGCGCCGGTAGCGCTCCTCCCGGGTCTCCGGGACGGTCCCGGAGGAGACGGAGCTGCGCCAGCCCGCATCCTCCTCCCCGCTGTAGGTGCCATATACCGGCCCGCCGGCCCCCATGGCCAGCAGCAGCTCCAGGCGGCCCTGCATAAACTGCCGGAACTGATGGGTGTCCTGGTAGTCCTCCTGCCGGCTGTCGGCCAGCCACTGCCGCCCGCGGGAGGAGGAGTAGGCGCTCCAGAAGAAGACCGCCCCGTCCAGCAGCAGGCTGACCCCCAGCACAAAGGCCAGGAAGGCGCACACCGCCCGCACCGCACCCCGGCGTCCCATTTTCGGTTCCGACACCTCGCCCTCCAGGGCGGGAAGCTCCTTTTTACGAATGCTTTTCCATTTTATAACCAATGCCCCACACCACCTTCAAATAGTCCGGCTCCTTCGGATTGAGCTCAATTTTTTCCCGGATGCGGCGGATGTGGACCATCACCGTGTTCTCGGAGGAGTAGGCCTCCTCCCCCCAGACGCGCCGGTAGATCTCCTCCGCCGGGAACACCCGGCCCGGATAGCTCATCAGCAGCTCCACGATCCCGGTCTCCGTAGCGGTCAGCTTCACCGTCTCCCCGTCGGCGGTGAGCACCCGGCCCGCCGGGTCAAAGCTCAGCCGGCCGTTGACCAGCAGGTCCGTCCGCTGGGCGTTCACGTCCCCCAGGGAGGTGTACCGCCGCAGCTGGCTGCGCACCCGGGCCACCAGCTCCTGGGTGGAGAAGGGCTTGGTCACATAGTCGTCCGCCCCCATGCTCAGGCCCAGGATCTTGTCGCTCTCCTCGCTCTTGGCGGAGAGGACGATGATGGGCAGATTGCGCTTCTCCCGGATGCGCAGCACCGCCGACAGGCCGTCCAGCCGGGGCATCATCACATCCATCAGAATCAGACGCAGCCCGGGCGTCAGCGCCAAATCCAGCGCCTGCATCCCGTCGTAGGCCCGCAGTACGCAGTAGCCCTCCTTCTCCAGGGCCAGGGCAATGGCGCCCACAATCTCCCGGTCGTCGTCTACCACCAAAATGGCGGGGGTCTGCTCGCTCATCGCGTTCGCTCCTTCCGTTGTAGCCTGCACATAGGATAACAGAAATTTCTTACAATGCAAGTGGGGTTTCTCTTACAAGTTTCTTACAAAAAGCCGCCGCAGGCGGCGGCACCTGCGGCGGTTCTGCGTTTCTGTGCTCAGGGCTCCTCCAAAAAGCGCCGGGCGATGGCGGCGTAAGCCGCGCTGCCCTCCCACAGCTTGGATTCGTCCACGTCAAAGCGCTCGTTATGGTGGGGGAAATCGGTCCCCTTCTCCGAGGAATAGGTGCTCAGGAACAGATAGGCCCCCGGCACCCGCTCCAGGTAGTAGGCAAAGTCCTCCCCGCCCATGTTGGGCGCGTCCAGCCGGTCCTCCACCGGCACGCCGGGCAGGTCCCGGCGCAGGGCCTCCGCGGCCAGGGCGGCGCACCTGCCGTCGTTGGTCAGGGCGGGCGCGCCCCAGTCCATCTCGCACCGGCAGTGCCCGCCGAAGGCGGCGGCGATGCCGGAGGATACCTCCTCCAGCCGCCGGGCCAGCTTCATGCGGGTCTCCTGGTCCAGGGCGCGGGTGGTGCCCTCCAGCTCCACCTGGCCGGGGATCAGGTTGTACTGCCGTCCCCCCTGGATGCGCCCCAGGCTGACGACCGCCGCCCGGGCCGCCGGAATCTCCCGGGCCGCCAGCCCCCGGAGGGCCAGCACCACGTGGCCGGCGATATAGATGGGATCCACCCCCTTCTCCGGGGAGGAGCCGTGACAGCCAAACCCGGATATGGTCAGGGTGAACCGGTCGAAGGAGGCCATACAGCAGCCCGGAGGGACCAGAATGGTTCCGGAGGGGTACTTCTCCCCAAAAAGTGTGCCGATGTGCATCCCGAAAATGCCGTCCACTCCCTCCAGGGCCCCGGCGTCAATCAGCTCCCGGGCCCCCTTGGCAATCTCCTCGCCGGTCTGGAACAGCAGGCGGACCGAGCCCTTCAGCCCCTCCCGCTCCCCCGCCAGCACCCTTGCCGCCCCCAGGAGCATGGCCGTGTGGGCGTCGTGGCCGCAGGCGTGCATATACCCCGGATTTCGGGAGGAGAAGGGCAGCTCCGTCTTCTCGTCGATGGGCAGAGCGTCCATATCCGCCCGGAGGGCCGCGGTCTTCCCCGGCGCTCCCCCCTTGATTTCGGCCCAGATGCCCCCGCCCGGGTTAGGCTGGGTGTACGGAATCCCCAGCCGCTCCAGCTCCCGGGTCACAAAGCGGCCTGTCTCCGGCAGGGCCACCCCCGTCTCCGGAATTTTGTGCAGCTCCCGCCGCAGGGAAACCACATAGCTTTGCAGCTCGCTGTCTGTCATATCCATGCTCCTTTCAGGACATCCGGATTCCGAACATTTTGGTTTTGGGCAGATCCCCCAGGCTGGCCGAGGCCTCGGTGTCGTACTGGAGCACCCCCGCCGTCCACACCTTGCTGATGCCCCGGGCCGGGCTGTCCCCGGGCCGGCGGGGCAGCTGCTCCGGGCGAAGCAGGGCCAGGTCGGCCGTCATGCCCTCCCGAATCAGCCCCCGGTCCCACAGCCCCAGCCGGGCCGCCTGGGCCATGGTGTTCCGGCGCACCGCCTCCTCCAGAGAAAGCAGGCCCCGCTCCAGAACGTAGTGCCCCAGAAACCAGGGGACCGCGTGGTCGTCCTCCCCGCTCAGAGACAGGCCGTCGGTACACAGGGCGGTATAGGGCTCCTCCAGCAGGCGGGCCATAAACTCCTCGTCGTCCGTCCTCAGCAGGGCATGGACCGGCCCGCCCCCCTCCAGCAGGGACAGCACCAGCTCCTCCGGAGGGCAGCCCCGCCGGGCCGCCTCCTGCTCCAGGGTGGTCTCACCCTCCGGGAGGGTGAGCGTCAGGGCGGCGGGGCCCCCTGCCGCCGCCAGCCTGCGGGCGGCCTCCGCCGCCGCCTCGTCCCGGCCGGGGCCCTCCCGGGGCAGAAGGAGCTCTCCCAGCTCTGTCCAGAGGCTGCCCGGGGTCAGGGCCATCAGCCCCAGCGGCTGGGCGCACCGCCCCGTCACCGCCAGGGCCACGTCCGCCCCCCGGGCCCGGAACCCATCCCACAGCCGGCACACCGCCTCCCCCAGGTCCCGTCCGGCCCCGGGGGCGTGGAGGTTGGTGACGGTCAGGGAGACCCCGGTCTCCAGCGCCAGACGGCCCGCCCGCTCCAGGGCGGGGATCAGGCCCTCCCGGTCCGGGAACAGCTGAACCGCCGCCCGGCCGCCGCACTGGGCGGCGGTCCGGAGCACGGCCTCCAGCTCCCCGTCCTCCAGATCGGAACAGGGGGGATAGGCCAGGCCGAAGGAAATCCCCTTGGCCCCGCTGTTCAGCCCGCTGCGCACCCGGCCGCACAGCTGCTCCAGCTCCTGCCCGTCTGGGAGCCCCGCCTGACAGCCCGCCACCGTGGCCCGCAGGGTGCCGTAGCCGATGAAGCTCTCCAGCCGGGCGGGATAGCTCAGCCGCTCCAGCTCCATCAGGTACAGGCCCGTGTTGTCAAAGGACTTCTCCCGCCCCTGCCTGCCGTGCACGGCGGAGAACCGCTCCAGGGCCTCCTTCTGGGCGCCGGAGCGTATGGGGGCCAGGGACTGGCCGTTCTGACCCGGAATCTCGGTGGTGATGCCCTGACGGACCGCCCGGACGCTCTCCTCCGGGTCAAACACCCCCGCCTCACAGCAGCAGCAGGGGTTCACAAAACCGGGGATCAGAACCCGGTCCGTCCCGTCCACCACGGCGTACTCCTTCGCCTTGACGGGGATGCCGGGGCGAATCAGCCGGATAATCCCCCCCTCCAGCAGCACGTCGGACCGGAAGGGGGCCGCGCCGGTGCCGTCCACCACCGCCGCGCCGGTAATCAGGGTCCGCTGCCCGGCGGACTGCCGGCCGGCCGGGCCGGCCGCGCCGGTGGGGGCGTGGATGTCAAAGAACAGCACGGACCAGGCCCGCACCTCCTCCCCCAGCTTCATGCGGGAGGCGATGAAGTAGGCGTCGGAGGACGAGACTACCATCACAATGTACTGCACAATCCGCACAATATTGTACACCACCGGATGGAGCTGGGCCGCGCTGTACATCAGAAACCAAGCCAGCAGCATACTTCCGCCCTTGACCGTCTGGCCGTTCAGGGCCTGGGCTGCGCCGGGCAGCAGGAACGAGACAATGGCCGACACCACCGGTCCCATCACCCGTCTGCGGGGCGGGATTCCGCGGTTGGAAAAGAATTGCTTGACAGACTCCGGCATGAGGGGCCCTCCTTTTTGGGTTATGTAAAAACCTGCTTCATCTCTATAGGGATACCGAATGGCGGGGCATTCTGCCGCCCGATGCGGAAGGCTTTCCCGGGAGCCCTCTGTGTCCCCCGGGGATCCGAGCGGGAATACCGCTTGAGCGCTAAGAAAACAGAGCACAGCCGGGGCAGTCCCGCCCAGGTGCGCACTTGAGCGGGTGGATCCGGGTTTTAAGTGAGGGTGACGGGGCTGGTAACAGCCCCGTCACCCGGAACACAGCTTTCTGCGCAGCAGTATTCTTTTTTGCGCCTCCCGGTCCTCAGAACAGCATCGGCCCCACGAAGGCCCAGATGATGATATAGAGGATGGAAACGATAGACACGGCCCAGCCGCCCAGCAGCATGGCCTTCATGTCGGTGGAGCGGGCAGTGCCCATCACGGCAATCATGTTTGCTCCGGGATAGATGGAGGAGGTGACGCGGGAACCGCAAATCAGAGCGATGGCCCACAGCTCCATAGGCAGACCGCAGATTTCAATGGAGGGCAGGAACATCTCGTGGGTCACGGTCAGCTGAGCCACCGCGCCGCCGTTGATGCCGAAGGAGCCCACCAGGGTGCCGATAATCATGGTCATGGTCTGGGTGGGCTCGCCCACCAGATTCAGGAACAGATTGCCCAGGGCCTGGAAGCCGCCGCCGGCGTCGATGACGTTCATCAGCAGCTCCAGGACAATGAAGATGACCCACATGCCGGCCGCGCTGCCGATGCCCTTGAAGAACTCCTTCAGCGCCTCATTGAGGCTGACGCCGCTGAAGACGACCATCACCAGGGCCAGAATGAACATGACGGGGATGACATAGGCCATGCCGGCCTTCATCACAATGGCGTACACCACCAGAGCCAGGAAGGTGACCATAAAGGCGATGGCGGTGGTCCTCTCCTTGGGGGTGATTTCGGTGGCGGCCAGGTCGTCCTCCGCCAGCTCATAGGAGTACTTGCCCACAGTCTTTTTCTGGACATACAGGCCGCAGAAGAAGATGACCACCAGCCAGATGATGCCGTAGGGCAGCGCGGCCCACAGCATCTGCTGGCCGTAGGTCAGCCCGGTAATAGCCATCAGGGTGACCACCGGGCCGGAGAAGGGGCCCCAAATCAGGCCGGTCTCACCGGCGGACTGGGACACGCAGCCCACGGTGTTGGGGGTCAGCCCAACCGCCGCCACGACGGGGATGATGACCGGGGCGATGATGGCGCAGCCGCCGGCCAGGGTGCCCAGCAGGCCGCAGATGACCACACAGCAAATCTCAATGGCGATAATGGCCTTTTTCTCGCTGTTTACGCCCACGCCCTGGATAATCCAGTGGCACAGGGTTTTGGACACGCCGGTTTTGGTCATCACCGCGCCCACGCCGGTGCCCAGGGCGATAATCAGACCGATTTGGCCGATGGTGCTGTCCAGCGCCCCCGCAAAGGCGGAGCCGAACTCAATGATGCCGTTTCCGGTGAGGATACAGCCCACAATCACGCAGATCATCAGCGTGACAAGCTGATTTATCTTCTCATTGAAGGCCAGGATGATATACAGGACCATTGGAATCAGCGCCAGCAGAGACGGCGCTTCTTTGATAATGCCCCATGCTCCCAGTTCCATAAATAATTTCCTCCCTTTTTCTGTTTATTCTCTGCGCAGAAGAACCGCTCCCTCTCGCTTCTCGGTCAGTTTGCCCTGATACAGGGCGAACTGGCCGTTGACGATGACATAGGGGATTCCCGACGGGCGGACCTTGGAATCCATGAAGGTCGAATGGCTTGTAATCTCCTCCGGGTGGAAGACCGTCAGGTCGGCGGCCGCCCCCTCCCGGATTACGCCCCGGTCCCGGAGGCCCAGCACGGCGGCCGGCAGGCCGGACACCTTGTACACCGCGTCCTCCAGCGGCATCAGCTTCTTCTCCCGCACAATCTGGAAGAACTGGGGGAAGGTGCCAAAGCTGCGGGGATGGGGGTTGGTGGGGGTGTACTTGGGGTCGTAGGACATGGCGTAGCCGTCGCTGCCCACGCTGATGAACATCTGGGACATGATATTCATCATGTCCTCCTCGTTGATGCAGAAATAGACGCACTTCACGCAGGTGGAGCAGTCATGCAGCACCCGAATCACCGTATCCACCGGGGACATGCCGAATTCCCGGGCCAGCTCGCTGATATACTTCCCCTCGTACTCCGGGCGATAGCCCTGCGTGCTGGTGACGCGGATGGTGTCGGGACCGCCGCGGTTCTCCATCTCCTGGGCAATCTCCTCGCAGAGGGTGCCCTCGCGGGTCTCCAGGCGCTTCATCATGGCGCCCTGGCCGCCGGCGTGGGACCAGTGGGGCAGCAGCGCGGTGAGAGAGGTGCTGCTGGCCGTATAGGGGTACTGGTCGCAGTGGATGTTCAGCCCCTCCGCCTGCGCGCCGGTAATCTTTTTCAGCAGCTCATCGCTTCTCCCCCACTGGGGCTTCCCCATCAGCTTCAGGTGGGAAATCTCCAGGTGGACGCCGGACTGACGGGTGATATCCAGCATCTCGTCCAGCGCCTCGAAAATCCGGGGGCCCTCGCTGCGCATATGGACGGTGAGAATGGCGCCGTGCTTTTTAATCACCTTGGCCAGCTCCACCAGCTCCTCCTTGGCGCTGAAGGCGCTGGGGGGATAAATCAGCCCAAGGCTCATGCCGAAGGCGCCCCTGGACAGCTCCCGGTCCAGCAGGGCCTTCAGCTGCTCCATCTCCCCATCGCTGGGGGCCCGGTTGACAAACCCCATCACCGCCAGACGCAGGGTCCCATGCCCCACCAGCATTCCGCAGTTGTTGACCGCCCCGTGTGCCTTGACCGCCTGGGCGTAGTCCGTCACCGACATCTGGGCCACCTTTTTGCCGTACAGGGGCAGCTCCAGATTGGAGGCGAAATACTCCTCCAGCTCGCCGATATGCTCCGGCGTGGCCGGCAGGCAGGAGATGCCGCAGTTGCCCGCAATCTCGGTGGTGACCCCCTGGGTGAGCTTGCATTCCGCCGTATAGTCCACCAGCGGCGAGGCGTCCGAGTGGGAGTGGATGTCGATAAAGCCCGGAGCTACCACGTGCCCTGAGATGTCCACCGCCTCCCGGGCCTCGCCGGCAGGCTCCGCCGTGATTTTGGCAATTTTCCCGTCCCGGATGCACACGTTCGCCGGGTAGGGCTTGGCCCGGGTTCCGTCCACAACCAAACCGCCCGATAATACCAGATCGTACATTGCTGATTCCTCCATCTTCCATTTATTTGTTCCGTTCCGTAACAGAGAACATCCAATCCTATTTGGTTTCTTTGCTGATTATCTCCAGATACTTTGCCCGGGCAGACCTGGTTGCATTCACCAGCGGTTTGGCCGATGTGCCAAAATCAAGAGCAGCTTTTCGTGTACGTGGTGTACCGGGTTGCTCTGCGTTAAATGGGCTTTTCCAATCATGCACAGGTGCGGTCCGGGCTTTAGTTCCGTCATGCCGCCTCCTTTCCTTGGGTGGTTGGCATAGCCTCAAAGGGCCATGAGACAATTTGTAAAATAAAAAAGCGCACCAACACAAATGAACAGGAGCCCTCCTATCCACTCTGCCAGTACACTCTACTACTTTTGGTGGGAAGGACATTTCTGATTTCCCACCACATAATAAAATGCTGATATGGAAAAACGCCGGGTGCATTCTACAAACTGCTGTAAAATTTGCTTTAATTTTACATGATTTTATCCCATTTGTCAACTGGTATTTTCATAAAAGTGCCTGCCCGGGCCGGCTTGGCCCGGAACCTAACGCCGTCTCCCGCCCCTCCCGCATTCCGGTCCGCGCCGCCGGGGCCGCAAAGCAAAACCCTCCGTAATTTTTCTACAAAAAATTACGGAGGGTTTTTACCGGGCAGCAGAACGCCGTCAGCTCCCCAGATAGGCCTTTTTTACGGCCTCGTTGGCCAGCAGCTCCCTGCCGGGGCCGGTGAGGGTGATTTTGCCTGTTTCCAGGACATAGCCCAGGTCGGCGGTATGCAGGGCCATATTGGCGTTCTGCTCAATGAGCAGAACGGTGACGCCCTGCCGGTTAATCTCCCGGATAATCTCAAAAATGCCCTTGACCACCAACGGGGCCAGGCCCAGGGAGGGCTCGTCCATCATGATGATTTTGGGGCGGGACATCAGGGCCCGGCCCACGGCCAGCATCTGCTGCTCACCGCCGGACAGGGTGCCCGCCGCCTGCCAGGAGCGCTCCTTCAGCCGGGGAAACAGGTCGTAGACCCACTTCAGGTCCTCGCTCAGGTCGTCCGAGCGGAGATATGCGCCGATTTTCAGATTCTCCAGCACCGTCAGGTCGGGGAACACCCGCCGCCCCTCGGGCACCAGGGTGATGCCCTTGGAGACAATCTGGTCCGGGGAAAGGGCGGTGATATCCTCCCCCTGGAGGTGGATGCGGCCGGAGGCAGGCTTCACCAGCCCCGCCACCGTGCGCAGGGTGGTGGACTTGCCCGCGCCGTTGGCCCCAATCAGGGTGACAATCTGCCTCTCGGGCACCTGAAAGGTGATTCCCTTGACGGCCTCGATGCCGCCGTAGCTGACCTTCAGATTATCAATTCTCAGCATCGTCTGCCACCCCCAAATATGCCTCGATGACCCGCGGATTGTTCTGCACCTCGCCGGGCGTGCCCTGGGCGATCAGCCGGCCGAAGTCCAGGACATAAATGCGGTCGGAAATCTGCATCACCAGGTCCATGTGGTGTTCAATCATGAAAATGGACAGGCCGTACTCCCCCCGTATCTGCTTGATAAAGCCGGTCAGCTCCTGGGTCTCCTGGGGGTTCATGCCGGCGGCCGGCTCGTCCAGCAGCAGCAGGCTGGGCCCGGTGGCCAGCGCCCGGGCAATCTCCAGCCGGCGCTGAAGGCCGTAGGGCAGGCTGCCCGCCGTCTCGTCCTTCAGATGGTCCAGCCCCTGCTCCTCCAGCAGGGCCATGGCCTCCCGGCGCATCCGCTGCTCCTCGGCGCGGCTGAGGCGGAAGGCGGCGGAGAACACGTTATGCTTGGCCCGCATGTGCTTGGCAATCAGCACGTTTTCAAACACCGTCAGGGCGGAGAACAGGCGGATGTTCTGAAAGGTGCGGGCAATGCCCAGCTGGGTGATTTTGTCGGGGGAAGGGGCCCGCTTCTGGGTGTACTTCCCCTTGTTCTCCCCCTGATAGAGCTTTTCCATCTTGCCCTGGGGGTAGTTCTCCACCATGGGCCGGCCCAGGAAATCCACCCGGCCGTTGGTGGGCTCGTACACGCCGGTGACGCAGTTGAAGGCGGTGGTCTTGCCCGCGCCGTTGGGTCCAATCAGGGCCACAATCTCCCCCCGGCCCACGTCCAGGGTCAGATTGTTCACCGCCACCACGCCGCCGAACTGCATGGTGACATTTTCAATATGGAGGACGTTTTCGCTCATTGCGCCCCCTCCTTTCCGGCCTTCCGGGGCCGTTTTTTCCACAAATCGGGCAGCTCCTTATCCCCCATGATGCCGCGGCGGAAGAAAAGCACCACAATCATGATGACGATGGAGAACACCACCATGCGGAACCCGGCCCGGAGGAAGGGCACCTGGAACGTGCCGATGGTCATGGTCTCGTCCAGGAACCGCAGCCACCACTCCGAGCAGGCCACATACAGGAATGTGGCGATGATGCTGCCCGAGATGGATCCAATGCCGCCGATGACCACAATCAGCAGAATCTCGTAGGTCATGGTGGTGGTGTACACCTTGGCCTGGGCGTTGTTGACAAACATGGCGAACAGCGCCCCGCTGACCCCCGCGAAGAAGGCGGAGATGCAGAAGGAGAGCAGCTTGTGCCGGGCCAGGTTGATGCCCATGGCCTCGGCGGCAATTTCGTCCTCCCGGATGGCCTTGAAGGCCCGGCCGTAGGAGGAGTTAATCAGCATGACAATCACGGTGATGCACACAATGGCCACCAGGAAAGGAACGAAGGTGGACAGGCGGAACGCCACCTTGCCGTCCGCGCCGGTGATGTTGAAGCTGGAGAAGGTGGGAAAGCCCTGAATCATATTGGCGCCGTTAGTGATGGGCCCCAGGGCCTGCCACTGGAAGACGGCGCGGATGATTTCGGCAAAGCCCAGGGTGGCGATGGCCAGGTAATCCCCCTTCAGCCGCAGCACCGGCAGGCCGATGAGGCAGGCCGCCAGAGCGGCCACACAGCCGGCCAGAATGATGGCTGTCAGCACACCCAGCACCAGGCTGACCGCGCCTCCGGCGCCGCCGGTGCCGAAGAGGGCCCCAAATATATCCTGGAAGGAGAATTTGATGGCCGAGCCGCCGAAGAGGTAGTACACCGCGTCCTTGCCGGCGGCGGGGACGGTGAAAATGGCGTAGGTGTAAGCGCCCAGCAGCATGAAGCCCGCCTGCCCCAGGGAGAACAGGCCGGTAAAGCCGTTGAGCAGGTTCATGGACACCGCCGCCAGGGAGTAGACCGCGCCCTTCTTCAGCACGCTGAACAGCTGGCTGGTGGGCCTGAGGACGCCGGGGACCATCTCCTTGGGCAGGAAGGTGCTGACATTTTCCAGCACAATGACGGCCAGCAGCACCAGCGCTGCGGCCAGAAGGGCGGTATAGGCGCCCTTTCGGTTCTTCTTTTCTATCATCTGACCGCGCCTCCTTTATACCTTGTCGGTGATTTTCTCACCGAACAGACCGGTGGGCTTGAACAGCAGCACCAGAATCAGGATAGCAAAGGTGAAGGCGTCGGAGAAGACGGTGAAGTCGGTGCCCTTGACAATGTTCTCGCAGATGCCGATGAGGAACCCGCCCACCACCGCGCCGGGGACCGAGCCGATGCCGCCGAACACCGCCGCCACAAAGGCCCGCAGGCCGGGCAGCGCGCCGGCGGTGGGGGTGATGGCGGGGAAATTGGTGAAGTAGAGCATGGAGCCGATGGCCGCCAGGGCCGAGCCGATGATGAAGGTGGCGGAGATGACGGAGTTAATCTTGATGCCCATCAGCTGGCTGGTCTCGAAATCCTTGGCCACCGCCCGCATGGCCATGCCCACCTTGGTACGGTTAATCAGCTGCTGAAGGGCCAGCACCAGCGCCAGCACCAGGAAGGGGGTCAGTATGGTGACCCACTTGGTGGGCGTGCCGGCGATGGTTACGGTGTCGGACAGGAAAGGGATGGTGGGATAGGTCATGGGCTGGCCGCCAGTGATATAGGTGGCGGTGTTCTGAATTAAGTAGCTGACGCCGATGGCGGAAATCATCACCGACATGCGGGGGGCGGAGCGCAGGGGCTTGTAGGCCGCCCGCTCGATGCAGAAGCCCAAGGCCACCGTCAGCACCAGCACCAGGGGCAGGGAGAGGTACAGCGGCAGGGCGGCGGTCAGATAGATGCCCGCCAGGCCGGCCACCATGAACACATCGCCGTGGGCAAAGTTAATCAGGCGCAGGATACCGTATACCATGGTGTAGCCGATGGCAATCAGGGCATACTGCCCGCCCACGGAGATGCCGGACAGGAAAATGGAAATGATAAATTCCACAAGAAAACCTCCTTTATCTGTAACAGGGATCAGGGCTGTCTCGAAAAAGGCCCGGGAAGTCTCTTTCGAGGCAGCCCCGCCGGAGTTGGAGCCTGTATTCCCGCCGGAACGGGCGGCCGGTCCGGGGACCGCCTGCGGATACAGCTCCTTATGCCGGGGACCGCCGCTTGGCGAGAGCACAGGCTCTCGCCAAGCGGCAGGAAATTCAGCTGCGGGCGGGGAAATTACTTCGCGGTCTGGACCGTGGCCAGCTCCCAGGCGCCGTCGTTGGTGGAATGCTTGATATAGGCGGTGTCGCGCACGGCGTCGCCCACGCTGTCAAAGGCGATGGAGCCGGACACGCCGTCATAGGTCACGCCGCCCAGCGCGGCCTTGATGTCGGCGGGGTCCGCGGAGCCGGCGGCCTTGATGGCCTCCAAGGCCACATAGTAGGCGTCGTAGCCCATGGCGGTGACGGCCGCGATGGTGTCGTTGCCGCCGTTGGAGTCCTTGGCCACGGAGTTGGAGTTGATATAGTTCTTGATGCCCTCGTCAAACTGAGGCGCGCCGCCCTCCTGGTAGAAGGTGGAGACATACAGCTGGATGTCGGTGCCCTTGGCGGCGTCCAGGACCATGTTGTCGTCCAGGGTGTCGGAGCCCAGGATGGGGGCGGTGATGCCCAGGGAGGAGGCCTGGGAGATAATCTGGGTGGCGTAGGCGATGGACACGGGGGTGAAGATGATGTCCGCGCCCTCGGCCTTGGCCTTGTTCAGGTAGGAGTTGAAGTCGGAGTTGTTGGTGGGGAAGGTGTCCTTGATGACTCTGCCGTCAAAGCACTGCTCAAAGAAGGCAATCAGGCCCTGGTCGTACTCGTTGCCCGCCTCGCCCAGGCAGTAGGCCACCTTGGCGTCAAACTCCTCCATGGCAAAGCTGGCCAGGACCTGGGCCTGGAAATTGTCCAGGAAGCAGATGCGGAAGTAGTGGTCGTTGCCGGCGGTGACGTTGGGGTTGGTGCAGGTCACGCCCATAGCGGCCACGCCCGCCTCCTTGAAGGTGTCGCTGGCGGCCATGGACACGCCGGAGCCGTAGGAGCCCAGCACCAGGGCCACGTCCTGGGCCACCAGGTTGGCGGCGGCGGAGGGGGCCTTGTCGGTGGTGGAGCCGTTGTCGGAGATGACCAGCTCCACGGTGTAGGTCTCGCCGCCCACCTCCACGGTGGGGGTCTCGGCGTTGGCGAACTGCATCCCCAGGGTCTCCTTCTTGCCGCCGGAGGCGGAGTCGCCGGACATGGGCTCGAAGACGCCGATCTTAATCACCTTGCCGCCGGAGGCGGCGGGGGTGGGGGCGCTTCCGGGATTGCCGGTTCCGGAGCTGGCGGGCGTGCCGCTGGAGCAGCCGGCCAGAGCGCCCAGCATCAGGGACGCGGACAGCGCAAAAGCAAGGAACTTTTTCATTCTGTTTACTCCTTTTTTTCAATAGTTTGGGAACAAATCCGGCGGCGGTGTCTCCAAAGGGAAAACACTTGTGCGCGGATAAATTTTATTATACCCTCGCTCCCGGCAAAATGCAATACGGCAGTGCATAATAAAATAGACAAAATTGCAGAACCCAAAAAAGCGCTCCCATGCAAAAGGGAAAAATTGGGGGCGAAGCAGAGCCGCCCCGCGGCGGCGGCGGGCGGATTCGGGGGATTTTCTGTTGCGGAACAGGCCCAGCCGTGCTATAATGTTTCCCATCTTCCGGAAAAGGAGCTGGATTGCGCGATGAAAAGTATTCTGCGGGAGCAGCGGCGCAGCAGCACCCTGGCGGCCCTGTCCACCGTGGTGCTGGGACTGGCGCTGGCCCTGTGGCCCGACCGTTCTGTGTCCCTGATGTGCGCCCTGCTGGGGGCCGTACTGCTGGTATGCGGCCTCTTCTATTTAATCGGCTGGTTCGCCGACAAGCGGAAAAGCGGCTCTCCCGCCTTTATGCTCATCCCAGGGGTGGTGCTGGCCGGGCTGGGAATCTGGCTGATGACCAGCGCGGAATCGGTCGTCACCCTGATTCAGTATGTGTTTGGGGCGGTGATCCTCTTCCACGGCGTGCTGGACCTTCAGGCCGCCTTCTCCCTGACCCGGCAGCGGTTCCGCTGGTGGTGGGCCGACCTGCTGCTGGCCCTGGTCACGCTGCTCCTGGGGCTTGTGATTCTGATCAACCCCTTCGGCACCTTCGCCGCCCTGGTGACCCTCATCGGCTGCTCGCTGATTTATGACGGAATCAGCGACCTGTGGCTGATTTTCCGCCTGGGCCGGGCGTTCCGGGACCTGGAGCGGGCGGCAAACGGCGATATCATTGAGACCGACGGACGGGAAATCCGATAACAGACCCGCCTGGAAACCGGGAAAAATCGTTGCTATCACTGAAAATTGAAGGAACGCAAAAATTAACTTGCATTCCGTCTGCATCCTGTGTATAATTGTCTCTGTAAAATGGACGAACCGCTAAAATTGAATACGGCCAGACGATGTCCGCAGGGAAGCGGCTCCCGGAACGCTCCGGGGCCCACCGACGGTGTGACGCTCTCAGGTACGAGGACTGCGGACGGATGGCACTCTGGAGACGCCCGCCGTCTGCGCGGGGGCCGAAGGTGCAAAGCCCGGAAGGAAATCCCGGGCCAATCTCTCAGGCAAAAGGACAGAGGCCTCTCCCCGCCCGGGGATTTTATTCTGCGGCGGGGAGGGCCCGTTTTCCGGGAGCGCGCGCCTTTGGGCGGCGCTCCCGTCCGTTTTATCCCCGTTTCCCAGCTGGAAAGGAAAGGAAGAAAAATCATGTTAGAAATGGTCACCACAATCAACGGCGCGGTCAACGACTTTGTCTGGGGTCCCATCATGCTGGCTCTGCTGGTGGGCACCGGCGTGTTTCTGACCGTCCGCACCGGCTGGCTTCAGGTACGCTGGTTTGGCTGCATCATGAAAAACACTGTGGGCTCCCTGTTCCGCAAAAAAGAGGGCCAGGACCACGGCAGCAACCTGTCCCCCTTTCAGGCGGTAACCACCGCCCTGGCGGGCACCGTGGGCACGGGCAACATCGCCGGCGTCACCGGCGCCATCTTCATCGGCGGCCCGGGCGCGGTGTTCTGGATGTGGGTGTCCGCCTTCTTCGGCATGTGTACCAAATACGCCGAGATTGCCCTGGCCATGAAGTTCCGCGTCACCGACGGGCAGGGCGTCCACAAAGGCGGCCCCATGTACTACATTGAGAACGGCCTGGGCAAAAACTGGAAGTTCCTGGCCGTCATCTTCGCCGTCCTGGGCGGGCTGGCCTCCTTCGGCATCGGCAATATCGCCCAGTCCAGCGAAATCGCCGGCGCCCTGAGCGGCCTGCTCGGCCTGGACCCCCTGATCAGCGGCATCCTGCTCACCGCCGTCGTGGCTGTCGTGGTCATCGGCGGAGTCAAGCGCATCGGACAGGTCACCTCCCTGCTGGTGCCCTTCATGTCCGTGTTCTATGTGGCCGCGGGCATCGCCGTGATTCTCATGCGCCTGCCCCAGATCCCCTCCGTCCTGGCCGCCATCTTCACCAGCGCCTTCAGCCTTGAGGCCGTGGGCGGCGGCATCTTCGGCTACGCCATCATGGCGGCCATGAAGAACGGCTTCGCCCGGGGCGTCTTCTCCAACGAGGCCGGCCTCGGCTCCGCCCCCATCGCCCACGCCGCCTCCTCCACCGAGGAACCCGCCGAGCAGGCCATCTGGGGCGTGTTCGAGGTCTTCTTTGACACTATTGTCATCTGCTCCATCACCGCCTTCACCGTGCTCCTGTCCGGCTTCGAGCTGGGCGAGGCCGCCCTGGGCTCCTACGCCTCCAAGGGCGCCGCCGCCGTGGCCGCCTTCAACTCCATCCTCCCCGGCACCCTGGGCGGCACCATTATCCAAATCAGCCTGCTGTTCTTCGCCCTGTCCACCATCCTCAGCTGGAGCTACTACGGCGAGCGCTGCTGGGGCTATATCTCCCACGACAGCAAGCCCCTGATTGCCGTATACAAGGTGATTTTCGTCCTGTTCTGCATTGTGGGCGCCACCGGCTCCGGCACCCTGATGTGGGATATCGCCGACACCCTGAACGGCGCCATGGCTATCCCCAACCTGGTGGCCCTGCTGCTGCTGTCCGGCGCGGTGGCCTCCATCACCCGGGACTATTTCGGCCGGGTGAAGAAGTAAACCGTCGGGAATCGCCGCCAAAAGATAAGAGCCTCTATTCCTAACCGCACATAACGCCTGAGCGAGGGATTTTTCCGCCGGATAAGGCGCATTTCCGCAGGAATCCTTGGCGGATTCCAAGAAGGCTTAACGCCGCATGGCGGCAAATGGCCCGCCGCCGGTGTGCTGAGCGCTGTTAAACAGGCTCTAAGCGAGACGCGGTTCCGCGCAAAAAGTTTCTTTCTCATCCTCTTTCTTTGAAAAGAAAGAGGATGAACAGCAAAACACCGCGCCCTTCAGGGAACAGGTGCGGTGCAAAAGGAGCGGTCCCCGGACGGGGACCGCTCCTCTAACGTTTTGATGTCTTTTAGGCGTTGTGGGACTTGGAGTGGCTGGGGGAGACGTACTTGCCGTTCTCCTTCTTGACCAGCTTGCCCTCCTTGACCAGCTCGTTGGGCGTATAGATATCGTTGATGTTCCAGCAGCCGGGGGTGGGCACCACGATGTTCTCCATGGGGGCCTCCACCAGGAAGGGGCGGCCGGCGCGGTTGGCCTCCATCGCCTTCTCCATGGCGGGCTTGAACTCCTCGGCGGACTGCACGCAGATAGCCTCTACGCCGTAGGCCTTGGCCACCTCAGCCCAGTGGGGCGTGTAGGACTCCCCGTCGGGGGTGTGGAACACGGTGCCGAACTTATGCTTGTAGTTGGCGTTCTCCAGGCCGGCGATGGTGCCGAAGGCGGAGTTGTTCATGACGACCCAGGTGCAGGCGATGCCGTCCTGCACGGCGGTAGCCAGGCAGGTGGGGTTGACGCCGAAGCCGCCGTCGCCGGTCAGGGTCAGGCAGATGCGGTCGGGAGCAGCCACCTTCCCGCCCAGAACGGCGGAGGCGCCGAAGCCCATGGTCGCCAGGCCGGAGGAGTGGTGGATGGTGCCGGGGATGGTGATGTCAAACTGCTGGGCGACACCGTTCTTGTTCCAGCCCACATCGGTGAAGATGATGGCGTCCTCGGGGATGACCTCCTTCACGTCCTTCAGGATGCGCTGGGGGGTCATGGGGAAGCGGCTGTCCTCGGAGATGGCGCGGTTGGACTCCTTGAAGGCAGCCTTGACCTGAGCAATCTTGGCCCGCAGCTCGGGGTTCTTCTTGCCTGCGGGGCAAATGGCCTTGACCTCGGTCAGGATCTGGGCCAGGGCAATCTTCAGGTCGCCCTGGGCGGCAATCTCCACGGGGAAGTTGCGGCCCAGCTCGGCGGGGTCGATGTCAATCTGGAGGAAGGTGGTGTGGTCGGGGTCGAAGGTGACGCCCTGATACCAGCTGGAGCTGTCGGCCTCGCCAAAGCGGGTGCCCAGGCCCAGAACCACGTCGGCGTTCACGGTGAGGGAGTGGGTGAACTCCAGGCCCCAGAAACCGGTCTGGCCCACCATCAGGGGGTGCTGGTCGGACAGGCAGCCCTGGCCCATCAGGGTGCGGGACACGGGGATGTCCAGGAACTCAGCCAGCGCGGCCAGCTCGTCGGAGGCCTGAGCCAGCAGGATGCCGCCGCCGGCGTGGAGGACGGGGTTCTTGGCCTCTACCAGCTTCTTGGCGATGGCCTTGGCGGCCTCGGGGGAGATGCCGGGCTTCAGGGTCTCGCGGCTGTCCTTGTAGGTACGGGCCCACAGGTCCTCGTCCATCTCGCGTGAGAACATGTCCATGGGGATGTCCACCAGAACGGGGCCGGGGCGGCCGGACTCGGCCAGACGGAAGGCGCGGTCCAGGATGTTGGGCAGAGCCTCCACGTCGTCCACGCGCCAGCAGCGCTTGCAGATGGGCTTGAGCATGCTGTACTGGTCGCCGTCGTCATGCATCTGGACCTCCTGATGGGGGTGGCGGCCGAAGTAGTAGCTGGGCACGTCGCCGGCAATCAGCACCATGGGGATGGAGTCCAGGGAGGCGTTGGCCACGCCGGTGATGGCGTTGGTCAGACCGGGGCCCAGGTGGCACATGGCCACGGCGGCCTTGTGGGTGATGCGGGCATAGCCGTCGGCGGCGGTGGTGGCCACGGACTCGTGGCGGGTGTTGACGTACTGAATCTTTTCGCTGCGGGACAGGGCGTCCAGCATTCCGATGACGGTGTGGCCGCACAGGCCGAACAGCTTGGTGACGCCGCGCCGCTCCAGATAGTCCACCAGCAGATCGGAAACAAGTTTCTTGCTCATTATGAATTTTCCCTCCGTATAAAAAATTTTTTGGATCAGCAATGATAAGATGTAATCAGGTTGCTGCCTGCTTCTCCCGGATTTGACCGCCGTCGCGGGGGAACTATTCCTAAAACCCATAGGCCGCTCGGATTTTTCTGCGTTTTATCTAAAATCCGCATGGTTTTTTTGGCGATTCTGACGGCGGTTCTTTGTGTAATTTCTAACAGAAACCTGGAGATTCTCCCCCGCTTTCTGTTTACTACCACTATTAAAAGGATAATATATCCGCTCCGTTTTGTCCAATACCCATTTTTCATTCATTGTTCAAGTTTATTCATGGATTGCCGGGAGCACCGCGGTCAAATTCCGTGGCGCTCCAGGAAATGGTTGAAGATTTGTCCGCTGCGGATAATGAAGTCCCGGAAGTATTCCGCCGCCGGCGGCAGGTACTGCTCCTTGTTCCAGAGCATGTACAGCTGGCGGGGGGGCATATCATTGTCGATAGAGATCATCTTCAAATTATAGGGCGTGCCGCCCAGGGGCTTTGGGACGATGGCCACGCCGTGGTTGGCGGCCACCATGCCGTAGATAATCACGTCCTGGGCGGTCTCCATGGTGATATTCACCTGAACCCCCAGGCGCTGAAACAGGCCGTCCGTCACACTGCGCAGCTGGCAGTTGTTGTCAAAGGCGATGAACTCCTCCCCGTTCAGCTCCCGCAGGTCCACGCTCTCCCGGCCGGCCAGCCGGTGGTTGGAGTGGACCAGCAGCACAATCTGGTGCTCCCCAATCAGGGAAGCGCCGATTTTGGGGTCGTCCACCAGGGTGGAAAAGACCAGGTCCACCTCCCCCTCCAGAATCTGCGTCCGCAGGGTCTCATAGGTGGCCTCCTGGTTGAATTGCAGGCGCACCCCCACCCGGTTGGTCTCCGAGGCGTAGCGCACAATCATCTCCGGCACAAACTGGGCCAGAGAGGGAAACCCCGCCATAATCACGGTGCCGGTATTGGGATTGATGTAGTCCTTCAGACGGGCCACGCCGGCGTCCAGGGAGTCCAGGGCGCTGACCACGTAGGGCAGGAACAGCTCCCCGTATTTGGTCAGCTTGATGTTCCGCCCCTTGCGGACAAAGAACTCCACGTTCAGCTCGTCCTCCAGCTCCTGAATGGAGTGGCTCAGGTTGGACTGGCTGACATACAGCTTCTCCGCCGCCCGGGTATAATGCTCCAGCTCCGCGATGGTTTTGAAGTATTGCAGCTGACGCAGATTCATGGCCGCCGCTCCTCTCGTTTTCTCTGTTTCTTTCCATTATGCCCCAGCGTCCGGGAAAAAGCAAACAAAACCTGGCAGTTTCCGGTTTTTCAGTTCCCGGCCTCCAGGCGGCTCAGCCGTCTGGTCTCCAGGGTGCTGAGCACCACGTCAATGGAAATCAGCAGCATCCCCAGGAAGAACGCGGGCTTGAAGGTCTCGTCCAGCAGCAGCGCCCCCAGAATGGCGGAGAAGGCGGGCTGCAGGGGGTAGAACAGAGAACAGGTGCTGGCCGGCAGCATGGACAGGCTGGCTGTCCAGGTGTACTGGGGCAGGGCCGAGCCCACCAGTCCCAAATACAGCAGCACCAGCACCGCCCGGCCGTCCAGCCCGGTCCCGCCGGCCCGGAGCGACTCCGCCGCGCCCACCGGGATGTGGAGCGCCAGGCTGATGAGCATCCCGTAGGCCGTCACCAGGATGGGGGGATACTTGGCGGTCAGCTGCCGCATGTTCACCGAGGCCAGCGCCCAGGAAATCACCGACAGCACCACCAGCAGCGCCCCCATCATCTCCCCCTCCGCCGTGGCGCCGGTGGTGATGATGTAGGTGCCTGCCAGCGCCAGCACCAGGCACAGGATTTTTACCGGGGTGATTTTTTCCTTCAGGATGAGGGCGGCAAAGATGGTAACCGCTACCGGGGTCATGGAGTTGATCAGCGAGGCGGTGGACGAGCCGGCCAAAGCGATCCCCTTTTGAATCAGGAAAATCGTGGCAAAGTAGCCCAAAACCCCCACGGAAACAAAGTATTTGTAGTCCTCCCGCGCAATTTTCACGCCCCTGAACCGGGTGTGAACCACAATCTGAAGCACCACGGCTGCAATGGCGCAGCGCAGACAGCCCACCAGCCCGGTGGGCACCCCGGGGATCAGCTTGCTGAATACGTACACGCTGCCCCAAAAGAAGAACGTGACAAACAAAAACAGCCACGCCCTGCCTTTTCTCCAAACTTCCATCACTTTCCTACCAGCTTTCTTTGGGTTGTTCGTTGTTGCTCTTCATTGCTCCTTGTCGCGCCTTGTTTCGCCTTGTTTCGCCTTGTTGCTCATTCTTTTCTTTTGAAAAAGAAAAGAATCAAAAGAAAGCTTTGACGAAAAACTGCGTTTTTCGTTTCTGCCGTCATCGCATTTGTGCTTATGGATACAGGTTCTAAGCAACAGGGCCGGCGCTGGGCGCCGGCCCTGTCGGGTCAGTCTTGCTTTGAAATTATCAGGCGGCGTCCAGCGCGGCCTGCAGGGTGGTGCCCAGACCGCCAATCTGGCTGTCGATGGAGCTGTACAGCGCCTTCACGCCGTCCAGGTTCAGGATTTCGTCATAGAAGGAGGCCTCATAGTTGATGATGGTCATGCCGCCCTCTTCCAGCTTGGCCTTGTTGTCCACGTCGATCTGCTCCAGCTGGGGACGCATCTCGGCAATGGCCTCGCTCACAGCCTGATCCAGAGCCTGCTGATACAGGGGATCCAGGTTATTGTAGGACTCGGCATTGATGCAGATCTGGTTGTTGTACAGGATGTGGTTGGTGCAGGCCAGATACTTCTGCACCTCGTGGAAATTGGAGGTGGCGCAGGTATCGGCGGCGTTCTCCTGGGCGTCGATGGTACCGTTCTGCAGGGAGATGTACACCTCAGGCCAGGCCAGAGGCGTGGGGGAGGCGCCGATGGCAGTCCAGAAATCCATGTGGTTCTTGTTCTCCATGGTGCGGATCTGCAGGCCCTGGAAGTCGGCCAGGGTATTCAGGGCGGTGTTGGCGGTGGTCAGACGGTAGGTGCCGTTCTGCAGGAAGCCCAGCTGATGATAACCGGCCTTCTCATAGGCGGCGGCCAGCTGGTTGTGGAACTCGGAGTCGGAGCCGTTGAGCACCTTGTCGATGGTATCGGCGTCATACTTGGAGAAGACCATGGGCAGATCAAACACGGCCATCTCGGGGATGAAGGAGACCATAGGCGCGGTCTGGCAGACCACGATGTCCAGGTCGCCGGACTGCACCTGACGCAGCAGGTCCACGTCGCCGCCCAGCTCGGAGTTGGGGTGGTAGTCGATGGTCAGCTTGCCGCCGGTAATCTCCTCAACCTTGGAGGCGACCAGCTGGCCGAAAATCTGGCCGGCAGCGCCCTTGCCGGTGGCGTCGCCGGCAATCAGCTCCACGGCGTCCAGGCTGTCATAGCTGGCGGCGGGAGCGGGAGCAGAGGTGCTGGGGGTGCTGGTGCTGGGGGTGCTGGTGCTGGGCTTGCTGGTGCTGGGGGTGCTGGTGCTGGGCTTGCTTCCGCAGGCGGCCATGGTGAACACCATAGCGCCGGTGAGAAGCGCGGCAGTCAGCTTCTTCGCTTTCATTGTTTTTCCTCCTCAAATTTTATGCTTGCGCATATTTTTATCCCAGCGTGCCCGCCCTGGGGCGGGCACGCCGAAATAAGCAAAATCCAGGGCCGGGTTCCCCCCGGCGCTTTCTTCCCCTTACAGGTTGGCCAGGAAGGTGCTGATTCCGGGGATGTACACAATCATGGCCAGGGCCACCAGGAAGGAGATGATAAAGGGCAGAGACTTCTTGGCCACGGACATGGGGGGCACCTCGGCCAGGTTTCCGGCCACGAACATATCCAGGCCGAAGGGCGGGGTCGCCAGGCCGATGGACAGGCAGCACACCAGCACCACGCCGAAGTGGACGTCGTTGATGCCCATCTCCATCACGGCGGGCAGCAGCACGGGGGCCAGAATGATGATGGCGGGGCCGGTATCCATGACCATGCCCAGCAGCAGGAAGACGATGACCAGCACGGTCAGAGCGGAGAAGCTGGTGTGGAAGTTGTCCACGATGAAGTTCTTCACCACCACGGTGGCGCGGGTCAGGGACAGCACACGGCCGAAAGCGGTGGCGAAGGCCAGCACGAAGGCCAGGCCGCCGTAGGTCTTCACGGCGCTGCACAGGAAGGGAACCAGGTTCTTGAAGGTGATGGACTTATACACGAACAGGGAGACGATCAGCGCGTAGAACACGGAGACGCAGGCCGCCTCGGTGGGGGTAAACATGCCGGAGTAGATGCCGCCCAGGATGATGATGGGGCACAGCAGGGCGGGCAGGCTGTCCAAGAACAGGTGTCCCAGACCCTGGGCCCGCAACTCCTCCATCTTGGCGTTGATGAGCTTGCGGTCCTCACCCTTGCGGATGCAGTAGAACACCGCGTAGGCCATCATAAACACGCCGATGAGGATACCGGGCAGGATGCCGGCCATGAACAGGTTGCCGGGGGAGACGTTGGTGGCCAGGGAGTAGAGCACGAAGGGGATGGAGGGCGGGATGATGACGCCCAGACCGCCGGCCACAGCCACCAGACCGGCGCTCCACTGGCGGTCGTAGCCCAGGGCCACCAGGAAGGGGATACACATGGAGCCCACGGCGGCGGTGGTAGCCGGGCCGGAGCCGGAGATGGCGCCGTAGAACAGACAGGTGAGGATCACGGCGCAGGGCAGGCCGCCGGGCAGGGGGCCCACGAAGTAAGCGAAAAAGTTAAACAGCTTCTTGGAGATGCCGCCCTCCGACATGATGACGCCGCCCAGAATGAACAGGGGCACCGCCAGGATGGGGGTTGAGTTGGCGCCGGAGAAGGCGTTGTTGATCAGCTGTCCAATGGAGCCGCCCGACTCCAGCAGGAAGATGGGGGCCGCAGAGCCCAGGATCATACTGATTGCAATGGGCACCGAGAGCACAATGCCGACCAGAAATACAACAAATACCAGAATTGCCGCCATTATTCCTCTCCTCCTTCCTTAGCCATTGCGGCTTCCTCCGCCGCGTCCTGCATGGTCTGCTCCAGGGTTGTGAGTTCCTTCTCGCCGAAGTGCATCATATGGATCACGGTCATCTGAAGAGCCCGCAGGGTACCCAGCGCATAGCCGAAGAGCATCACGCTGTACACCATCCACATGGGCCACTGCATAGCGGTGGACAGCTCGCCGCTGGCCAGCACGCCGGGCGTGGTGGGGGTGCCGAAGATGACGGTGAAGGAGTAGTAGGCCAGCAGGCCCATGCACAGCATAGAGACGATATCCACCGCCAGGTTGATGACCTTGCGCACCACCTGGGGCATCAGGTCCAGCACCACGCTCACCCGGAGCATACTGCCCTTGCGGATGGTATAGGGCAGGGAGATGAACACCGTCCAGATCCACATAAAGCGGCAGAATTCGTCCGACCAGGTGAGGGATTCCAGGAAGGGCGCCTTTTTCCAGATGACCTGCGCCAAGCTGACGCAGGCGATCAGAACCAGGAAGACCACCAGGAAAATCTCCTCAAAGTGGTCATCCAGCCATTTGAGTACTTTCATGTTTTACCTCCTCTTACTTCTTTCTCCCAGCCCGTTACGGGCTGGGCAAAACGACAAGTCGTTTTGAGCGCGGGTTCATGACTGCTGCTCAGCTACAATCTTCAGCAGCTCCCGGCGCATAGCCTCCACCGGGGGCTTCTTGCCGGTCCACAGCTCGATCTGAGCCGCGCCCTGGTACAGGGACATACCCAGGCCGTTGAGCACCTTACAGCCCTTCTCCTCCGCGTCCATCAGGAACTGGGTGCGCTCGGGATTGTAGCAGGCGTCGAAGAAGAACTGGCTGGGCTGGATGTGCTCCTTGGGCAGGGGGGTCTCGCCGATGTGCTGTCCCATGCCGATGCCGCTGGCGTTGAGGACCACGTTGCAGGCGGCCAGCTTGGAGAAGTCGCCATGGTGGACAAACTCGGCCACAGGGGCGAAGTTGTTGTTGATGTCGTCCACCAGGGACTTGGCACAGGGCTCAAAGATGTCGGTGATGTAAATCTTCCGGGCCCCGTGGTAGGCCAGGATGGAGCACATGGCACGTCCGGCCCCGCCGCCGCCGAAGCAGAAGAAGACAGACTGGTCCACCTGAACGCCGCCCTCCTCGGTGAGGGAGGTGTAGAAGCCCACGCCGTCGGTATTGTAGCCGATGAGCTTTCCCTCGGGGGTCTTGACCACCGTGTTGCTGGCCCCCATCTTCTGGCACAGGGGGTCCAGCTCGTCTAAGTAGCGTAGCACCCGCACCTTGTTGGGCTTGGTCACCGCAAAGCCGGCGAAGTTCATGTACCGAATGCCGCTGACAATCTCGCCCAGGTGCTCCTTGTCCGCCTCAGTGTAAAAGTAAAGCATGTTCAGCCCGGCGGCCTCATAGCCGGTGTTCTGCATCCGGGCGGCAAAGGATTGACTCAGAGGGGTTCCGATGAGGGTTATCATTTTGGTATTGATATCGACCTTCATATAGTTGACCTCTTTTCTATACGAATTTTTCATAAATCGGTGATTTCCAATCAATATTACTACTATAATAGAAGCCCTTTCCTCTTGTCGAGCGAATAAGCTGCTATCGTGTTAAAATTTCGTTCAGATTATCAATGGTGCGGTCTCCCCGGATTTACAGGCCGTTGGCGGTAAAAAACTCCTTGGCAGTCTTCAGGCACTGAGCGGCATGACCTGCCCTGCCCCGGGCCTCGATCTCCGCCAAGTTGGGCAGCTCAATGGAGCAGACATTCTCGGGCAGGGCTTTCAGAACGCCCGCTAGGTCCACAACACCCTGGCCGCAGTAAGCCCGGCCGCCCCGGACCACCTCAATGTCCTGCCTGCCGGCCATGTCGGCGGGCCAGTCGCACAGGTGGATGACGCCGAACCGGCTGGGGTCTGCCGCCTGGATGTCGGCGGGGGTGACGCCGGTCTTATAGACATAGATCATGTCCATCAGGATCTTCAGGTTGGACGCGCCCACCTTGTCCTGGATCTCAAAGGCCTCCTGCATGGTGGTCAGCTCCGAGACGATGGGGAACTCCAAATTGAGGGTCAGACCGAACTGGGCGGCCTGCTCACAGAAAGCGCCGTAGCGGTCCACCGCCAGAGCGCGGTCGCGGGTCCATACGCTGGTAAGTACCTGGGTGGCTCCCAGCTCCGCGCCCTTCTCGAAAGCGGCGCGGTAGTCGTCGGGCAGATCCTCCCGAATGCGCAGCAGCTCAATGTCGAAGAGCTTCATATCGCAGTCCTTCAAGGTCTGACGGACCTGCTCCATCAGCGTGGGGTCGCTCTCCAGGTGGACCTGGGGCTCGCCCTCCTGCCCCATGGGAATGGTGCGCAGGCTGACATAGTCATAACCCGCCTCTTTGGCCGTCCGGATCTGCTCCACCGGGTCGATCCCCGGGGTGGTGAGATAGGCCAGGGAAAATTGTCTGGGCATATAATATCTCCTCCTTTTTTATAAATTTTATAAATTGGTGGACGTTGGTGATATGACCAAATATCCCTGTGTTGTTGTTTCAATTTTATATTCGAAGTGCCCTATCAGTCTATTATTAAAACTTCATGCAACCATTACTTTTCTGCATGGATTTTTTTGCCGCCCCAAACTTTTGGAACATTCGTCAAAATGACGGATGGTTTTTTGTGTGACTTCCCCAAAGCACCGGAAAAATCAAACGGAAAAACCCCGAAAAACTTCGAAATTGATTTATACCTTCAATCAGTTTATTCAAAAGTTCTATTGGATTCCCTGAGAAAAGTCGGCTATGATGAAAAAGTAATAAGGTAGGATGGAAAAATTGCGGGTCCGGCGTCTCCAGTTCCGGGGAGGAGGGCCGCCGGCGCTGTTATTTTTCACAACGATCCACGCCAGGAAAGGGAAGGGTGCGACCATGAAGGAATTTAAGGGGAGCCAGAATTATGTGGCGTCCGAGGAGCTACTCCGGGCAGCCAACATCGCCATGGTGCTGGAAAAGCCGCTGCTGATCAAAGGGGAGCCGGGCACCGGCAAGACCATGCTGGCCGAGGCCATCGCCCAGGCGTTGGGCAAGAATTTGATTATCTGGAACATCAAGTCCACCACCAAGGCCCAGGACGGCCTGTATGTCTACGATGTGGTCCAGCGCCTGTACGACAGCCAGTTCGGCGGCCAGGGCGTGGACGACATTGAGAAGTATGTGCGCCTGGGCAAGCTGGGGGAGGCCTTTACGGCGGAGGAACAGGTCATCCTCCTCATTGATGAGATCGACAAGGCCGACCTGGAGTTCCCCAACGACCTGCTGTGGGAGCTGGACCGCATGGAGTTCCACATCCCGGAGACGGGCTGCACCGTGAAGGCCAGCCACCGCCCGGTGGTCATCATCACCTCCAATGCGGAGAAGGAGCTGCCCGACGCCTTCCTGCGCCGGTGCGTCTTCCACTATATCGAGTTCCCCGACAAGGAGCTGATGGCAGACATTGTCCGGGTCCACTACCCCGACATTCAGGAGAAGCTGCTGACCCAGGTGCTGGAGGCTTTTTACAAAATCCGAAGCCTGCCCCAGATCAAGAAAAAGCCCTCCACCAGCGAGATCATCGACTGGATCCAGGCCCTCCAGCACGGCGGCGTGGACGTGGGCCGCATTGTGAAGGAGGTCCCCTATCTGGGGGTCCTGCTGAAGAAGAATGAGGACATTGATATGCTGCGGCGCACTTGGCGGTGAGCCATGTTTGAGGACTTTTTGTATCTGCTGCGCAGCCGGGGCCTGAAGGTCTCCCTCACCGAGTGGATGGCCCTGGTCCAGGCGCTGCACGAGAATCTGCACCAGGCCAGCTTTACCGGCTTCTACCACCTGTGCCGCTGTCTGCTAGTGAAGAGCGAGGCCGACTTTGACGCCTTTGACCGGGCCTTTCTGGACTATTTTCAGGAGGTGGACTTCCAGCAGGAGGTGTCCCAGGAGCTGCTGAACTGGCTGGACCGGCCCAACGCCCCTATGGGGGAGTACGACGAGCAGCAGGCGGAGCTGAACGAGAGCCTGTCAACCCTGGAGATCGAGACCATGTTCCAGGAGCGGAAGAACGAGCAGCGGGAGCAGCACAACTGCGGCAACTACTGGGTGGGGACCCACGGTATGTCCATCTTCGGCAACATGGGCCTGTCCCCGGTGGGCATTCGGGTGGGCGGGCAGTCTCAGAGCCGCCGGGCCTTCCGGGTCGCGGGGGAGCGGCGCTATCGGGACTTCCGCCACGACAACACCCTGGACATCCGCCAGCTCCAGGTGGCCCTGCGCCGTCTGCGGCAGTTCTCCGGTCTGGTGGACCTGCCCCCCAGCGAGTTCGACGTGGACAGCACCATCCAGGACACCGCCAACAGCGCCGGACTGCTGAAGGTGCGCTATAAAAAACCCCGGCAGAACACGGTGAAGGTGCTCCTGCTGATGGACTCCGGCGGCTCCATGGAGCACTACGCCCAGCTGTGCTCCGCCCTGTTTCAGGCGGTGACCAGGGCGGGTTACTTTAAGGAGCTGAAGATATTTTATTTCCACAACTGCCCCTATACCCGGCTGTACCGGGACCCAACGCTGAACCCCAACAATGCCGTCCCGGTGAGCTGGCTGCTGTCCAACTTGACGCCGGAGTATAAGCTGATTTTTGTGGGGGACGCCCAGATGTCCCCCCATGAGATCTTCGATCCCTTCCCCAGCCCCAGGGAGGGGGAGCCCGCCAGCGGTGTTGACTGCCTGCGCCGCCTGCGGGAGCGCTACCGCCACGCGGTGTGGCTCAATCCCAGCGACCGGCCCGAGTGGGGCGGCGAGTGGACCGAGAGCTACGACGCCATCGAGGGTCTGTTTCCCATGTACCCCCTGACGGTGGAAGGCATCGAGACGGGGATGAAGAAGCTGCTGGCACGGTGAGGGCTGCACATGAAGACACGCTTCCCGGCGTGTCTTTTTTGCGGAGCGGAGGGACTGGATTGGTGCGCTTTGTCAGCAATGTAAAAAAAGCGGCGGGTATATTGACAAATCCTCCAAAACGAATATATAATATTAAGGTAAATTCCCCCAAAAAGGAGTGATCCATGTGCTGATGACTCGGGAAATGGACTATGCCCTGCGGATCATGCGCGCACTGTATCAAAAGGAGCAGCTGTCCGCCACCGCCATCGCCCAGCAGGAGCATATGCCCAAAGCTGTCACCCTTAAAATTCTGAAGCAGCTGCGTTCCGCCGGTCTGGTGGACAGCCGTCGGGGGCCCAGCGGGGGCTATCTGCTCCTCCGGCCCTGCGAGGAGATGAACCTGTGGGAGTTGTTCCAGGCCATGGGCGGGGGGATGCTGATCAACCGCTGCCAGCAGCCGGGTTACCAGTGCGAAAACAGGTCGGCGGACAACTGTGCGTTAAGCCTGGAGCTGTCCCGCGTCCAGCAGGTGCTGGATGAGGAGCTCCAGCGCACCCCTCTCAGCCAGCTGTTCCAGGAGGAGCCAGATTGACAGACCGCAGGTCTCTTCCCTGGAGGGATCTCCCCCTCCAGTTTTTTATGGAATTACAAGAAAAGAGTTGAAATAATATTGACTTGTATGATATACTTATGATAACTCTTTCAGCGGGTTACTTGGATGTGGCATTTTATGGAAAAGCGAGGATGTTATTATGCGTAAGAGTATTAAGCAGATGGTGTTTATCCGGATCGTTGCAGCGTTGCTGTCCATTCTTCTGTTCAGCGGAGTGACCACCTTTAACCTGATTCGCATTGAGAAGATGCAGGAGACCAGTATCGAGAACGTGGCTATGCTCTCCCGGGCCCAGAGTGCCGAGACCGCCCACTACAAGTGGTCCAGCAATCTAAGCAAGGCTCTGTATGCCAACGGGGAGTTTCCGGGCACAGATGATACCCAGTGTGTACTGGGCCAGTGGATCTATGGCGAGGCCGGCACAGATGACCCCCAGATTCTGGCTCTGAGGGAAGAGGTCACCCCCATGCACAAGCAGCTGCATCAGTCGGTAGCCGAGGTGCAGAATATGATGTCCATGAGCCCCATCCAGGCGCAGAACTACTATCAGGAGACCATCCAGTCCAATCTGACTGCTCTGGTGAGTAAGCTGGACCAGATTATCGAGCGGGCCGAGACCCTCAACACGGAGAGCAGTGAGCAGATGCGCTCCACTGTTATGCTGATGCAGGTCATTACCGGCATTTGTCTGGTGCTGGCGCTGTTCTGCCTAGTCAGCCTAGTGGTCTATGTCCTCAAACACATTCTGGCCCCCATTCTGAAGATCACCCGGAAGGTCCAGCCTCTCCAGGAGGGCAAGCTGGACCTGGATCTGGAGTACAAGGTGGACAACGAGCTGGGCGATCTTGCCAACACCCTGGAGAAGTCGGTGGAGTTGATCCGCAGCTACATTTGGGACCTGAACCGGATTATGGAACAACTGTCCAACGGCAACTTCAACGTGAAGACCGCCACCTCCTTTATTGGGGATTTCCGCTCCATTGAGGAGTCCATTGATTCATTGACCGCCAACCTGTCCGCCGCCCTCTCCAACATTTATCAGGCGGAGGTACGGGTGTCCGGCAGTGCGGAGCAGCTGTCCAGCAGTGCTCAGACCTTGGCCCAAGGCGCCACACAGCAGGCCAGCGCAGTGGAGGAGCTGTATGCAACCCTGGACACCCTGTCCAAGAGCACCGCCCAGAATGTAGCCACCGCCACCAGCGCCCAGGAGGACGCCCGTCAGACCGGCGAACAGGTGAACCGGAGCAGCCAGCAGATGGAAGAGATGGTGGCCGCTATGAAGGACATTACCGAGGCCTCCCAGCAGATTGAAAAAATCATTGCCACCATTGAGGACATTGCCTTCCAGACCAACATTTTGGCTTTGAATGCTGCCGTGGAGGCCGCCCGCGCCGGTTCCGCAGGCAAGGGCTTCGCAGTGGTGGCCGACGAGGTGCGCAACCTGGCCTCCAAGTCCGATGAGGCCGCCAAGGCCACCAAGGGACTGATTGAGAACTCCGTTCAGGCCACCAGCCGGGGCAGCCAGATCGTCACCGGCGTCTCCGAGACCCTGACCAAGGCCCTGAAGCTGGTAACCCAGTCCAACGCGGCTATGGGCAACATTGTGCAGGCGGTGGAGAGCGACGCTGAGGCCATTGCTCAGGTCACCGAGGGCATCGGTCAGATTTCCGCCGTGGTCCAGAGCAACTCCGCCAGCAGTGAGGAATCCGCCGCAGTCAGCTCCGAGCTCTTTGGCCAGGTGAAGATCATGGAGGGACAGGTAAAGAAGTTCCAGCTCCGGGAGCACTGATCCATTTTCTTTACATAACAGCAGCTCCCCGGCGTATGCCAGGGAGCTGTATTAATAAGGACAAATTTCTATTAAGCGGTTTGTCCCAATTCAGAGGCTGTTTGTCGGTTTTCGGCGCTTAGTGAAAAGCAGGCGCTATAATGAGCTTGTAATGTACAAAACACATTTTCAGGAGGGATCGACTGGAATGGCAAAGATTTCTGTGGAGCTGGCGGCGATAAAGCCCGCGCTTCAAAAGGAAGAGGAGTTGGCGGCGCAGCTGATGGAGCTGTACCGGGATGTGAACGGTATCCGGAGCGGACTGCGGTTTAAAATCGCCGGGCAGGAGCAGATATCAGCCCGTCTGCTGGAGAGCGCGGAACAGATCACCAAGGAGCAAAATTCGGTGCGGGTGATGCGCGAAGCCTTGGAGCAGATTTTGGCGCAGTATAAAAGTGTGGAGACGCGTGTCACTGAGCTGGTAACAGATCAGGCTGAGGCACTTGACGTCCAGGAATTGGCGGGTGGCGCCTACGACCAGAATACGACCACGTTTGATAACGATAAAAGCAATGGCACCTATGGAGCAGATCAGGGAGATATGGCCAACAATAAAAAGGGAATGTGGTTTTTTGGATTCCGCTGGTTTGAGGACGAGGACCTCTATGCCTACATTAGGCAGCATAGCCGCTACCAGAATTATTCTCAATCAGAAATTGCAAAACTGATGGAGCAGATCAATTATGAGGGCTGTGGCTTTGTGGCCATTGTCAACAACATTTTTGTGGAGTATGAAGGACGGGAGGAGGAATTTGAACGGGTGTTTGGATTCCCGATGTATGATAAAAATGGTAAAGCAAATTACAATTATCTTTTGGTAGATTTCTATGCCAACACGAATGACCGTTTCTATATTGACGAACCCGGAGGAGCTACGGCAATGGTCAACGAAGTGTTGCGGAAATATGCCGACTCTGAAGATGAATTTAAGAAAACGTTTGGCTGTCCGTTGTATGACAGCAGTGGGTCCTATCATCCGCAGGCCCGTCAAAAGATTTTGGATGCCTATCAGAATACCTCTGTTGTAACCATAGAAAGTCAGGGCACTACAGTAGGCGCTTTAGACCACCATATCCAGCACTATTTGAATGAAAAAGGTGTTAGCTGTACCAGCGATACTTTTATTGGAGTAACGCCGCTCAGCAGTGACGAAATGAACCAATATATGGACGAAGGTAAAAATGTCAATATTCTGATTACCGATTTCAACCTTTACCAAGAAAATGGCAAATTGGCACAGGGCGATGTGGGCGGTCACTGGATGACGGTTACAGGTGTAGCAGACGATGGGCGGTATATTGTGTCCAGCTGGGGGAAGAAGTATTATGTTGACCCCTCGGAGCTGAAATGGATGAACCTTTTGATTACAGACATAACCCCATAGATGACGGGAGATGAATCATGAAGTATGTGGGTATTTTATTAGGCGCAATACTCTGCCTGGCCGCCTGTGCGCCTCAGGGAGCAGAGGCACAATGGGACATTTCTCACTCTGCTTCAGCGGAGGAGCAAAATAGTGGAGATTTGGAGGGAACCGATATGAGAAGAGAGTTTTGTACGATTCAGGCTGTGCAAGAGGACTGCTTTATTTTGAAAAATGCAATGGAGGAGCTTTACCAGATTGACCTTGCCTACCTGAACAATTTTAAAGAAGGGGATGAGGTGCTGCTGATTTACACGGCGCGCAGTCCCATTGAGGAGGGTCTTTTTAGGGCTGAGGTACGGTCCATTTTCCCGGATTCCTCTAAACCGGACCTGGTGGTCGGGTAAGAATCCAATCGCAGAAAGAAGCGCCCTGGCGTATGCCGGGGCGCTGTTTGCTGTCTGCTCAGTCGTGGGACGGCAGCAGCGGCTGGACAGAGACCTGGAGGGAGGCGGGAGAATGAGGATACTGCCGTGCAAAGGCCCGGGTGATGCGGCTGGACACCATGCGGCTGTCCTCGTAGTTGGCCTGGGGCAGGAGGAGGACGAACTGGGAGGCGCTGCACCGGGTAAAGGCGTCCCCCCGGCGCAGGCGGGCCCCGATAATAGCCTCCAGATTGTCCATAGCCCGGTCCAGACTGTAGCGGGCCAGGGTGGAATTCTCCCCGCCGGACAGGGAGATGAGGACCACATGGGGAGGGGTTCCGGTGCGCTCCGCCATGCGTGAGACGGTGAGGCAGATGGCCCGGAAGAAGTCGTACTCACAGCGGAAGGCGCCTGCACCCGGGGCCTCGCTGAGCTGCTCCTGAAGGGTCACCGGGGAGACGGCCCGGGGGTCCCAGTCCCTCCGCGCCTGCTGATACAGCCTGCGCAGATCAGCGGAGGGCAGTACCCCCCGCTGGGACAGCAGCCGCTGATGGAAGTCCTCGTAAAACTGGGCAGCCTCCTCCCTGCGGTCCAGTCGGAGCAGGGCCTCCAGCCGGCGGCGGCACAGCTCCTCCCGGCAGGGGTCCAGGGCCAGGGCGGTTTCGGTCAGCCGGGCCATATCCTCC
>JAAWHL010000083.1 GCA_022795855.1 Lawsonibacter sp.
CGCTCCTCCAGACGCAGATGGCGTTCAAACGCCGTAAGTTGTGCTTGACTGATGTGCATGTCCATGAAAACGCCTCCCCAAATTGTGTTATCCCATTTTACACAACCCGGGTCTTTCGGCGAAGAAATATTTAGCTTGCGCCTTACTTACCTCTATGTCATAATGGAGGGGAAGCGGGGTCTTCAGTTTTTAAAGCGCCCCGCTTGTGCGGGGGTGACGGGCCATGCTTCCATACTATCTTCTGACCGGCGCAAGCCTGGCCGGTGGGGCACTGCCCCTTCAGCGCCCTAAATACCGCTGGGGCTATTTGCTGGCCATGGGCCTGGCCTGCTGGCTTTTGGCCTCCTTCCGCTATGTCACTGGTTTCGATTATCGTTTTTATGAGTCCGCTTTTCAGTCCATTTCAGCTTCCGGCCTGGGTGGCGCGGACTGGTCAGAACCGGGCTATCTCCTCCTGAATTGGGCTGTTTTCCTGATTGGCGGAGACTATCGCATATTCCTGCTTGTATTCCATTTTATACTGACCGCCCTGGTTTTCGTCTGGATCGGCCGCTATTCCCCCTCCCCCTGGCTGAGCGTTTTCCTGTTCCTCACCCTGCAATATTTTGCTCTGAGTATGAACTTCCTGCGGCAGGCTCTGGCCGCCGCCATCGTGGTCTGGGCCTATCCATTTCTGAAAACCCGCCGTTTTCTCCCTGTTTGCGGGCTGGTGCTTCTTGCCGCCTGTTTCCACCGGACCGCACTCGTCATGCTCCCGCTGTGCGTCCTGATTACGCTTCCCCCGACCAAGCGCCACTATGGTCTGGCCGCTTTTGCCACAGCGGTCTCCTACTTTGCCATGGACCCGCTAATCGACCTTGCCGTTACGTTTTTCCCAAAATATCAGCACTATCTCACGGAAAAATACTGGCAGGGCAACAGCTTTCTCTACATTCTGATGCCGCTGGGCTGCTTTTTGTTTACCCTCCCGCTGCTCCGGCAGACGATACGGGACAAATCGTCTCCAGTGCTGCCCAACAGTGTGTTTTACGCCCTGCTGATCCAGCTGTTCATCACCCGGCACTTCATTCTGGAACGGCTGTCCATTTACGCCGCCATGTTCTCCCTGCTGGCTCTGCCCACCGCCGCTCAGGCCCCCTGCAGGCTGGTTTCCTCCAAGGTGAGGACCGGTCTGCTGGTCGCAGGTGCCCTGGCCTATTTCCTGTTCGCTGTCAGCCAGGGCTTCCACGGCGTATATCCCTATCACGGGATCTGGGAACGGGCCCTCGCCCCCTGACGGCAAAAAGGCGGCCGGAAGCCGCAGCTTCCGGCCGCTTGCCTGCATTCGCGGATACAGGGGCGTTTCTATTTGTTTATGCTCTTGCTTGGGATAAAATCACGCCTGGCGTACCACGAAGGTGGGGATGACGGAGAAGGAATTGTTCTCCGGGACCGCGTCGCCCAGGGTGCCAACCACGTACATGGTACTGTTTCCGTAGGCGTTCAGCGACATGACGTTGATATTCTGCTGGGTGTTGGCCTGAAGCCAGGTGGTCCGATTGAAGGTAGTTGGCATCTGGTTGGCCAGTGTCTCCGGCTGGAAGCCGATGGCGATCTCATTTGGGGCCACATTAGAGCCGGTCCCCCAGGCCGCCCCCGGAAGCTTGCTCAGATCCACCGAAGTATAGGTCACATCCAGGGCCACAGGGACGCTGGAGTTGTTGGTCACGGTGATACGGGGGGAGATCACCTTGTTGTCCCCCTCGATGGTGCGGCTGACATGGAAGGGGACATAGGTGGGCATGGTGACCGACATGACGCTGGGCACTACGGTGCCCACCATCAGCACCTCGTTGGAGGAGCCGATGGGCACATCGCCGGACTGATAGTTGCTGGACGCGTAAGCGGCGGTGGCCAAAAGGCTGACGGCCATCAGAGCGGCCAGAACAGCGGACAATCTACGTTTCATCAGATACAGCTCCTTTTCTGCCCCTGTAACCGCGAAGTATGGCCGAGATCAACTGAGCACCGTGATCTTGATCGCGGCGCCCGCCTGGCCGATGAAGGAGTGGTCCTCCTCCCGGTAGGCTTTGAAATAGGCCGTAGCCTGGTATTCACCCGGCTCCAGCACCTTGTCCAGCCTGGCGTTCTCGATGTAGGCCCCCGTGGGGATGGCTTTGGACTGATAGACCAGTTCCTGGGTGGCGTCTATGTAGATCTCCACCACCAGCAGCTTGGCGTTGTTTGCCGGATTCTCCAGCATCAGGTTTCCCTCAGCCCCGCCGTTGGCAAAGACCGGGCTGCTGTTGATGGAGAAGGCGATCATGCCCTCGTCCAGCTGCTCCTGGAGCTGGGCCTGACGCTCCGCGATGTCGACGCCGGGCAGGATGCCCATGGTGGCGTTATCGTCCAATGCCAGCGGATCGTCATCTTTGCCGTCATCCGCTCTGGTCAGCCAGAAGGCCGCGCCTCCAATGACCAGCAGCAGGAGACATGCGGCGGCAATGATCAGCGGTTTCTTTTTTGACTTTTTTGGCGGATTTTCGCTCATAATAAGACCTCTTTTCTCCTGTAAAAATATTGCGGATGATGTGCCGGGCCGCATGGATATGGACGCTGGCGGAACGGGAACGGCCCAGAGTTTCTATCACAAATTCCGCATATCGTCCTGACGGCGGGCAAAAAATGCCGGACAGGACGGCGCAAATGCGGAAAAATCATGAAACGTCCCTTGTTCGGCACAAGAAAGGGCGCAAAAAAATAAGCTGGACAAAATTCCTCATTGCCCGGCCTGATTTGTTATGTAAAAAATTGTTTTGAAGGGGCTTGCGCTTCCTCACCGCCTGTGCTATGATGATTTCGCCGAAGGAAAATTGGAAGGAACCGTTGTTTTCTTTCCGGCTTCTACACGGCGATTTGCGGATTTTGTGATATCGCCGCGCTAGGAGATCAGCCCCAGACGGTCCAGCTGCCGGACGTGTTCCGCGCCGGTGGAGATCAAGTAGATCCGGGTTGTTTCGATGGAGCTGTGCCCCAGCACATCCGCCAGCTTCACCACGTCGTGGCACACCCGGTAGAACGCTTGGGCGAACAGGTGCCGCAGGTTATGGGGAAACACTTTGGTCGCCGCTACTCCCGCTTTCTCACAGAGGCTTTTCATCTCTGCCCAGATCTGCCTTCGGGACAGTCCTTTCCCGTTTCTGGTGAGAAATATCTCGCCGGAGACGATTTTTTGTTTTCTGGCGTATTTATGCAGCTTCCGGCACAGCTTTCCAGGGATCAGGATGGTGCGGATCTTGCCCTTCAAGCTGATCTCGGCCCGTCCCTCCTCTATAGCCTCCGCCGTGATATATTTGACCTCCGATACCCGGATGCCCGTGGCGCAGATGGTTTCCATCAGCAGAGCAAGCCGGGTCCTGCCCATGCTGTTAGCAGTCTCCAGCAATCGGGCATAATCGGCTTTGGTCAGGTCCCGGTCCGTTCTGCGGAACAGCCTGTGCTGGATGCGCAGATATTTCACACAGCAATCTTCTCTGTGAATAAATTTGAGGAATTTGTTCAGTGCCGACAGCTTGGAGTTGACAGTCTCCGGGCAAAGCTTCTCCGCTTGAAGCCCCTCTTTCCAGGCCGCGCAGGCTTCCTTGTCCAGTGGGCGCTTCCCCAGCCACGCGGCAAAGCTTCGGACATCCCGCAGGTATTTATCAATAGTGCCGGATACACGCTCCTCTGCGCGCAAGAACTGCTCAAAAGCGATGATTTGAACGTTTCGGATCGTTCGTTGGTTCATATTCGAATGGCTCCCTTCATTATAATAGCGTTATCGTTCCTGTTTGCGGCAAGCCTATACGATATCACGATTCGCCTCTGATTGCCATTCCTTTTTCTGCACTGAAATATACTGGTGACGCTATTTGACCCGATAGAGGTTGGACGAGAGACTCCCATTCTCCCGCCATCGGTGGGATCTCTCCACCAGCCCCAGCTTTACCAGCCCGTCCAGCGCCCGCTTCACCGTCGAGCGGGACAGGCTTACCCCAGCGGCAATGGTGTTGATCCCCGGCCAGCAGGTGCCGTCCTTGTTGGCGTGGTCTCTGAGGAAACGATAGACCGCTTTTTCCCGGCTGTTCAGCTCCCGGTTGTCGTAGATGTCATCATAATAGGTCAAGGCATCACCCCCCGGATGCGTCTGGCGGCGGTCCATCCTGCTTTTTCACGAAGTTGGGGATCGTTGCCAGCGGCTGGCCCTGCTGGGCATCCCGCGCCTTCCGGCTGTCAGCACCGCCGTCTTTTGCCCCAACCCGTTTCTCTTGATGAGAGCGGGCTGGGGTTTCCTTTTCCGCTGCTAACAAAAACCAATTCTGAATGGCCTGTTCCAGCTCTTGCCGCCCGGCGTAGTACACCTTCCGCTGGCCATGCTCCGGCATCTGGTACGGCTCATCGAAGGTGATGCCCCAGTCCAGGAACAGCCGCAGCCTGGTCTTCGTGGGATGGGAGCCGGTCTTCATCACCACAAAATGGCCTTTGGGGATGGACTTCAGCTCGTCCGGCGTCATGAGGGCCCGCTCCGCCATCTGGAGGGACCGGCTGTTTTCCCCCTTGCTCCGGCTGATGGAGCCGGACTGAACCGTGTAGCTGCCCAGGGCCCGTGAGAGCACATCGGCGGTCTGGCTGTTGGGCGCGAAGCCGCCAAAAATCGTATCTTGGCAGTTATCTTGAATGATTTCAGAACCTTCCTTGCCATAATTCTTCTCCAGCTGCGCCAGAGACTGGATGATGGGCAGCATGGTCAATTTCCGAGACCGCCCCGCGCTGAACAGGGACAGCACATCGAAGGGCGGCATGGTGCCAAACTCGTCACAGAACAGCACCACCCGGTTCTTCAGCTTGCCCCCGTTCTCGTCCGCCACGGAAAACAGCTCCCGGCTCAGGTTCTGGATCATGAGGCCCGCCATGAAGTTTTTGGTCTGATCCTCCTCGGGGAGCACCAGGAAGATGGCGGACTTTTTACTGGCGAAGCTCTCGGCGTCGATGGGCGAATCGAAGCAGATGGTCTGCTCCAGCTCGGTGTCCAGGAAGGCGTTGAGCCGGGACAGCACGGTGGACAGCACCGAGGCCATGGCCTGCTCCGAGGTGTTCAGCGCCGCCCCGGCAAACCACCGGGCTTTGTGCTCGGGCGGGAGGCGGCCCATCAGCACTTGGAAACAGCTCTTGCCCTTGGTCCCGGAGGGTTCCAAGAGGTCCTGCACCAGCTTGAACACTGACACGATATGGCGGCGCTCCTGGAGCGCACCGTCAATTTCTTTGGGCGGCAGGAACTCCGCCAGCAGGAGGATCACAGCGGTGAGCAGACCCTCGGCGGAATCGTAAAAAAATGTGTTCTGGCCGTAGCTGCCGCTGTCCCCGTCCGGGTTGATGATGGTCTTGGACAGGATCTTGGCGTACTTCTCCGCCTTGGCCCGCGCCGCAAGATCATCCGGGTGCTTCACTGCCTGATCCATATAGGCGTTAGCCAAGGTCAAAAAGTTGAACCCGTCAGACCGGGTGGGGTTGCGCAGGTCGATGATGGAGATTTGATAGCCGTAATATTTTTCAGCAATGGTGCCATAATTCCGGGCCAGGTCCCCCTTGGTATCCAGCGCCAGGAAGCTCATGCCGCAGGCGCAGGCGTACTCCAGGTTGGGGTACAAGAAGAAGGCGGTCTTGCCCACGCCAGCCGCGCCGATCATCAGGCAATGAATATCGTCACTATCCACCAGAGCAGTGATTTTTCCCTTTTTCCCCTGAGACCCCAGCACCAGTCCCTGGACTTTGGGCAGGTTTTTGCCCTGTCTCCATTCGGCTGGGTGGAAGGGGATGCGGTGAAAGGTCTTGGCGATCTCTTTGGGCTCGGCCCAGCGGGCGGTGCCATGCTGGCCGTCGCCTACAGGCTTGGACTTGATGCTGTTCAGCGACCCCTGGTTGGAGAGATAGGCGATGCCGCCGATGAGCGCGAAGCCCACGATGGCAAAAATGAGGACGATGAATTGTTGGGGCATTGTGTACCTCCTCAGTATGAGCAGAACATGGTGCTGCCACAGGTTTCATACTGCTGATCCCGCTCCTGGGGCAGGGCTTGCTCCTCTTGAGGGAGCTCGTCCGGGAACCGCTCCGGGAACATCTCGGCGGCGGTCTGCCGCAGGGTATCCGGGTCGGTGGTCTGGGCGGTCTGATAGAGACGGAGCATTTCGTCATCGCTCAGTGCGGATCTGGGAAAAATATGCCGCAGGACCATGGCTTCACCCATCCTGCGGCAGTAGCTACGATAATTTCTGTTCATTCTGCTGTTCCTCCATCGTCTGTTGAAAATTTGCGCACAGATCCTCGTTCCAATCTTTGTTTATGGGCACCAGCGCGTTCACCGCCAGCCCCCTCTCCCGCACCAGCCCCGCCAGACGTTTTGTAGCAAGCTGTCCGGCCTGGTCGTTGTCCAGGCAGAAGTGGACGGTGTCGATCTGCGGATACCGCTCCAGCATCCCCAGCATCCCCTGAGAGGACGTGCCGCACAGGGCCACATAGCTGTGCTTGGACCAGTCGCTGTCGTGGAACTTGGAGATAAAGGACAGCATATCAATGGGCGCCTCAAAGACCATCAGGCGGCCGCTGGAACCCGGCCAGTTGAAGGCGTACCGGAAGTCGCTGCCCTCCACGGTCATGCGGAAGGATCTCCCCTGGCTGTTGGTGCTGCGCTTGTGGGCGTGGCGGGGTGTGCCGTCCTTGTCCATGCCCACAAAAACGGCGTTGTGATACTTCTGATCCTCATAGACCAGCCCCAGCCGGACAAAGGTGGTGAGCACGTTCCGGTCCAGGTGCCGCTGTTTGAGGAGATAAGCGAACACCCGCCGGTTGTCTTTGTTGGCGGGTGGGAGAGCGAAGGGTTTTTCACTTTTTCTTTGGGGCTGGATATCTGGGAGCAGAATTCACTGACGTCCTTATTGATCAGCGTCAGCACCGCCTCCTGATAGTTCATGCCATAAAACTCTTTGAGGAAAGCCACGGGTCCGCCGCCCTTTTCGGCGGCGTGGTCGTACCACCCATTGCCCTGGACGGTAACACTGTGGTTGCCGGCCATGCGGAACTCCGGCCCGGAACGGATCAGGGGCTCCCCCTTGAAGCGGAGGAACTCCACCAGATTCACCTGATTGGCCTGACGTTTTTGTTCTTCTGTGAAATGGATGTAGGGCATTTCAGACCTCCTCTGAATACAAAAAGGCCAGGACACCGTGTGGACGGTGCCCTGGCCTCAATGACTGATGTACTATTCGGTTGTCATCTCCCATTTTGGCACTGACTGGAAAGGGCTGTTGGCTTCTGATCTCTTTCGCACGATGTCCCAAAGCATTTCCTGGTAAGCGTGCGCCGTGCCATAGATTTTACCGGAAAATTCAAAGCGGTAATATTTCGCCGTTCGGTTTTCCGTCCAATAGGGATAGGCGAAAATAAAAAAGGACCTCAGCTCCGGATGCCGGGCAAGATGTGCCAGCAGTTTGGACGGTCCGATGTTCCCACAATGGACATTGATGCGTCCGTCCTGGTAGCAAATGTAGTCGTCATAAAACGGGACGCCCACCTGCCGCATCTGCTTGAGCGCGTTGATGCGAACCCCAGCGGCCTCGGTATGTGTGGACTGCTTCCAACGGGTTTTTGGTGCCAGCGCAGAATAGAGTGCCAAAGCATCCTTGTCATTTCTGATCTCATGATCGTAAGGAAAAACGTGCTCGGTGATTACAATCTCTCTCCGTTCCAACAGAAACAGCAGCAGTGACAGTGACTGCGTATCAGCCATCACGGTGCCGCTGTCCCAGCCCTGGTAGGAATACATGATTTCGTCCAGGCGGTGGGCGGAATCAGGATCGTTTGTGAATGTGAGTCGTTCCATGAGGCGGCCTCCCGTGTTTTCTGAATGTGACTCATTATACACGCTTTCCCTCAAAATGGGAAGGACTGTAAAAATTTTTTTGACTGTATATGCGGTATCACATTTGCTGTACCTGGTCCTCATGATCGTTCGGTTTGTGGCCCATGGCGATCTTCTTCTCCCGGATCCTCTGCCTGAGCTTGCTGTCCACCGCGATTTGTATCCCGGCCACGGGCTGTGGGCGCTGCTCCTGGAAGATGCGGCCCATGTGGTAGAGGAGTGAAGCGGTGGATGAGAAGAGCGAACCGTAGACCCGGTCCAGAAAATATTGGGCGTATTGGTTGCCCTGCTCGGCGGACAGCTTCAGCCAGCGGACGGCCTGCTCCCGGTCCTGGGGAATATCCTGGCCCAGAAGGTACGCCTTGCCCAAGGTGTACTGGGCGTACTGGTCCCCGTCCCCGGCGCACCCGGTAAGCAGCTCCAGTGCCCGCTCTACATCTTTAGGCACTGTGCCTGTCCCGCTCAGCAGGAGCTTGCCCAGCTGGTATTTGGCAAACGGGTTGCCGCCCTGTGCGGCCTTCTCCAGCCAGGGCCGCGCCGCCGCCTCGTCCTGTTCCGTGCCCACCCCGTGGAGGAGCATCCAGCCGATACGGTACTGGAGCTTGTCATCTGGGGATCTGTCGGCCAGGAACTGAAAGCCGAGGAACGCCTGACGGAAGTACCGGGCGGCGCGGTTCTCATCCGCCTCTCCACCCAGCCCGTCCCGGTAGAGCTTACCCAGCTCGTAGGCGGCGTAGGGGAAGGTGGACGCTTTTGCGTAGAGCTCCCGTGCGGCGGTGTAATCCTGCTCTACCCCTTTACCATCCCGGTACAGTCCGGCCAGGGTATACTGGGCGTATTTGTATCCGGCATCGGCGGACTTCTCCAGCCAACAGGCGGCCTCCTCGTAGTCCTGATCCGCGCCCAGTCCAGCGGCGTATAGTTTTCCGATGCGGTACTGAATGACACGGTCTGGCGCGTTTTTTTCCGCTTCCAGAAACGCTGCCAGCGCTTTGGCATACCACTGATGGGACAGCTCGGGGTCAGGCTCCCGGCCCAGGCCGTCCGCGTACATCCGGCCCAGGTCGATCATGGCCAGAGCGTTCCCGGCATCGGCCTCTCCGGTGAGCAGATCGAAGGCGGCGGCGAAATCAGGCGGGCTGTCCGCGTCGCCAGCCATGAGCTGGCGGGCGGCGCGGTAGCGGCGGGTCCACCAGGTAGGGGAGGAAGCCCTGCCCGCATCGCTGGGATCGTCTGCCGGGCTGCTGTCAGACGGCCCATCGGCTGGCTCTCCCTCGGCCTGGTCCGCGAGGCCGGACGGGATCAGGTCACCCAGCCGCGCCGCCTCCTGGACAATGATGTTTTTGATCCGCTTGAACTCCTTCTGCCGGACCAGCGGATCACGCTGAGGCAGATCGTCCTTGTACGTCCGCAGCACTTCCTCCCGCTCCTGATACCACAGGTCGTAGGCCGCAGCCGCGCAGGGGTCCTTCTCCAGCTCGTTCACGACCTCGTCCACCAGGGACTTCAGCGAGGGCGGCAGGTAGCCGTACTGCTTTTTGCCGGAGCGATCCCGGAGACGCTGGGCCAGCTCCGCTATGAGCTGCCCGATGTGCCGGTTCTCCACAGCCCCGGCCTGCATCTCGGTGACGAGCTGTGCCATGATCTCCCCGGCGCTCTGTGTGAGCTCATCCCGCCGCTGGGTCTGCCGCTGGTAGACGGCAATCAGGTCTTGCTGAAAAATCTCCTTCGCCAGCATGGACTTGATGTCGGCGATGCCCCGCTTGGTGAGGAAGCCGGACTTGGTGTCGGCGCTGTAGCACACCATGTGCAGGTGGGGGTGGTGGCCCTCGTCATGGAACGCGGCGTACCAGCGGAACTGCGCATCGGGAATTTTCATGGCTTTCGCCAGATCCATAGCGTGGGCAGACAGCAGCTTGCGCCAGCGTTCGGCACTGTCATAGCCCAGCCGTGCGGCGTCCTCCCGGCGCAGAGAGATGATGGGCAGCCATAGCACGCCGGGATGGTGCGCCACTTCGTCCGCCACTTGGGACAGTGCCAGCGGGCTGTCGTCGGCGGTGAACAGGCCGTGGGCACCCACGCGATGGACACGGGGACGGTTGGCTATGTAGTCCACGTAATTTTCTTTTTTTGCCACCTGCTCATAGTTGTCCTCGATGGCGCGGGTGATGAACTCGGAGGCGTTCCCCCGGGTGGGTTCGTCCTGGTAGTCCTCGTATTCGAACAGGCCGCGGCTGGAGGGGAAGTCCCGGAGGAGCTGCTCCACCAGCCTGGCTTGCTTCTCTGTGGCGGGGAGCCCGGTCTTGCCAGGATCGACGTGCTCCACACCATCTCGGGTGGCGGCGTACCTGACGTAGTTGCCCAGGTGGGCGGTGGCCTTCTCGCTGCCGCCCTTGATGTGCGGGCATTTGAAAATGACGCGCGGCGTTGTGCGACACCTCCCGGATGTTTCTTCTCTGTATTAAAAATCTTAGAAGCTGTACCAATAGGCTAAAGCCTTTTTAACAAAGTGCGAAAAGCGGCAATCAAGCAAGCCGCCTGAGCAGATTGGACTGTCAGCGCCGATGCGGTTTTGTAGTTTTTCGGCGAACAGAAAATGTCGAAAAATGGCGGGTAAAGGTGTACAGCCTTTGAATAATTATACTTGCCGTT
>JAAWHL010000084.1 GCA_022795855.1 Lawsonibacter sp.
GTTGTAGAACAGGCCGCAGGGGGAGTAGAACATGGGGGCCAGATAGGTCTTGCCGTCGCCGTAGGGGTTGGTGATGGAGGTGTCGGTAAAGCCGGGGACAATCTTGTCGGAGACCTTGGCGCTCTCGCCTGGGACGGTCATGGACAGCACATCGGTGATTTCGGCGATGTTGCGGCCCTTGATAAACTGCTCGGTCAGCTTTTTGTCGCGGCCGGTGGCCAGATGGATGACGTCGGGGTACTCGCCGCCCTGCATGGCGGGGCCGATGAGGTCCTCCAGGTTCTTGTCGGTGATCAGCTCGACCTGGATGCCGGTTTCGGCGGTGAAGGCCGCGCAGACCTCTTTCCACATACCGGGGTAGGTCTCCTCATAGGCGGACGTCAGGGCGGCCACCGTGATGGACTGGGCCTCGGGGGCGGGAGCGGACTGGGCAGGGGACTGGGCCGGGGGCGTGCTGGGCTGGGAGGGCTGCTGGGGAGCGCCGCCGCAGCCGGCCAGCAGGGACAGGGACATGGCCGACGCGAGGAGCACGCTGAGAATCTTTTTCATCGTTTCTAACCTCCTAAAAATCTTGTGCAAGAGCATTTTGGCTGAGCAATCAGCCCGGTACGTTTAGTATATATGGGCCTCCGCCGGGAAAACAGTCCTGTTCTTGCGCATGTCTTTAGAAATATTGCTTTTTTACGTTTTTGTGCATTTGCCCCAGGATATCCCCCGGACTTTAGGGAGAATGGATAATCCGTGCCCCGCGCCCCCGGAAGAGGCGTTGGATGAGCTTACAAAAGGGCGGCCGGACATCGGGGAGGATATTCAGAAGTTGCACAAGAGGGCGGAAACGGTTATAATAAGAAAAAAGGCCCGTCCGGGCCGGTTTTCGTAAAATTGCGCAGGGGAGGGAATCAGGATGGAGCAGTATCCGCACAGCTTTCCCCGGGCGGCGGAACCGCCGTCCGGCCGCGGGGAGCCGCGGCTGAGCTATATCTCCAAAGCACAGTATTCGGCGGAATGGAATTCCAACCTCCACACCCACGGCTGCGCCGAGCTGTTTTTTATCACCGACGGCCACGGCCGTTTCCGGACCCGCCACGAGGAGTTCCCCGTGGCCATCCATGACCTGGTGGTGGTCAACGCCAACGTGCTCCACACCGAGCTGAGCCAGGTGGAGAGCCCCCTGGAGTACATCGTGCTGGGGGTGGAGGGGCTGGAGGCCATGGGAGGCGCCAAAGGGTACGCCATGCTCCACCTGCACAGCGGCTGGCGGGAGCTGACGGGCTGTCTGGAGCTGATGCTCCAGGAGGCCGTCCAGGCCCGGCCCGGCTACCAGGAGGTATGCCGCCACCTGCTGGCGGTGGTGCTGATTCGCCTGGAGCGGCAGGATGAGCTGGCCCTGGGCCCGGAGCCCTCCGACCCCAGGGCCAGCCGGGAGTGCGGACTGGTGCGGCGCTACATCGACAACCACTTCAAGGAGAACCTGAGCCTGGACCAGCTGGCCCGGCTGGCCCACGTAAACAAATACTACCTGGCCCACGCCTTCCGCCGGGAGTTCGGCACCTCCCCCATCAGCTACCTGATTTCCCGGCGGGTGGAGGAGAGCCGCTTCCTCCTGCGGGAGACCGACCACTCCCTGTCCCTGATTGCCCAGATGCTGGGCTTTTCCTCCCCCAGCTACTTCTCCCAGTGCTTCCGCCGGGTGGAGGGGGTCAGCCCCATAGAGTACCGCAGGAGGAATGCCAAATAGGACAGGCTCTCAGGGGGAGGCGGGGCAGAAGACGCCGTCCAGCTCCACCCCGGCCAGGCCTTCAGGTCAGGGGGGCTGGCGCAGATGCCGCTTCAGGGACACCCGCCCGGCGTCGCTGATGTCGCAGGGCAGAACGGGGCAGGCCCGCGCCGAACGGCTTCTCCCTGTCCGCCGCCGCGCCGCTGCCCAGCCACAGCCGCCCCAGCCGCCACAGCCGCGCCCCGCATGTGCCAACCTGCGCCCAAAATTCCGCCTCGCTCATACCCGCCCTCCTCTCGCCGCCGTTCACCCATCAGGGCCTGCTTGAACATTGCCAATACGCCCAGCTGGCGGGCCTTTTGCCGCCATACTTCCCCGGTTTTCTGGAAAGACATCCAGGATTCCTGCGAAAAATCGGCCTCGTCCGGCAGCAGAATCCTCCGCATTTGGTCATATTTCCATTTTTCAAACAAGACCTGGACCGCCGGGGCGGACTTTTTTCCAACGGAGACAGAAATTATTTTGAATTTCCCCTGAAAAAGCAAAACTTCCTGTAATTCCAACAAGGTGAATTACAGGAAGTTTTCAAATTTCAACAGGAATCCCTATCCGCCCAGGTAGGCGCGCTTCACGGCCTCGTCCTGGAGCAGCTCCTTTCCGGTGCCGGAGGTGACGATTCTGCCGGTCTCCAGCACATAGCCCCGGTGGGCCACGGAAAGGGCCATCTGGGCGTTCTGCTCCACCAGAAGGATGGTGGAGCCGTGCTGGTTCAGCTCCTTGATGATGTCGAAAATCTGCTCCACCAGGATGGGAGCCAGACCCATGGAGGGCTCATCCAGCATCAGCAGCTTGGGCTTGGACATCAGGGCCCGGCCCATGGCCAGCATCTGCTGCTCGCCGCCGGACAGGGTGCCCGCCACCTGGCGGCGGCGCTCCTTCAGCCGGGGGAAACGCTCATAGACATCGGACAGGCTGGCCTCCACCTCGGCGCCGGGCCGGGTGAACGCGCCCATCTCCAGGTTCTCCTCCACGGTCATCTGGAGGAAAATCTGCCGGCCCTCGGGGACCAGAGCCAGCCCCAGAGGGACAATCTTGTGGGCGGGGATGCTGCCCAGCCTGTGCTCCAGAAACTCCACCGAGCCGGTGCGGGAGGGCAGCAGCCCCGCCACCGTCTTCAGAATGGTGGACTTGCCCGCGCCGTTGGCGCCGATGAGGGTGACAACCTCCCCCTCGCTGACCTGGAAGGAGACCCCCTTGATGGCGTGAATCGCGCCGTAGTAGACGTTGATATCGTTGACCTTCAGCATTTGCGTTACCCCTCCTTCCGGGAGCCCAGATAGGCCTCGATGACCTTGGGGTTGTTCTGGATGTCCTCTGCGGTGCCCTTGGCGATAATCTGGCCGAAGTTGAGCACGCAGATGCCCTCGCAGATTCCCATTACCAGGCTCATGTCGTGCTCAATGAGCATGACGGCGATGTGGAACATATCCCGGATTTTTACAATGTTTTCCATCAGCTCCGCCGTCTCCGAGGGGTTCATGCCGGCGGCCGGCTCGTCCAGCAGCAGCAGAGAGGGGTTGGTGGCCAGGGCCCGGACAATCTCCAGCCGGCGCTGGGCGCCGTAGGGCAGGGATCCCGCCTGATGCTTGGCCAGGTCCTGCATGTCGAAGATGGCCAGCAGCTCCAGGGCGCTCTCCTGGGCCTGCTTCTCCTCCCTCCAGAACTTGGGCAGGCGCAGAATGCCGTCCCACATCGGGTAGCGCACGTGGTTGTGCAGGCCGATTTTCACGTTGTCCTCCACGCTCAGGTTGGAGAACAGGCGGATGTTCTGGAAGGTGCGGGCGATGCCCGCCCGGTTGACCTGGGCGGTGGACATGCTGTGGGTGTCCTTGCCGTTGAGCAGGATGGTGCCCCGGGTGGGCTGGTACACCTTGGTCAGCAGGTTGAACACCGTGGTCTTGCCCGCCCCGTTGGGGCCAATCAGGCCGGCGATTTCCGTGGGGCCCACGGTCAGGTTGAACTCGTTGACGGCGGTCAGGCCGCCAAAGTCGATGCCCAGGTGCTGGCACTCCAGCACCGGCATCCGGTTGATGTCCCGCTCCGGGACGATGGAGTGGCTGGGGACGGGGACCATCCTGCCCTTTTTGAACTCCTTAGCCACGCGCTTCCTCCCCCTTCCCGGTGAACCTGCGGCGCACCGCGTCCAGCTTTTCCTTGATTTGGTCGTTGTTGGTGGCCAGCATGATGACAATCAGCACGATGGCGTAGACCAGCATCCGGTAGTTGTCAAATTCACGCAGGGCCTCGGGCAGGACGTAGAGCACCACCGTGGCCACAATGGATCCCCACATGTTGCCCAGACCCCCCAGAACCACGTATACCAGCACCAGGATGGAGGTATTGAAATTGAATTTGCTGGCCGCCAGGGAGGAGTAATTCAGCCCGTACAGCGCCCCGGCCGCGCCGGCCAGGGCGGCGGAGGTCACAAAGGCCATCAGCTTGTACTTGGTGACGTTGATGCCTACGCTCTCCGCGGCAATCCGGTTGTCCCGCACGGCCATGATGGCCCGGCCGGAGCGGCTGCGCACCAGATTCAGGATAATCACCAGGGCGGCCATAATCAGCACATACCCGGCGGCAAAGGTGGCTATCTTGGTGGTGCCGGCGGCGCCCTGCGCGCCCTTGATGATGGCCACGCCCCCCTCCTCCAGGTGCAGGTCGTTGATGCTGAGGCTGCCGCTGATGTTCAGGGCGATGTGCAGGCCCTTGGAGTCGTGGCCCACCAGCAGGCAGTTGATCAGCTCCTTGATGATTTCGCCGAAGGCCAGGGTGACAATGGCCAGGTAGTCCCCCCGCAGGCGCAGGGCGGGCACGCCCACCAGCGTCCCGGCAATGGCGGCGAACACCGCGCCCACCGCCATGGCTACCGCCAGGCGCAGGGGAGCGGCGGGAATGGCCTCCCGCAGGCTCATGGCGGCGATCACGCCGGAGAAGGCGCCCACGCTCATGAACCCGGCGTGGCCCAGGCTCAGCTCGCCCAGAATGCCCACCGTCAGATTCAGGGAGACGGCCATGACAATGTAGCAGCAGATGGGCACCAGCATACCGCCCATGGAGCTGTTAATCATCCCCCTGGACTGGCAGAAGGAGACAATCAGAAAAGCGGCCGTCACCCCCAGATAGGTGGCAAAATCCACCTTTGTGGTCTTTTTCAGGCCCTTCCATTTGGATTGAAAACCGTTCACTTCCCCCACCTCACACTTTCTCGGGCACATATTTGCCCATCAGGCCGGCCGGGCGCACCAGCAGCACCACAATCAGCACGGCGAAGACGATGGAATTGGCCAGATTGGTGGAGATATAGGCCTTGGCCAGGGCCTCAATCACCCCCAGCAGGATACCCCCCAGAAAGGCCCCGGGAATGGAGCCGATGCCGCCGAAGACGGCGGCGGTGAAGGCCTTGATGCCCGGCATGGAGCCGGTGGTGGGCATCAGCACGGGGCTGAAGGAGCACAGCAGCACGCCCGCCACCGCCGCCAGGGCGGAGCCGATGGCGAAGGTCATGGAGATGGTGCTGTTGACGTTGATGCCCATCAGCTGGGCGGCGCTCTTGTCCTCGGAGCAGGCCCGCATGGCCTTGCCCATCTTGGTGCTGCCGGTGAACCAGGTCAGGACCGCCATGATGACAATGCAGGCGGCGATGGTGACCACGGCCTCGCCGGAGACGGTCAGCGCTCCGCCGAACAGGGGGGGGACCTTGAAGCCAACCACCGAGGTGAAGTTCTTGGGCGTGGCCCCCCAGATCAGCTGGGCGGCGTTCTGGAGGAAGTAGCTGACGCCGATGGCGGTAATCAGCACCGCCAGGGAGCCCGCCTGGCGCAGGGGGCGGTAGGCCAGCCCCTCAATGATGACGCCCAGAGCGGTGCACACCGCCATGGCCAGCACAATGGCCACCAGGGCAGGCAGGTGCAGATAGGAGATGGCGCAGAAGGCCACATAGCTGCCCACCATGATGACGTCGCCGTGGGCGAAGTTCAGCATCTTGGCGATGCCGTAGACCATGGTGTAGCCCAGGGCGATGATGGCGTAAATGCTGCCCAGGCTGATGCCGCTGATCAAATAGTTGAGAAATTCCAAAACACAACACCTCTCATTTCTCTGTGTTCCATGACAAAAACAGACGCGGCTGCGGGAAAACCGCCGCCCCTGTTTCTGCCATGGAGCGCCGGGAAAAACAACGGGGGCTGCCGGGGGTTTCCCGGCAGCCGGTTCCGTTTTCTGTGCTTTTGTCGCGTCCGGGGGTCAGGGGGTGACGTACACGCCGTCCTTGATGACCACGGCCATGGGGGCCTTGGAGACCTCGCCGGTGGCGGCCCAGGTCATGCCCGCACCGGTCAGGCCGTCCACGGTGATGGTGGGCATCACAGCCACCAGGGCTTCGCAGATGTCCTGGGCGGACATGTCGGGGGTGCAGTTGGCGGCCTGCAGGGCCTCGTAGATGATATACACCGCGTCATAGCCGTCGGCGGCAAACTGGTTGGGGGTCTCGCCGTTGTACAGCTTGGCGTAGGTATCCACAAAGTTCTTGGTGCGCGCGTCGTCCGCGTCGGCGGAGAAGGGGGTCAGCAGCATGACGCCCTCGGCCAGGCTGATGTCGAAGCCCTCCACGGTCAAAATGCCGTCCATGCCGTCCACGCCGAAGAAGGTGGGCTCGTAGCCGGCGGCCTTGGCCTGGGTCAGGATGACGGAGGCAGGGGTGTAGTAGATGGGCAGGAAGATGACGTCGGCGCCGGCGGCCTGAGCGGCGGCCACCTGGACGGAGAAGTCGGTCTGGGTGTCCTCGGTGAAGGTGGTCTCGCTGACAACCTCCAGGCCCTTGGCGGCGGCCTCAGCCACAAAGGTGTCCCGGATGCCCTGGGAATAAGCGCTGTCGTTCTGATAGATGATGGCTACCTTGCTGCCGGCCATGTTCTGGGAGATATAATCGGCCGCGCCCACGCCCTGGTTGGGGTCGGTGAAGCAGACCTGGAACATGTTATCCTTGCCGCTGATGACGTCGGTGGAGGAGGCGGAGGGCGTCAGGGCAAAGATGCGGTCGTTGAAGACCTCGGCGGAGACGGCGATGCAGGGGCCGGTGGTCACGGTGCCCACCAGGGCCTGCATCCCCCAGTCCTTCAGGTTGTTGTAGGCGTTGACCGAGGTCTCGGCGTCGGACACGTCATCCTGGGGGTTGAACTCCAGCTGGATGCCGCCCAGGGCGTTGATCTCGTCCACGGCGATTTTGGCGCCGTTCATCACGGCGTTGCCGTAGATGGCGTTGCCGCCGGTCAGGGGGCCGATGCCGCCCAGCTTGAAGGCGGCGCCGGAGGCGGAGGGAGCGGAGGCCGCAGGGGCGCTGGGGTTGGAAGCGGCGGGGGTGCTGGAATTGCTGGGATTGCTGGGATTGCTGGGGGCGCTGCTGTTGGAGCAGCCGGCCATCAGGCTGAGGCACATGGCGCCGGCCAGAGCAGCGGCAAGAAACTTTTTCATGTTCGGAAACCTCCTGTCGTTGATTGAAAGCAGGAGCCGGAGCGGCGTCCTGCAGCCTTGAGAAGAGACGAAAAACGGAGCATTTTCAAGGTTGCGATTATTATATTGAATGAGGCGCGGAAATGTCAATCGGAAAAGTACACAAGACTGCGGGCGCATCCCGGGGATAATTGAAAATTTCTTGCAGGAAACCGTAAAAAAGAAGGAAAACCGGCGGAAAAAACCGCCGCCCGCCGTTTTTCACCATAAATTCAGCAGCAATGGAACGCGGCAGCGCGGAAAAGAATATAAAGCGTGTTACAATTCAAAATGAAAAAAGAGAAAAAAACCTTTTTTTTGAAATCCTGTGCAAAATGACAGGCAGGGCGGGGGAAACTGCATAATTTTTTTGGGCGCCCGGCGGAAGGGCAAAAAATCCGGCACAGCCTAAGCTGTGCCGGATAGAAAATCGGGAGGGCTCTGCTTACTTGGCGGCCTTGGCAGCCTTGATAGCCTCGATCAGCATGGGGGTGACCTTGAACAGGTCGCCGCAGATGCCGTAGTCGGCCACCTCAAAGATGGGGGCAGTGTCGTTCTTGTTCACGGCGATAATGCACTCGGAGTCCTGCATACCGGCCTTGTGCTGGATGGCGCCGGAGATGCCCAAGGCCACGTAGATTTTGGGGTGGACGGTCTTGCCGGTCTGGCCCACTTGGTGATCGGCGGACATCCAGCCGGAGTCCACCACGGCGCGGGAGGAGCCCACTACGCCGCCGAGGACCTCAGCCAGCTCCTCGGCCAGCTTGATGCCGCCCTGCACGTCCTTGCTGATGCCGCGGCCCACAGAGACCACCACGTCGGCACCGATGAGGTCAACCAGCTTCTTGGCGGCCTTGACCACCTCCACCACCTCGGTCTGCACGTCGGCGGCGGTCAGGGTGAACTTGGGCTTGATGATTTCGCAGGCGTCGGCCTTGGCCTGGCTGAACTCGGCCTTCTTCATCACGCCGGGGCGCACGGTAGCCATGCAGGGGCGGAAACGGGGGCAGATGATGGTGGCCATCAGGTGGCCGCCGAAGGCGGGACGGGTCATCTTCAGGTTGGTGTCTTCCATGTCGAACTTGATGTTGTCCACATCCAGGGTGGAGCTGGAGCGCAGGAAGTCCACATAGGTGCCCATGGCGATGTCCAGGTGGGTGCAGTCGGCGGTCAGGCCGGTGTGCAGCCGGGCGGCGCAGCGGGGGCCCAGGTCGCGGCCGATGTTGGTGGCGCCGATGAGCAGCACCTCGGGCTTGTACTCGTGGACCACGTCGCAGATCACCTTGGTGTAGGCGTCGGTGGTGTAGTTCTTCAGCAGGGGGCTGTCGCAGACGTACACGCCGTCGGCGCCGTAGCCGCCCAGCTCCTTGGCGATGCCCTCGATGTTCTCGCCCAGCAGCAGGCCGTACAGCTTGACGCCCCGCTCGTCGGCCAGCTTGCGGCCCTCGGAGATCAGCTCGAAGGAGGTGGACATCATGGTTCCCTGGCGCTGCTCGCAGAAGACCCAGACCCCGCCGGTGAAGGCGGCGATATCAGAACTATTGAAAGTAGACATATTCTTCGTTTCTCCCTTCTATCAGATGATATGCTTGGCGGCCAGGATGCCGGCCAGCTTGTCGCAGGTCTCTTTGTCCGCGCCTTCCATCATCATGCCCGCGCCCTTCTGGGGAGGAGTGAAGGACTTGAAGATGTTGGTGGGGGAGCCCTTCAGGCCGATGGTGGAGGGGTCAATCAGGGGATCGTCCTTCAAGGCCTCGTAGTCAAATACCTCGTAGGGCTTGGAGTAGCAGTCAAAGATACCCTCGACGCTCATATAACGGGGAGTGTTCAGCTCCTTGATGCAGGTAATCAGGCAGGGGGTCTTCACCTTGATGGTCATGTAGCCGTCCTCCAGCATCCGCTGGATGGTCAGGGTGTCGCCCTCCTTCTTGATGTCGGCGGCGTAGGACACCTGGGGCAGGCCCAGCTTCTCGGCAATCTGGGGGCCCACCTGGGCGGTGTCGCCGTCGATGGCCTGGCGGCCGCAGAAGACCACGTCCTCGGCCTCCACGCCGATTTTGTTGATGGCCGCAGCCAGGATCTGAGAGGTGGCGTAGGTATCGGATCCGCCGAACTCGCGGGCGGACACCAGCACGGCGCGGTCCACGCCCCGGGCCATGACCTCACGCAGCATCCCCTCGGCGGGCGGGGGGCCCATGGAGATGACGATGACCTCGGCGCCGGTCTCCTCCTTCAGCTTCAGGGCGGCCTCGACGGCGTTCAGGTCGTCGGGGTTGGTGATGGTGGCCATGGAGGCGCGGTTCAGAGTACCGTCGGGATTGACCGCCACCTTGCCGGAGGTGTCGGGAACCTGCTTGACACAAACAATAATTTTCATTTCAATCTGCCTCCTTATCTTACTTTACGCCCAGGTGGTTGGCAATGACCATGCGCTGGACTTCGGAAGTGCCCTCGTAGATTTCGGTAATTTTGGCGTCGCGCATCATGCGCTCCACGGGGTACTCGCGGGTATAGCCGTAGCCGCCGAACAGCTGCACGGCGCGGCGGGTCACATCGGACGCGGCCTCGGCGGCGAACAGCTTGGCCATGGCGGCGTCCATGGAGTAGGGCTCGTGGTTCTGCTTCTTCATCGCGGCGGAGTAGACCAGGAACTGGGCGGCCTGCATCCGGGTGTGCATGTCGGCCAGCTGGAACTGGGTGTTCTGGAACTGGCTCAGGCGTCTCTTGAACTGCACGCGCTCCTTGGTGTACTTGACGGCCTCGTCAATGGCGCCCTCGCCCAGGCCCAGAGCCTGGGAGGCGATGCCGATGCGGCCGCCGTCCAAGGTCATCATGGCAATCTTGAAGCCCTTGCCCTCCTGGCCCAGCAGATTCTCCTTGGGGACGATGCAGTCCTCGAAAATCAGGTCGCAGGTGGAGGAGCCGCGGATGCCCATCTTCTTCTCGTGCTTGCCGGTGGAGAAGCCGGGGAAGGTCTTCTCCACGATGAAGGCGGAGATGCCGTGGTTGCCCTTGGTCTTGTCGGTCATGGCGAAAACCACAAAGGTGTCGGCCACGTTGCCGTTGGTGATGAAGCACTTGGTGCCGTTGAGGACATAATCGCCGTTCTCGTTCTTCACGGCGATGGTCTGCTGGCCGGAGGCGTCGGTGCCGGCGCCGGGCTCGGTCAGGCCGAAGGCGCCGATTTTCCTGCCGGAGAGCAGGTCGGGCAGATACTTCATCTTCTGCTCCTCGGTGCCGTGCTCAAAGATGGGGGCGCAGCACAGGGAGGTGTGGGCGGAGACGATGACGGCGGTGGTGCCGCAGACCTTGGCCAGCT
>JAAWHL010000085.1 GCA_022795855.1 Lawsonibacter sp.
GGAGCCTGCGGGGGCGGCAGAGCGGACGGCGAAATATGCGCCGCATCCCAAGAGCAGAGCTCCAAAGAAAATAATCACTCTCTTAGTCATTTTTTATTTAAATACTAAAGCCTGCACTGCGTATATATTCATATGGTGTAAAGTAGAAAACCCTTATAGTTTTGTTGCCTTCTAAAATCTCTGACTCTCCTGTTGACACAACCCCACAGAAGGCTCCGGTGGTCGTAAAAATGGGACCTCCGCTGTCACCACTAACAGAAGAGCCGTACTCAAGTTTGAGAGGTCATAACTACACATGCTGCCAAAACCGCCACTAGCTTTTTTGGCAGCTTCATTTTTATAATCTCCCCTCTTGTGTTCTGCTGTGTATCCTTACCACATAGCATTGTGGCACAAATAAACAATTTTGTCAAGAAGGCACTATAAAATATCGGACATTTTGCCTATGCAGACTGCTGGCGGCCAGCCTAGGGCCGCTCCATGGTCAGGCCCAGGCGCTTCTTTTTCTCGTCCACCTCCGCCACCCACACAGTGATGACGTCCCCCACCCGCAGCAGCTCGGAGGGGTGCTTCACCCGCCGGGGCAGGCGGGAGATGTGGACCAGCCCGTCCTGGTGGACCCCCACATCCACAAAGACCCCGAAGTCGATGACGTTGCGCACGGTGCCCTGAAGCTCCATCCCGGGTTTCAGGTCCTTCATCTCCATCACGTCGGTGCGCAGAATGGGGGCAGGCAGCTCGTCCCGGGGATCCCGTCCGGGCTTGAGCAGCTCCTGCACGATATCCCGCAGGGTGGGCGCGCCCACGCCGCAGGTCCGGGCCAGCTCCTCCAGGCGGTCCTCCCCCAGCTCTTTCAGCTCCCCCAGGCCGCCCCGCTTTACATCCTCCAGGGTAAGGCCGCAGGCCGACAGCAGCTTCTCCGCGGCGGCGTAGCTCTCCGGGTGGACCCCGGTGTTGTCCAGAATGCCGGCGCTTTCCGGCACCCGCAGAAAGCCGGCGCACTGCTCAAAGGCCTTGGGCCCCAGCTTGGGCACCTTCAAAAGCTGCTTCCGGGCGGTGAAGGGTCCGTTTTCCTCCCGGTATTTGACGATGTTCTTGGCGGTGGTGCCGTTCAGGCCGGCCACCCGCTGGAGCAGGGAGGGCGAGGCGGTGTTGGCGTCCACCCCCACGGCGTTGACGCAGTCCTCCACCACGCCGTCCAGGGCCTCCCCCAGGCGGGCCTGGGGCATATCGTGCTGGTACTGGCCCACGCCGATGGCCTTGGGGTCAATCTTCACCAGCTCGGCCAGGGGGTCCTGGAGCCGGCGGGCAATGGATACCGCGCTTCTCAGGTTCACGTCGAACTGGGGGAACTCCTCTGCGGCCAGCTTGCTGGCCGAGTACACCGACGCCCCCGCCTCGCTGACCACCATGTAGCTCACCCCGCCTCCCAGGCGGCGGATCAGCTCCACCGCCATCTGCTCGGTCTCCCGGCTGGCGGTGCCGTTGCCGATGGCCAGATGGACCACCTGGTGTTTCCGAACCAGGGCGGAGAGCCTGGCGATACACTCCTCCCTCTGCCTGGGGCCGTGGGTGGGATAGACCACCGCGGTGTCCAGCACCCGGCCGGTGCCGTCCACCACCGCCACCTTGCACCCCATGCGGTAGCCCGGGTCCAGCCCCATGGTCACCTTCCCCCGGACGGGGGGCTGCATCAGCAGGGGCTTGAGGTTCAGGGAAAAATTGCGGATGGCCCCCTCGTTGGCGCGGTCGGTCAAATCAGAGCGAATCTCCCGCTCCAGGGAGGGGTACAGCAGGCGGTCGCAGGCGTCGTCTGCCGCCGCCCGGACAAATTCCATGCAGGCCCGTCCGGGCACCGCCAGGCGGCGCAGGGCCACATGGGCGGTCTCGCTGTCCAGCTCCACGCCGGCCTTCAGCACGCCCTCCCGCTCGCCCCGGTTGATGGCCAGCACCTGATGGCCCTGGGCCCGGCCGACGGGGCATTTGAAGTCATAGTACAGCCGGTAGACGCTGTCCTCCGGATCCTTCTCCGCCGCCCGGGAGACCAGCATCCCCCGGCGCCGGAACAGCTCCCTCAGCTCCCGGCGCACCTCGGCGTCGTCGGAGATCCACTCGGCGATGATGTCGGAGGCCCCCTGAAGGGCGTCCTCCGCCGTCTCCACCCCCTTCTCCGGGTCGATATAGTCCGGCGCGGCCAGGGACAGGTCCACGGCGGGCCCCCGGGTGAAGGCCAGCTGCGCCAGGGGCTCCAGCCCCTTCTCCCGGGCGATCATGGCCCGGGTGCGCCGCTTCTGCTTATAGGGGCGGTACAGGTCCTCCACCTCCGCCAGGGTGGCGGCCGAGTCGATGGCGGCGGACAGCTCCTCCGTCAGCTTGCCCTGGCTCTCGACGGCGGCTTTGACCTCCTCCCGGCGCTGGGCCAGGCCGCGCAGGTACTGCAGCCGGTCGGCCAGGGCACGCAGCAGCTGGTCGTCCATAGAGCCGTGGAGCTCCTTGCGGTAGCGGGCGATAAAGGGGATGGTGTTCCCCTCGTCAATCAGGGCGGCGACGTTGGCCACGTGAGCCTGGGGCTGGCCCAGCTCCCGGGCCAGAAGTTCAATGATTGGGTCCATAAAAAACTCCTTGCTGATTCAAAAAATGGGGGCGGAGGGGAACAGCGGACAAGCGCGGCCCGTCCCCGGAGGGAGTCGGGCCGCGGCAGGAAATCAGGGGCTGCTGGATCTCTCGCGGTATGCCGGACGGCGGGCCGAGCGCGGTCAGAAGCTCTCGCCGGAGAACGCGGGCCCCACCGTCTCCCGGGACAGGTCCCGGTAAAAGTTGGCCTGCGCCAGGTGGAAGTAGGGCGTGAAGAACAGCGACAGGGGCAGGCCGGCCAGAAGGACGCACAGCAGGGCCGCGGGCGTATGGAGGGCCCGCTGGACCAGGACAATCAGCGCGGCGTAGTCCTGAACCTCCAGCAGCTGGCGGATGGTGTCCGCAAAGGGGAGCAGCATCCCCAGCTCCGCCGCCGAGGAGAGGGCAAAGCCGGCCAAAAACCACAGCCAGAAGGACAGGTACAGCCGGAACATACGCCACACGTTCCCCCGCATCATCTCCGCGCTGCGCCGCACCGCCGTGCCGGGCCCCGCGTCCGGGTAATCCCACAGCAGGTAGGCGGCCAGGGAGTAGCGCATGGTAAGCAGAAGCACCGCCAGATAAATCAGAGGGATGAGCAGCCAGACCAGCAGGTACAGAAGGTAGGGGTTCAGGTCCAGAAGAAGGAACACCGACGTCAGGACCCCGGCCAAAACCGTGGTGCACGCGATGCACCACAGGAACATCCGCAGGAAGATATGCATCTGCATCAGCAGCACCCGGCCGGCCATGCCGAAGCCGTCCAGCAGGCAGCCGAAGCCGGCCTGTTCCCCCCGGGCGGTGCGCAGGGCCCAGGCCCGGTATCCAAAGCGCATCACCACCAGGTACAGGGTCAGCAGGATGCTCAGGAACATGGCCATCCAGCCGTCCGCGCCCTGCCCGCTCAGACTGGCGGTCAGGCTGTCCAGCGAGGCGTCGGGGGCAAAGATGGTCACCATGGTATCCAGCACGTCGGTCAGCAGCCAGAACAGCAGGGTCATCAGCAGGGCGGAGGGGACGGCGGCGCGCATGGCCTGCCGCGCCGGCCCTTTCAGCTCCTTGGGGTTCAATCGCATGTTCCCACCTCGTTTTCCAAACAATTTCAGCCGATGTGCAGCCCGTAGAAGCCCACCAGGGCCAGGGCCATCAGTCCGGCGGTAATCAGCTCGATGGGGGCGCCCTGGAAGGCCCTGGGGCAGTCGTCAAAGCCCACGTCCTGGCGCAGCCCGGCAAAGCTGATAAGCACCACCAGCACGCCCAGCCCACCGCACAGGGCAAAGGTCACGGCCTGGCTCAGCTCGTATCCCCGCAGGGAGGAGAGCAGCGCGGCGCCCAGGGCGGCGCAGTTGGTGGAAAGGGCGGCCAGGCTGGCGTCCAGCCGGGCGGACAGCTCGGGCAGGAAGGTCTTGAAGAAGACCCGCAGCAGGGCCACCGTGCCCAGGGCAATCAGGGTAAACACCATCAGCCGCAGGTGCTCCAGCCCGAACTGGCGCAGCAGCAGCATATCCGCCGCCCAGGAGGCCGGCACGGTGCAGAGCATGGCCAGCAGCAGGCTCAGGCCGGTGCGCTTGGCCTCGGTGTAGCTGCGGAAGGCCTCCACCCGGGTGCCGATGCCCAGGCAGCTGACCAGCAGGAAATTTTCCGAAAGCAGGGCGGCCAGAGCCACGCCTGTCAAATGTACCGAATCCATAGAGATCTCCTTTCCGCCCTAAACATCCCCGTCGGTGTAGTCGATGTCCCCGCCGGTGTCCAGGTTGGCGGCGACGGACAGGGCCCGGTTCACGGCGGTAATCACCGCCTTGGAGGTAACAGTGGCGCCCGACACGATGTCCACCGAGTTGGGGCCGGACAGGTGCAGGGTGCCCGACCGGCCGATGAAGCGGTCCAGATAGCGCTTGTCCAGGGCCTGCGTGCCCATGTCCAGGGTCTCCTTGTGCCCGGTGACGGCCACGCCGGTGACCGTGCCGTTCAGGTCCACCCCCACCACCATGGTGATGACCCCCCCGAAGCCGGGGGTCTGGACCTCAATGCAGTAGCCCAGCAGCTCGCTGCCGGCGTAGCCGGCGGAAATGCTCACTGCGTCGGGGGAGCGGTAGGGGGTCTCCGTGCGGATTTCGGCCGCGGGCATGGCCTGGGCCAGGATGGCCTGCTCGGCCTGATTGCCCCGGCGGGCGATGTCCAGGTCGGTTACGGTGTGGGTCAGGGACACCAGAAGCACCATTGCCGCCATGGAGCCGCCCAGGCAGGCGGCGCACTGGCCGAAGCGGCGGATTTCGTCCAGGTGCTCCTCCCCGGGCATTTTGCCCTTGGTCCAGGCCGGGAGTCGCCACTTGGGCACGACAAACTTGATGGAGGACAGGTTCTCCCCGGCCCGCAGCAGCTGCCGCCGGGTGAAGGCCAGGGGGCGCACGCCGAAGCGGCGGGGCATTCCCGCCCGGTCCAGGAGCCATACCACGCAGTTCATGGTCAGAATGGCCCAGCCCACCCCGTCCGGGTAAGAGCCGTAACTGCGCAGCAGCACGGTCAGCGCGCCGCAGCCGACGCCGTACAGCACCTGCCCCCGGGGGGTGACCGGGGAGGTGGTGTAGTCGGTGGCCATGAAAATGGCCCCCAGCACCAGCCCGCCGCTGCACAGCTGGGCGGTCATCCAGGCCAGGGCGGTTCCGTCCCGGGGGGTCAGGAAGGTCAGCACCGCCACCGTGCCCAGGAAGGACAGGGGGATGCGCAGGGTGATGACCCCCCGCAGCAGCAGGTAGATCCCCCCCAGCAGCAGCATGAAGACGGATACCTCGCCGATGGAGCCGCCGTGCTGCCCCAGCAGCATCTGGGCCGGTTCCAGGGGGGGGAGGACGCCGTTGTGGAGGTAGGACATGGGGGTGGCGGAGGATACCGCGTCCAGCTCTCCCGTCACCGGCACCCAGTCCAGGGCCCGGGACCAGGTGGTCATCATGTGGGGGAAGGTGCACAGGAGCATCCGCCCGGCCAGGGCGGGGTTCATGAAATTGCCCCCCAGGCCGCCGTAGAGCTGCTTGACAACCACAATGGCGAACACGCCCCCCAGCACCGGGGCCCAGTAGGAGGCGGTCACCGGCAGGCACATGGCCAGCAGCAGGCCGGTGACGCAGGCGGACAGGTCGCCCAGGGTGTTGTTCTTGCCGGTGAAGCGGCGGTAGAGATACTCCGACAGCAGGCAGGTGACGACGCTGACGGCGGTCAGGGACAGCACCCTGGGCCCGAACAGGAAGACCGACATCCCCAGCGAGGGAATCAGGGCCACCAGCACGTCCCGCATGATGGCCCGGGTGGTGTAGGTGCGGGCCAGCTGGGGCGGCACCCGGCCGGCGGAAGGATGGGAATTCATAGCACCGCCTCCTCGCTCAGCGCCGTCCGCGCGGCGCGCATAGTCTCCACCAGCGGAATGTGGGAGGGACAGATGTAAGAGCAGCAGCCGCACTCCATGCAGTCCTGGGGGTGGAGCCGGCGCAGCTGCTTCTGGTCCTGGATGCGCAGGGCCCGGTGGACGAAGATGGGGGCCAGGTGCATGGGGCAGGCGGACACGCACTGCCCGCACCGGATGCAGGTGGCGGCTTTCTTCTGCGCCGGCCGCTCCCAGGCGGCCAGACACAGCAGGCTGTTGGTGTTTTTGATGACCGGGGCGTTCAGATCCCGCAGGGCGATGCCCGACATGGGGCCGCCCAGCAACAGAAGCTCCGGCTTTTCCCGGAAGCCGCCCGCGGCCTCCACCAGGTCCTTCAGAGGGGTTCCGATGGGCACCCACAGGTTTCTGGGCCGGGCCACCGCGCCCCCCGAGACGGTGACCGCCCGGTGGGTCAGGGCGCGGCCCTTGCCGATGGCCTCCCCCACGGCGAAGGCGGCGGCCACGTTGAAGACCACGCACCGCACATCCAGCGCGGTGCCGCCGGGGGGGACCTCCCGCCCTGTGACCGCCTGGACGATCTGCTTCTCCCCCCCCAGGGGATAGCGGGAGGGCAGGATGCGCAGCTCCACCCGCAGGCCCCGGCGGAGCATCCTCCGTTCCAGGGACTCCGCGGCGTTGAGCTTGTCCCCCTCCACCGCGATAATCATCCGGTTGATGCCCAGCACCTGGGCCAGCGCCCGGGTGCCCAGCAGAATCATCTGCCCCCGCTCCAGCAGCAGACGGTGGTCGGCGGTGACGTAGGGGTCGCTCTCGGCGGCGTTGACAATCAGGGTATCCACCCGCCCCCGGGCCCGGGAGATTTTCCACTGGGCCGGCGAGGCGTCCCGGCCCATGTCGGTGATGCCCGCGGCCTGAATCCGGGCCATAATCTCCTCCTGGGAGACCGTCTCCGGCGGCAGGGGGGGCAGGGGATTGGGGCAGAGGCTGCTGCGCTGGTCGTTGGCGATGACCACGGTGCTGGCCATCCCGCCCCAGGGGAAGGGGTGGGGCTGGATAACCTCCACCACGCCGGAGACGCTGGCGTGGACGCTGGTCCCCTCCTCATCGTCGGCCTGGGCAATCATCTGGCCGATGCCCACATGGTCCCCCACCCGCACCACGGGCACGGGGACGGATCCGGAGCTCATGTCCAGCGGGATGAACACCCGCAGCGGGGCCGCATCCAGCAGCATCAGCGGCTTGCGCCGGGTATTCTCTTTTCGGGCGGCGGGGTGGATCCCGCCGAAAATGCGGTGAGGCATAGCGCACCTCCAAGCAGCAAGAGCCGTTTTTATATTTTCCTGACATATCATGATACCTGAATCCCGTTCAAATGTCCAGACGGTTTTTTTAAAATTCACAGGCGGGACACAAAAACCCTCCCCCTTTTCGCCTTGGTCATATTCATGGCAGCGCCGTTGGTAAAAACGCCGGAGTTTTTTGCCGTCGGCACTTAGGACCTGTATTGATAGCCGAAAATGGCGCCCGGGTGAGGATTTTTTCCGCCAGGCAGGGCGCCTTTTGGCAGAAATCCTTGGCGGATTTCAAAAAACGGGACACAGCATGGCGGGAAAAGCCCCGCCCGGCGTGCGCCTGAGGCTGTGAATACAGGCGCTTAGGTTACGGAAGAGACCGGTTGCATTCCCCGCCGTTTTGGGGTATGATATAGGAAAACAAAGGAAAGGGCGGCCCGCCCTTTCCCAATTTTCCGGGAGGAGGACAATCCATGCGGGACGGATTCATCAAAGCGGCCGCCGGCACCCCCAAAATCCGGGTGGCCGACTGCCGGTACAACGCCGGACAGATCATCTCTCTGATGAAGCAGGCGGCGGGCCAGGGGGTCAAGGTGCTGTGCCTGCCGGAGCTGTGCATTACCGGCTACACCTGCGGCGACCTGTTTTTGCAGGAGACCCTGCTGGACGGGGCCGAGGCGGCCCTGGGGCACATCCTGGAGGAGACCGGACAGCTGGATATGCTGGCCGCTGTCGGCCTGCCGGTGCGCAGCCCGTGGGACGGCAGGCTGTACAACTGCGCCGCGGTGCTCTGCCGCGGGGAGCTGCTGGGGCTGGTGCCCAAGACCTATATCCCCAGCTACGGGGAGTTTTACGAGGGGCGGTGGTTCGCCTCCGGCAAGGATACGGACGCGCTGGTGGAGCTGTGCGGCAGGCAGGTCCCCCTGTCCTCCTGCCTGACCTGGGCGTGCGAGACCGTGCCCAACCTGGTGGTGGGTGTGGAGATCTGCGAGGACCTGTGGGCGCCGGTCCCCCCCTCCGCCGCCCTGGCCCAGTCGGGGGCCACCCTGATCCTGAACCTGTCCGCCAGCGACGAGGTGGTGGGCAAGGCCGCCTACCGCCGCCAGCTGGCGGCGGGGCAGTCGGGCCGGCTGGTGTGCGGCTACGTCTACGCCGACGCCGGCGAGGGGGAGTCCTCCACCGACCTGGTGTTCGCCGGGCACAACCTGATTGCGGAAAACGGCAGCCTGCTGGCCGAGCAGCGCTTTGAGGCGGGGCTGACCGTCAGCGAAATCGACGTGAACCGGCTGGCCGGCGAGCGGCGGAGGATGAACACCTTCGCCCCGGAGCGGGAGACCCCCGAGGCCCGGGCCCACGCCCTGGGAATCGGCCGCGCCTCCTTCTCCCTGGAGCGCACCGAGACCGTCCTGACCCGGCCCGTCTCCCCCACCCCCTTTGTGCCGGAGGACGCCGCCGACCGGAAGGCCCGGTGCGAGGAGATTCTGGCCGTGGCCGCCCTGGGGCTGAAAAAGCGCCTGGAGCACACCCGGGCCAAGACCGCCGTCGTCGGGCTGTCCGGAGGGCTGGACTCCACCCTGGCCATCCTCATCGCCGCCCTGGCCATGGGGATGCTGGACCGGCCGGCCAGCGACATCATCGCCGTCACCATGCCCTGCTTCGGCACCACCGACCGCACCCGGGACAACGCCGTGGAGCTGGCCGGGCGGCTGGGCGCCACCCTGCGCCGCATCGACATCGGCCAGGCGGTGCGCCGGCACTTCCAGGATATCGGCCAGCCCATGGAAAAGCAGGACGTCACCTTTGAAAACGGCCAGGCCCGGGAGCGCACCCAGGTGCTGATGGACATCGCCAACCAGACCGGCGGCATGGTCATCGGCACCGGCGACCTGTCCGAGCTGGCCCTGGGCTGGGCCACCTACAACGGGGACCACATGTCCATGTACGGGGTCAACGCCGGCATCCCCAAGACCCTGGTGCGCCATTTGGTCTCCTTCGTGGCCGGGGACAAGGCCCGGGAGGACCGCAGGCTGTCCACCGTGCTGGAGGATATCCTGGACACCCCCGTCTCCCCCGAGCTGCTGCCCGCTGTGGACGGGAAAATCTCCCAGCGCACCGAGGACCTGGTGGGGCCCTACGAGCTGCATGATTTTTTCCTCTATTACGCCGTGCGCTGGGCCTTCCCGCCGAAAAAGATTTTCCGGCTGGCCCTGTACGCCCTGGGGGACCGCTACGGCAGGGATACCATTCTCAAGTGGCTGCGCAGCTTCTACCGCCGCTTCTTCACCCAGCAGTTCAAGCGCTCCTGCCTGCCCGACGGGCCCAAGGTGGGCTCGGTCACCCTCTCCCCCCGGGGCGACTGGCGGATGCCGTCCGACGCGGTGGCAGCCCTCTGGATGGAGGAGCTGGAGGGGCTTTGAGGTTGTTCATTCTTTTTCTTTTGAAAAAGAAAAAGAATCAAAAAGAAAACTTTTGCGCAAAACTGCGTTTTGCTTTGGTTTATTTTTAAGAATCTGTATTCACAACCGCAATGGACGCCCAGGCGCGCGTTTGAGGTTGTGAATACAGGTTCTAAGAAGCTGTGCTATTAACTGAAGTGCGCAGATTTGCGAGGCGAAATGGCTGCCGGCAAGGCAAAAAACCGCAGGAATACTGGATGTATTTCAAAATTTTTTCACGCAGCCAGCGGCGATTTCGGCCACAAAGATGCGTGCTGAGGCGATTGGTACAGCTTCTAAGAGCCTGTTTAATATCTCGAAGTATGCCGGATGACGAGGAAATTTGCCGCCGGACAAGGCAAATTTTTGCGGGAATACTTGGTGTATTTCAAA
>JAAWHL010000086.1 GCA_022795855.1 Lawsonibacter sp.
GGCGGTGATGATGGCCATGGAGTAGACCTCCTGGGCGTTGCAGCCCCGGCTGAGGTCGTTGATGGGGGCGTTCAGGCCCAGCAGGATGGGGCCGTAGGCGTCGAAGCTGCCCAGGCGCTGGGCAATCTTGTAGCCGATGTTGCCGGCATTGATGTCGGGGAAGATGAAGGTGTTGGCGTAGCCGGCCACGGGGGAGCCGGGGAACTTCAGCTGGCCCACGGTGGGGGAGACGGCGGCGTCAAACTGCATCTCGCCGTCCACGGGCACGTCGGGCATGGCGGCCTTGGCCTTCTGGCAGGCGTTGCGCATTTTGTCCACGTCCTCGCCCTTGCCGGATCCCTTGGTGGAGTAGCTGAGGAAGGCCACCTTGGGGTCCACGCCGAAGATTCTGGCGCACTTGGCGGTCTCCACGGCGATTTCCACCAGCTCGTCCTCGTTGGGCTTGATGTTGATGGCGCAGTCGCCCATGGCCAGCACCTCATTGTCGCCGGTGGCGGAGGCGCGGACCATGATGAAGCAGGAGGAGACAATCTTGTTGCCCGGGCGGGTCTTGACCAGCTGGAGGGCGGGGCGGACGGTATCGGCGGTGGAGTAGGTGGCGCCGCCCAGCAGGGCGTCGGCCTTCCCCATGGCCACCAGCATGGTGCCGAAGTAGTTGCCCTTGTGCAGGGCGGCGCGGCACTCGTCGGGGGTCATCTTGCCCTTGCGCAGCTCCACCATCTTCTCCACCATGGCGTCCATCTCCGGGTAGGTCTCAGGGTCCAGAATGACGGCGCCCCGGATGTTGAAGCCGGCCTCCTCGGCGGCGGCGGTGACCTCCTGCTCCTTGCCCACCAGGATGGGGGTCAGGAAGGTGCCCGACAGCAGGCGGGCGGACGCCTCCAGGATTCGGGGGTCAGTGCCCTCGGTGAAGACAATCTTGCGGGGGTGGGCCTTCAGGATTTCGATGAGCTTTTTGAACATGTGCGTTTTCCTCCCAATGATGTGGTGTGCGGCCCTGCTCAGGCCGTTTTTCTGAGATTATGGTAGCATTTTCCGCCGGCAAATGCAAGTATATTCCCGCCTTTCCCGGAATAAAATTCATGGAGCGCATCCGCCGGCCCGACAAAATTTCTGAAAAAACGCCGAAAAATCATTTTCCCTCTTTACCTCTGGTAGTGGTTCGTCTATACTATACCAAGTGTTATGGTTATAAGACGCTCCATTGTGTTTCCAGAGGTGAAGAGGATTGAACGCAGAATTTTCCCGCACGCTCTCCCTGCTCCGTCAGGAGAAGGGGGTCAGCCAGCGCACCGCCGCCGGGGCGCTGGATATCTCCCAGGCGCTGCTCAGCCACTATGAAAACGGAATCCGGGAGCCCGGGCTGACCTTTGTGGTTAAGGCCTGCAACTACTACGGCGTCTCCGCCGACTACCTGCTGGGCCGCAGCATGTCCCGGGACGGCACCACCATCGCCCCCGACGAGCTGTACGACCTGACCGGCCAGAAGGACAACTCCATCCGCAGCAGCGTGCTGGCCCTGCTGTCCAAAAAGCTGCTGGTCAACTCCATCGGCGTGCTGTTCGACCTGCTGGGCAAAACCGGCAGCCGGGAGGCCGTGCGCGCCGCCTCCCACTATCTGGGTACCGCCGTGTGCCAGCTGTTCCGCCACCTGTATCAGGCGGACGCCTCCAACAACCCGGACTTTTTTGCAGTCCCGCTTCTGCGCTTCCGCACCGGCCTGGGCGAGGCGGACATGAAATGCAGCGAGGTGGACTATGTGGACGCCTTGGCCGCCCACGCCAAGGCCAAGGGGACCTTCCCGCCCATCAACCACGACGCCCTGGCCCGGGACTATCCCGCCCTCTACCAGTCCCTGCTCCAGGTAATCCACGCCACCGGGGAGCGGATTACCAAGTGTTTTGCTTCCCGCCCGGAGCTCAAGGGGAAGTAGGAGTCCTTCCCCATATCACCACAAAAAAGGAGATTGTACCATGCCTGACAACTGTACCCACGACTGTTCCTCCTGCGGGGAGTCCTGTGCCCAGCGCGACCTGCGCGCCCCCGCCAACGCCCTGTCCAATATCAAGAAGGTAATCGCTGTCATCAGCGGAAAGGGCGGGGTGGGCAAAAGCACCGTCACCGCCAGCCTGGCCGCCGCTATGGCACGCCGGGGAAAGAAGGTGGGCGTTTTGGATGCGGATATCACCGGCCCCTCCATTCCCACCGCCTTTGGCGTCCATCAGCGTGCCACCGGCACCGACGCGGGCATCGACCCGGCCGTCACCCCCGGCGGCATTGAGCTGATGAGCCTGAACCTGCTCACCGCCAGCGAAACCGACCCCGTTATCTGGCGCGGGCCCGTCATCGCCGGCGTGGTCACCCAGTTTTGGAGCGACGTGGTGTGGGGGGATGTGGACTTCCTGTTTGTGGATATGCCCCCCGGAACGGGCGACGTGCCCCTGACCGTGTTCCAGTCCCTGCCGGTGGACGGGGTTGTGGTGGTCACCTCCCCTCAGGACCTGGTCTCCATGATTGTCACCAAGGCGGTGAACATGGCCCACATGATGGAGGTTCCCGTGCTGGGCATCATCGAGAATTACAGCTATTTCCAGTGCCCCGGCTGCGGACAGCGCCACGCCATCTTCGGCGAGAGCCGCATTGAGGAGGTGGCCGCCTCTCTGAACGTCCCCGTTCTGGCCCGCCTGCCCATCGACCCGGCAGTGGCCGCCGCCTTTGACAGCGGGAAGATTGAGGGGTTCTCCCCCAACTATCTGGAGGCGGTGGCCCGGCAGCTGGATCAATAAGCCGGGACAGACCGGCCTGCGCCCCCGCCGTGCCTGCGTCTCATTTTCTGGAAATCCGGCAGGGATTTCCTCAGACATGTCAGCAAAAAAGCGCTCCCCGCAGGGAGCGCTTTTTTCGTTCCTTATTGTTTGGGCACCGTCTTGGTGATGGTGGCCTTGGGGTCCTCGGTGTCGAAGACGGTTTTGGCGGAGGCGGCCAGACCGGCCAGCCCCTGCAGCTCGCTGGGGATGATGATTTTGGTGGCCTTGCCGTTGGCGGCGGCCTGGAAGGCCTCCAAAGCCTTGATGGTCAGCACGCCCTGGCCGGGGCTGGACTCGTTAATCAGCCGGATGGCGTCGGCGGTGGCCTGCTGGACCTTCAGAATGGCCAGGGCCTCGGCCTCGGCGTCCAGGATCTTGGCCTGCTTTGCGCCCTCGGCCTGGAGGATGGAGGCCTGCTTTGCACCCTCGGCCTGGAGGATGGCGGCCTCCTTGGAGGCGTTGGCCCGCAGGATGGCGGCCTGCTGCTCGCCCTCGGCCACCAGAATCTGGGACTCCTTCTTGCCCTGGGCCTGAAGGACGGACTCCCGGCGCTCCCGCTCGGCCCGCATCTGCTTCTCCATGGCCTCCTGGATGTCACGGGGCGGCATGATGTTCTTCAGCTCCACCCGGTTGACCTTGATGCCCCAGGGGTCGGTGGCCTCGTCCAGCAGGGCGCGCATCTTGGTGTTGATGTGGTCGCGGCTGGTCAGGGTCTGCTCCAGGTCCAGGTCGCCAATCAGGTTGCGCAGGGTGGTGGCGGTCAGGTTCTCAATGGCGGACATGGGGTTCTCGATGCCGTAGGTATACAGCTTGGGGTCGGTAATCTGGAAGTAGACCACTGAGTCAATCTGCATGGTCACGTTGTCCTTGGTGATGACGGGCTGGGGCGCGAAGTCCACCACCTGCTCCTTCAGGGATATGTTCTTGACTATCCGGTCCACAAAGGGCAGCTTGAACTTCAGGCCCTCGTTCCAGACGGAGTGGAACACGCCCAGGCGGGTGATGACGTAGGCCCGGGACTGGGGGACAATCTTGACGCATGAGCCCAGCACCACCAGAATCACAATGCCGATGATTACAGCGGGCAGGATTTTTCCTAAAATATCCATTTTGTACGCTCTCCTTTACTTATTTTTGCCGGCCTATTCGGCCTCGACAAACACCTTGACGCCCTCAATGCGCAGCACCCGGACCTGGGTCCCCTGGGGGATGACCACGTCCTGCTCGCTGCGGGCGGTCCAGATTTGGCCCAGCACCTTGACCTGCCCCTGGGTGCGGGAGTTGTCAATGGTTTCGGTGACAAGGCCGCTCTTGCCCACCACCCGGTCGGCGTTGGTGGCGGCGTGCCGGGGGCGGAAATGGCGGGCGGCAATGGGGCGGACCGTGGCCAGAGCGGCGGCGGACAGCACCACGAACACCACCAGCTGGAACCAGAGGGGCCCGCCGAAGGAGGCGGCCAGCAGCCCGCCCAGGGCGCCCACAGCGAACCAGATGGAGGTGAGGCCCATGGTGGCCGCCTCGCCTGCCACCAGGGCGATGAAGACAATCAGCCAAAACGCAGTCAGCGGCATAGATGCTCCTTTCCCGTTGGAAACTCTGCTTATAACATTACGAATACAGTATAGCACGGCCGGGAGAAAATTGCAACAGAAAACATCCCCTTTCACTATGCCGGACTTGACCTCGATCCAGCCGTTGAGCATGACGAATTTGGATAGGACCCTGTATTGATGCGGCGGCCATAATATGCTGCAATCTGAAATGGGCCGAAATGGGAAATCGGCATTTTCAGAGGTGTGCTGTGATGAGTTTTTCTGATATAGTTACAGGAAGAAACAAATCATGACAGTGCTGCCATCATTCGTCCCATGAGAAAATCTATACAGATATTATAGACTATCTTAATGCGCATTTGTCCGAATGGAAACGGAGCGTGATGAGAGGCTGCATCGCTCGGGAAACCTAAAAGCGTTTCGCTGCTGAAAGGAAGATTTTCCTTTGGTTCCCCAAACAGTATTCTATGATTTTATCTATCTGACCGCCGTAAAAGGATCGTTTGCAGCAGAGGAAATCAATGCAGTTTCAGGCTATACTTATTTTACCGACATTGAATTCAGCCCGGCAAAAAGCATCAATACCCAGGCAGGAGCTGCCGCAATACTCAAGCTGATGGTAGACGAATATGGGTATCTGCCGTCTTTTCCTAAAGAGGAGTTCATCCAATATCACAAGGAACATATTTTGTATTGACGAATTCGGGTATACTGGGCAGCCGCGTTCCGCAGGGGCGGCCTCTTCAAATATTTTGCCAAATGCCCGGCCCAATGCCGTGGAGCAGTGCAAACCTGAAAAGGGAGCAAAAAACAGCGCGGCGCCCCCCGCAGCCGTCCGAAACGGGGCCGCGGGGAGCGGGCAGGCGTTTATACCTCAAACATCAGGTCGCCGTAGGTGGGCACCGGCCAGATGGACTTATCCACCATCAGCTCCAGCTCGTCCACAGGGGCCCGGAGGGCGGCCATGGCGGGGACGATCCTGTCATGGTAGGCGTGGGCCATCTCCTTCACGTCGTCCATGGCGTCCACCTGGGAGGACAGCGCCTTCAGCTCCTCCAGGGCCTGGCTGCACCGGGCCAGCAGCTGGCTGCACTTCACCAGCAGCTCCCGCTGCACGGCGGGCTCGGCCCCCGCGCCGGAGACGGCGGCGACGGACTGCCCCAGCCGGGTGGAGTAGTGGATGGCGGCGGGGATGTAGTGCTTGCTGGCCATATGAATCATGGTTTTCGCCTCGATGCGCAGCACCTTGGCGTAGGTCTCGTAGCGGATTTCCGCCCGGGAGGCCAGCTCGGACCGGGTGTAGATGTTGAATTTCTCATACAGCTGCACGGACTTGTCCGTGGTCAGGCTGGGCACCGCATCCACCAGGGAGCGCAGGTTGGGCAGGCCGCGGCGTTCGGCCTCCTCCACCCACTGGTCGGAGTAGCCGTTGCCGTTGAAGACAATGCGCTGATGCCGGGCCATCAGGTCGTGGATCAGCCGGGTGCAGGCGGCGGGGAAGTCCTCCGCCTGTTCCAGCACGTCGGCCGCGTCGCTGAAGGCCTGGGCCACAATGGCGTTGAGGGTGATGTTGGCGTCAGCGATGGTATCGGAGGAGCCCACCATGCGGAACTCAAACTTGTTGCCGGTGAAGGCGAAGGGGGAGGTGCGGTTGCGGTCGGTGGCGTCCTTGCTGATGACCGGCACGGTGGACACGCCGGAATCCAGCTTGCCCGCGGCCAGTACCTGGATGGAGTCGGCGTTGGAGACAATCTGGCTGACCACGCTGTCCAGCTGGTCCCCCAGGAAGATGGAGATAATGGCGGGAGGGGCCTCCTGGGCGCCCAGGCGGTGCTCGTTGCCCACGCAGGAGGCCGAGCAGCGCAGCAGGTCGGCGTGGTTGTCCACCGCCGCCATGATGCAGGCCAGCACCAGCAGGAACTGGAGGTTCTCGTTGGGCGTGTCGCCGGGATCCAGCAGGTTTTCGCCGGTGTCCGTGCCGATGGACCAGTTGTTGTGCTTGCCTGAGCCGTTGACGCCGGCGTAGGGCTTTTCGTGGAGCAGGCAGACCAGGCCGTGGCGGGTGGCCACCCGCTTCATGGTCTCCATGGCCAGCTGGTTCTGGTCCACGGCCAGGTTGCACATGGTATAGACGGGGGCCATCTCATGCTGGGCGGGGGCCACCTCGTTGTGCTGGGTGGCGGCGGGGATGCCCAGCTTCCACAGCTCCTGGTTCAGGTCGGCCATGAATTTGCCCACCCGGTAGCGGATGACGCCGAAGTACTGGTCGTCCAGCTCCTGGCCCTTGGGGGCGGGGGCGCCGAAGAGGGTGCGGCCGGTGTAAATCAGGTCCCGGCGCTTGAGATACTTCTCCCGGTCCACCAGAAAATACTCCTGCTCCGCGCCCACAAAGGGGAGCACCCGCTTGGCGGAGGTGTTGCCGAACAGGCGGAGAATGCGCAGGGCCTGGGCGTTGATGGCCTCCATGGAACGCAGCAGGGGGGTCTTTTTGTCCAGGGCCTCCCCGTTGTAGGAGACGAAGATGGTGGGAATGCAAAGAATCGTGCCGCAGGACATCTCCTTGACAAAGGCGGGGGAGGTCATGTCCCAGGCGGTGTAGCCCCGGGCGTAGTGGGTGGAGCGCAGGCCGCCGGAGGGGAAGGAGGAGGCGTCCGGCTCGCCCATAATCAGCTGCTTTCCGGTGAGCTGAAGCAGGGTGCGGCTGTCGTCGGGGGCGGTGAGGAAGGAGTCGTGCTTCTCGGCGGTAATGCCGGTCAGGGGCTGGAACCAGTGGGTGTAGTGGGTGGCCCCCTTCTCCACGGCCCAGTCCTTCATGGCGTTGGCCACCACGTCGGCGGAGGCCATGGAGATGTTGCCCCCGTTCTCAATGACGTTCATCACCTCGGCATACACCTTTTTGGGCAGGCGCTGGCGCATGACGGTGTGGCTGAACACGCTGCTGCCGAAAATCTCCGCAATATTCGTACCCATATTCTCTATCCTTTCCACGAAACAGACTGAAAAAGACCGCCGTCCTCTGAAAAAAAGCGGCAAAGGCGCCCGCATGGGCCCCTTTGCCGCTCGCTCTTTCTCCGTATGACAGCGCGCCCAACCTCGGGCTCGCCTTTTCTGCTTTTCAAGTTACTCCTTCTTTACCCGATTTGCAAGTGTTTTTTGCCGGAAAAACAGAACTTCATGGATTCTCCCAAGATTTTTGCCCCCGCGCCCCGCCCGGTTTGTAGGGATTCACACCGGATGCAGCTTTCCCAGGCGGGGAATTCAGATTTTTCTTGACACACCCCTGCTATCGTTTATAATGGCCCTATATTCAAACCGAATATGCAAGAAGGAGACGGAAAAATTCACATTGACAGAAAGGATGCTCAGGTTATCATGGCTTATACGAAAGAAGACATCCTCCGCATTGTGCGGGAGGAGGACATCGAATTTATCCGGATGCAGTTTGTGGATATCTTCGGTCAGCTGAAAAACGTGGCCATCACCGCCTCCCAGATTGAGAAGGCCGTCAGCAACCAGATTATGTTCGACGGATCCTCTATCGAGGGCTTCACCCGCATCAACGAATCCGACCAGTACCTCCACCCGGACCTGAACAGCTTTGCGATTTTCCCCTGGCGCCCCGCCCAGGGGAAGGTGGCCCGTCTGATTTGCGACGTGTACAACCCGGACGGCACCCCCTTTGTGGGCGACCCCCGGGGGGTGCTGCGCCGGGTGCTGAAGCGCTGCCGGGACATGGGCTTTGACACCTTCAACATCGGGCCGGAGCTGGAGTTTTTCCTGTTTGAGACCGATGACCAGGGCCGCGCCACCACGGTCACCCGGGACGAGGCGGGCTATTTCGACCTGGGCCCCCTGGACCACGGGGAGTCCACCCGGCGGGAGATTTGCCTGTCTCTGGAGGAGATGGGCTTTGAGATTGAGGCCAGCCACCACGAGTGCACCCCCGGCCAGCACGAGATTGACTTCAAGTACGCTGAGGCTATGGACGGCTCGGACAAGATTATGACCTTCAAGCTGGCGGTGAAGACCCTGGCCCAGAAGAACGGCCTCCACGCGACCTTCATGCCCAAGCCCCTGTACGGGGTGGCCGGCTCGGGGATGCACATCAACATGTCCCTGTTCAAGGACGGGAAAAATGTGTTCTTCGACGAGACGGGGGAGCGCAGGCTCTCGCCTCTGGCCTACCAGTTCATTGCCGGGCTGCTCCGGCATGTGAAGGGCTTTACCGCCATCACAAACCCCCTGGTCAACTCCTACAAGCGGCTGGTCCCCGGGTACGAGGCCCCCTGCTACCGGGCCTGGTCGGCCTCCAACCGATCCGCCCTGGTCCGCATTCCCGCTGCCCGGGGCCAGTCCACCCGGGTGGAGCTGCGCTCCCCCGACCCCGCCTGCAATCCCTATCTGGCGGTGGCCGTCTGCCTGGCCGCCGGACTGGACGGCATCGCCCAGGGCCTGACCCCGCCCCCTGAGATTACCGCCAATATCTATGAGATGAGCCGGGCCGACCGGGAGCGGCAGGGCATCGACGCACTGCCCGCCTCCCTGGACGAGGCCCTGAAGGAGATGCGCAATGACGCCCTGGTGATGGACGTGCTGGGCCGGCACGTGGCCGAGCACTACTTCCACGGCAAGGGCAGGGAGTGGGAGGAGTACTGCACCCGGGTGTCCAGCTGGGAGCTGGAGAAGTATCTGGTGACCTATTGAGTCCCTGGGAAGGCGGCCGGGCGAAAGGATGTGAGACCCCATGGATACGGTGATTGTGGCGTTCGAGCGGGAGGACACCGCCCAGAAATTCCGCAGCCTGCTGGAGACGGCCGCCGGGGTGAGCTGTCTGGTCTGCACCTCCGGCAGTCAGGTGCGGCGGGCGCTGGGCACCCAGCAGATTTACTGCGTGGTGGCGGGTTTCCGGCTGTCCGACGGGCCGGCCGAGTGGCTGTGCGCCGACCTGCCTGCCGCCTGCGCCCTGCTGCTGGTGGGCCCCCGGCATCAGCTGGACCTGTGCGCCAACCCGGACGTGTTCAAGCTGAGCGCCCCCATCCGCCGGGAGGAGGCGGTCAACGCCGTCCTGCTGCTGTGCCAGTACGGCCGGCGGGTGGAGCGCCTGGTCCGCCGCCGCACCGACTCGGAGCGGGAGGTGATTGAGCAGGCCAAGGCCGCGCTGATGGGGCGCTGCGGAATGAGCGAGGAGGAGGCCCACCGCGCCCTCCAGAAGCGCAGCATGAATTCCGGCTGCCGCCTGGTCCAGACCGCCCGGAAAATCCTGGCCGGGGAGGACGGCTGACAGGAAGAGCGGCCCTGAACGCGGGAACGCCCCGCCGGAAGGGGGCCTGTCATACAATGGCGCTGGAGAATAAACGGGTTGTTCAAAAAGGGGGATGTGAAGGCAGGTTCGTGACAACACTTGATGTTGAACGGGAATTGGAAAATATATGGTAAACTGTGTGTCTGGCCGGAAGGCTTGATATAAATGACAAAGATAAAAACGCAACGCGCATCTTTGAGGTGTGCCAGAGCCGGTAGGTAGCCCGGCCGTCTCGTCATACTGATGAGGT
>JAAWHL010000008.1 GCA_022795855.1 Lawsonibacter sp.
ACGGAGTCGTCGGCCCAGCCGTGCTCGTCGTCGCCGATGAGCTTGCGGTTGGGGTCGGCGGACAGGGTGGTCTTGCCGGTGCCGGACAGGCCGAAGAAGATGGCGGAGTCCCCGTCCTGGCCGATGTTGGCCGAGCAGTGCATGGGGAATACGCCCTCCTTGGGCATCAGGTAGTTCATGACGGAGAAGACGGACTTCTTGATTTCGCCGGCGTACTGGCTGCCGGCAATCAGGACCATCTTCTTCTCATAGTCGATCATGATAGCGGCCTCGGAATTCACGTGGTCCCGCTCGGGGATGCACTTGAAGCCGGGGGCGGCGATGATGGTGAAGTCGGGGGTGTAGCTGTCCAGCTGCTCCTGAGTGGGGCGCAGCAGGAGCTGGTGGATGAACAGGTTCTGGGAGGCCAGCTCGTTGACAATGCGGAAGGCCTTGGTGTATTTGGGGTCGGCGCCGGCAAAGCCGTCGAAGATGAAAATCTCGCGGTTCTGAAGGTAGGCCACCATCTTTTCATACAGCGCGTCGAAGACCTCCTGGGTGGTGGGCACGTTGACCTTGCCCCAGGCGATATCGTCATGGACGCCGGCGGAATCAACGATGAACTTATCGTTGGGGGACCGGCCGGTATACTTGCCGGTGCTGACGCACAGTGCGCCGGTGTTGTTCAGGAAGCCCTCGCCCCGGGCCACGGCCTTCTCGGTGAGAACGGCAGGGGAGAGGTTACGGTAAACGGCGCTGGGATTGATGATGCCCAGCGCTTCCAGGCCATAGGTTTCCATGATGAATTCCTCCTTAGCACAGCTAAAAATTAAAGGGACTTCTTCCAGGGTATTTTACCGCATCTTTTCTGGAAAGGCAAGGGAAAGTTTGGGCCCTCCCCAGGGGCGGAGGCGTTTTTGTCGGTTTTGTTATTTTTCCAGGACGGATGCGGATTCCGGCTGTCAAAAAAGGCCGGTGCCCTTTGGCGGGAAAAATGCCGCCGCGCGATTGACAGAAAAAGCGCGGACCGGTATAATGGAACAAAATCACGGCAAAGGGGAGGGGTTCCCTATGGACATCCGGGTAAACGATGTGCTGAAAATGAAAAAGGCCCACCCCTGCGGAAGCCAGGAGTGGCTGGTGCTGCGGGTGGGCATGGACTTCAAGATGCGGTGCCGGGGCTGCGGACACGAGGTGATGCTCCCCCGGTCCAAGGCGGAAAAAAGCGTCCGCCGGGTGTTCCGGGAGGGGCAGCCGGTGGAAAATCCGAAATGAAGGAGGGCGGGGCAGTGGACAAGAGATACTGGAGCAGCCGCATCCGGGCGCTGGAGCCCTACGTCCCGGGGGAACAGCCCAAGGACCGGGTGTTCATCAAGCTGAATACCAACGAAAACCCCTATCCCCCCTCGCCGCGGGTGCTGGAGGCGGCCCGGCGGGCCGCAGACGGGAGCCTGCGCCTGTACCCCGACCCGGAGGCCTGCGCGCTGCGGGCCGCCCTGGCGGAGCTTTACGGGCTGAGGCCGGAGCAGGTCTTCTGCGGCAACGGCTCGGACGAGGTGCTGGGCCTGTGCTTTTACGCCTTCTTCTCCCCGGGGAAAAAGGTGGTCTTCCCCGACATCACCTACAGCTTCTACCCGGTGTACGCCCGGCTGTTCGGCCTGGACTTTGAGGAGATTCCCCTGAACGGGGACTTCACCCTGCCGGTGGAGAAGTTTTTGGGGGGGAACGGCGGCGCGGTGGTGTGCAACCCCAACGCCCCCACGGGCAGGGCACAGCCCCTGGAGAACATCCGCCGCATTGCGCAGGCCAACCCGGACGCGGTGGTGCTGGTGGACGAGGCCTACGTGGATTTCGGGGCGGAGTCGGCGGTCCCGCTGATTGACGAGTACCCCAATCTGGCGGTGGTGGGCACCATGTCCAAGTCCCGGTCCCTGGCGGGGATGCGCCTGGGCTGGGCGCTGGGGAGCGCGGATCTGATTGCCGGGGTGAACTGCGTGAAGAACTCCTTCAACTCCTACCCCCTGGACCGGGTCGCCCTGGCCGCCGGGCAGGCCGCCGCGGAGGACCGGGAATATTTTGAGGAGACCCGGCATAAAATTATGGCCACCCGGGAGCGCGCCGCCGCCCGCCTGCGGGAGCTGGGCTTTGCCGTCCACGACTCCAGCGCCAATTTCCTCTTTGCCGCCCACCCGGACTGCCCCGGGAAGGACCTTCAGCAGGGCCTGCGGGACAGAGGGGTGCTGGTGCGCCGGTTCGACCGGCCCCGCATCGAAAACTACCTGCGCATTTCCATCGGCACCGATGAGGAGATGGAGGCCCTGTGCCGGGCCTGTGAGGAAATTCTGAACGGGCGCTGACCGCCCGAAAACCGGAAAGGAAACCGCGCCATGCGATACGACAGCGACCTTTTATACCGCCCCCCGGGGGAGTGGAAGAGCTACCTGCTTCAGTGCACCATCGGCTGCTCCCACAACAAATGCACCTTCTGCGCCATGTACAAGAGCAAGCAGTTCCGCATCCGGCCCACCGCCGAAATCCTGGAAGACATCGACATGGCCCTGGACTATTACGGCCCCGGCCTGGAGCGGGTGTTCCTGATGGACGGCGACGCCATTGTCATGCGGACGGAGGAGCTGCTGAAGGTGCTGCGCAAGCTGTACGGCACCTTCCCCAACCTGAAGAAGGTGACGGTCTACGCCGGGCCCAAAAGCACCCTGTCCAAGTCCCCGGAGGAGCTGCGGGAGCTTCACGCCGCCGGCCTGTCCCGGGCCTACCTGGGGGTGGAGAGCGGCAGCGAGGCGGTGCTGAAGTCCATCAACAAGGGGTGCTCCGCCGCCGAGATGCTGAAGGCGGGGCAGAATCTGGCCCAGGCGGGGATTGACCTGTGGGCCATCGTCATTATGGGCCTGACCGGCCAGGACGGGGATTGGGAGGAGCACATCCTGTCCACCGCCCGGATGATGAACGAGATGAAGCCCCGGCACCTGTCGGCCATGACCTTCGCCCCCGCCAAGGGCACCCCCCTGGGGGACGACGTGCTGGCCGGCCGGTTCCGGGTGTGCACCCCCGACCAGATCCTGGAGGAGTGCCGCCTGCTGCTGGAGCACCTGGATGTGGATCCGCTCCACTTCACCAGCAATCACGCTTCGAATTATCTGCCCCTGAAGGGGAGCCTGCCGGAGGACCGGGAGGAGTTTTTGACCCTGATTGACCGGGCCCTGAAGGGCAAGATACGCCTGCGCAAGACCCTGAACCGCGGCATATGAAACCGGCCCCGGCGCTGCTTCACACAAGCGCCGGGGCCTTCCTCTGCCTCTTGCCGGGGGTGCTGCTATTCGCTGTAGATGGGGTGCTGCCGGGTCAGGGCCAGGGCCTGCCGCCGCAGCTCGGGGGCGTCCTGCGCAAAGTCCGCCCGGGCGGCCCGGCAGATGAGGCTGCCCACCGCGGCCATGTCCCGCTGGGTGAAGCCCCGGGAGGTGACGGCGGGGGTGCCCACCCGGATGCCCGAGGTGACGGCGGGGGGCTGGGGGTCGCCGGGGATGGCATTTTTGTTGACGGTAACGCACACCTCGTCCAGGCGGCGCTCCATCTCCTTTCCGGTCAGGCCGGCGGGGCGCAGATCCACCAGCATCAGGTGGTTGTCCGTGCCGCCGGAGACCAGCTCCAGCCCGCCCTCCAGAATGGCCTGGGCCAGGGCGGAGGCGTTTTGCAGAATCTGCATCTGATAGGTTTTGAACTCCGGCGTCAGGGCCTCGCCGAAGGCCACCGCCTTGGCGGCGATGATGTGCTCCAGCGGCCCTCCCTGGGAGCCGGGGAAGATGGCGGAATTCAGCTTTTTGGCAATCTCCGGGTCGCTGCACAGCAGCAGTCCGCCCCGGGGCCCCCGCAGGGTCTTGTGGGTGGTGGTGGACACCACGTCGGCATAGGGCACCGGGGAGGGGTGCAGGCCGGCGGCCACCAGCCCGGCGATGTGGGCCATGTCCACAAAGAGATACGCCCCGGCCTCATGGGCGATATCGGCGAAGGCCTGAAAGTCGATGGTCCGGGGGTAGGCGGAGGCCCCGGCCAGAATCATTCTGGGCCGGTGCCGCAGGGCCAGCTCCCGCACCTGGCCGTAGTCGATGAAGCCGCGGCTGTCCACCCCGTAGGACACCATATTGTAGTGCTTTCCCGAATAATTGGCGGGGGAGCCGTGGGTCAGGTGGCCGCCGCTGGCCAGGCTCATGCCCATCACCGTGTCCCCCGGCCGGCACAGCGCCTGATAGACGGCGTAGTTGGCCTGGGCCCCGGAGTGGGGCTGGACGTTGGCGTACTCCGCGCCGAACAGCTTTTTGGCCCGCTCAATGGCGATGTTCTCCACCTCGTCTACGCACTGGCACCCGCCGTAGTACCGGCGTCCGGGATACCCTTCGGCGTACTTGTTGGTGAGCACCGTGCCCGCGGCGGCCAGCACGGCGGGGGAGACGATGTTTTCCGACGCAATCAGCTCGATGTTGCGCTGCTGGCGGTCGAACTCCGCCCGGACGGCCCGGCCCACCTCGGGGTCGGCGGCGGTGAGAAAATCCATGGCTTGGCTGAGCATGAAAAGCTCCCTTCCGGATTAAGAATCCTGAAAAATACGCCCCCTGGGGGGAGGAGACGCCGCGTCCTGCGCGGCGTTCTCCGATATTATAGCAGGTTTTTGAGGAAAAACAAGAAAGGACGCAAAAAATTGTGGTCGAATTTTTCCGCAAGCTGTGATAGAATAGCCCTACCGCGCCAAATTATTTTCCCAAGGAGGGACACCGATGAAAACAAAGCAGGAAATCCACGCCATTATTGAGGAGCTGAAGCGGCTGTATCCGGACGGAATCTGCTCTCTGGAGTACCGGAAGGACTACGAGCTGCTGTTCTCGGTGCGGCTGGCCGCCCAGTGCACCGACGAGCGGGTGAACAAGGTGACCCCCGCCCTCTATGCCCGGTTCCCCACCCTGGAGGCCCTGGCCGGGGCCGAGGTGTCCGAGGTGGAGGAGTACATCCACTCCACCGGCTTTTTCCGGGCCAAGGCGAAGGACATTGTGCTGGCCTCCCAGATGCTGCTGCGGGATTACGGCGGAAGGGTGCCCGACACCATGGAGGAGCTGCTGAAGCTGCCCGGCGTGGGGCGCAAGACGGCCAACCTGATTCTGGGGGATGTGTACCGCACCCCCGGCGTGGTGGTGGCGGACACCCACTGCATCCGCATCACCGGCCTGCTGGGCCTGACCGACGGCACCAAGGACCCGGTCAAGACGGAGAGCCAGCTGCGGGCCGTCCTCCCGCCGGAGGAGTCCAACGACTTCTGCCACCGGATGGTGCTCCACGGCCGGGCGGTGTGCGTTGCCCGCCGGCCCCAGTGCCAAAGCTGTACCCTGCGGCCCTGGTGCAGCCATTTTGCCAGTATACAGGAAGCGGCCGGAGAGGAGAAGCGCACATGAAGAAAGCGAGCCGTCTGCTGATTTACAGCGCGGGGATGCTCCTCCTGGCGGCGGGTATCACCCTGAACACCAAAACCGGGCTGGGGGTGTCCCCCATCATCTCGGTGGCCTACAGCGTTTCGGCCGTCTGGGGCCTGAATTTCGGCCTGATGACCACGCTTCTTTACCTCCTGTTTGTGGCGGCCCAGCTGTTTCTCCGGAAAAAAGAGGAGCGGGCCGCGACCCTCTACCAGATTGCCGTCAGCGCGATATTCGGAGGCCTTCTCAACTGGTTCTCCGACTGGATTCCCTACGACAGCGCCTGTCACGGACTGGCGGCCAACCTGGGCCTGCTGGCCCTGGCCATCGTCCTGACGGGAGCCGGCGTGTCCATGACGGTGAATATGCGGCTGGTCCCCAACCCCGGGGACGGCATCGTCCAGGCCATCGCCGCCAAAGCGGGCTGGGAGCTGGGCCTGACCAAGAATATCTTTGACCTGGGCTGTGTGGCTGTCACAGTTCTGCTGGGGCTGGTTTTCGCCGGGCGCGTCGTGGGCATCAGCATCGGCACCCTGCTGGCCATGCTGGGGGTGGGCCGGGCGGTGGCGCTGACCAACCGCCTGTTCCGGGAGAAAATGTGCGCCGCCGCCGGCCTGGCGGAGGGCGGAGAAGAGGTGTGAGCTTATGGCCTACCGGCCTTTGGCGGACGAAATACGTCCCACCACCCTGGACGAGGTGGTGGGACAGCGGCACATTCTGGGGGAGGACGGACTGCTGCGCCGGGTGATTGAGGGGGGCAGCATTCCCAACCTGATTTTTTACGGCCCCTCCGGCACCGGGAAAACCACCGTGGCCAACATCATCGCCCAGCGGACCAACCGGCCCCTCCACCGGCTGAACGCCACCACCGCCTCCATTGCCGACATCAAGGAGATTATGGAGGAAATCGGCACCCTGCTGGCCCCGGAGGGGGTGCTGCTCTATCTGGACGAGATTCAGTATTTTAACAAGAAGCAGCAGCAGTCCCTGCTGGAGTTCATGGAGAACGGCAAAATCACCCTGATTGCCTCCACCACGGAAAACCCCTTTTTCGCCGTGTTCGGGGCGGTGCTGTCCCGGGCCACGGTGTTCGAGTTCAAAACCGTCACCGCTGCGGACGCCCTGCCGGCGGTGGACCGGGGCATCTCCATCATGGAAAAGCGCCTGGGGGCCCGGGTGGCCTGCCAGGAGGGGGTGCGGGAGCATCTGGCCTGGGCCTGCGGCGGGGATATCCGCAAGGCCATGAACGCCATCGAGCTGCTGCTGGGCGCCGCCCGGCGGGAGAGCGGCGTCATCACCGTCACCCTGGACGACGCCAAAACCGCGGCCCAGAAATCCGCCATGCGCTACGACCGGGAGGGGGACGCCCACTTTGATATCGCCTCCGCCCTGATGAAGTCCATGCGGGGCTCCGACCCGGACGGGGCGCTGCACTACCTGGCCCGCCTGCTGGAGGCGGGGGATATGATTACCGCCATCCGGCGCATCCTGTGCTCGGCCAGCGAGGACGTGGGGATGGCCTACCCCCAGGCGGCGCTGATTGTCAAGGCCCTGGTGGACAACGCTTTGCAGCTGGGCCTGCCGGAGGCCCGGCTCCCCCTGGCCCAGGCGGTGATCCTGCTGGCCACCGCCCCCAAGTCCAACTCGGTATACCAGGGCATCGCCGCCGCCCAGGCCGACGTGCGGGCGGGGCGCACCGGGGACATCCCCCGGCACCTCCAGAACGTCCACGCCGACTCGGCGGGGCTGGAGCGGGAGCAGGGCTATCTCTACCCCCACGGCTACCCGGGACACTACGTCAGGCAGCAGTACCTGCCCGACGAGCTGAAAGACCGCCGCTACTACCAGTTCGGCGACAATAAAAACGAACAGGCAGCCCGGCGGTACTGGGACGAGATAAAAAAGTGAGGCTTCGCTATGGGAGAGCTGAGAAAAATCCCCGGAATCGGGAAGCAGGGGGAAAAGGACCTGACTGCCCTGGGCTATACCACCGTGCAGTCGCTGAAGGGCGCGGACCCGGAGGAGATGTACCGCCGGGAATGCGGGCAAAAAGGGCGCATAGTGGACCGGTGCGTGCTGTACGTCTACCGGTGCGCGGTGTACTACGCCTCCACCCCCGACCCGGACCCGGAGAAGCTGAAGTGGTGGTACTGGAAGGACGGGACGTAGGATGGGGAACGGCGGCAGGGCGGGCTAATTATAATCCCCCCGGTCCTTCAGCCAGCTGGGCAGGGCCTGGGCCTGGACGCTGGAGACGATGCCCATGGCGGCGAACATGGTGACAATGGACGACCCGCCGTAGCTGATAAAGGGCAGGGTCAGCCCCATGACGGGGGAGATATACAGGCACATGCCCACGTTAAAGCCAATCTGCGCCAAAAGCATGGCCGCCGCGCCCATGGCCACATAGGCGGCAAAGCGGGTGTCCGACTTGTGGGCAATCCAGATGCACCGGAATACAATCAGGAACAGAATGGCCAGCAGCAGCACGCAGCCAATCAGCCCCAGCTCCTCCCCGCAGACGGAGAAAATAAAGTCGGTCTGCCGGGCGGGGAGGGAGGAGCTGAAGGAGGACTGGGTCTGGGTCCCGTTGAGGTAGCCCTGCCCGGTCAGCTGGCCGGACCCGATGGCCAGAAGGGAGCGGTTCTGCTGAAAGCCCCGCCCGGAGGGGTCCAGGCTGTGGTCAAACACCACCCGGAAGCGCATCAGCCGGTAGTCCGTCCAGTACTTGGTCTTAGGCAGAATGAAAATCCACAGAACGGCCGCGGACAGGCCGCCCACAAGGCCGGTCCCCGCAAACCAGCGCAGCTTGACCCCGGCCGACCAGGCCATTACCGCAAAAATACACACATAGATGACGCACATGCCCATGTCGCCGCACACGCCGGCCACCAGGGCCACCATGAACAGGGTGTGCCCGGCCAGCTGGAAGACAGAGGGAATGGAGCTGATGTCGTGCTCCTTTTCCCGGATGCGGCTCATCTGCCAGGCCAGCAGGAGAATCAGGGGCAGCTTGACGATTTCGTCGGGCTGAATCAGGGGCAGGGAGTCATGGAATTTCAGCCAGTTCCGGTTGCCGTCCACAGAGTGGCCGAAGGGGGTCAGCACTGAGAGCACAAAGGCCACGTCAAAAAAGGCGATCCACTTCCAGCACTTGTCCACGAACAGGCGCAGGTCCACAAAGGTCAAAATGATGTAAGCCGCCACCCCCAGGCAGATGGCCAGCAGCTGAACCAAAACGGGGCGGTTGGAGCGGAGATAGCGGGTGGCGCTGTAAATCAGCACCAGACCGTACCCGCTGGCCAGCAGGCACAGAAAGAGAAGCACCTTGTCCCCTTTCCGGAAAAACTCCTCAAAGGGGGAAAACAGCGTCCGCACGGCCTCACCTCGTCTCCGTTTTTGTCGAGTTTATATTCTAACACTTTTTTGTGGAAAGGTAAACCATAAGTGTGCTATAATCTTTTCAAAACCGGAAAACTTTGTGTGAACACGCCGGGCATCCGCTCCGGCCCGGGGGCCGGCTGAAGTCCGCCTGCCGGGCGGAACCTGAAGCAAAACGCGGTTTTGCGCAAAAAGTTCTTTTTTCTGCCAAGAAAAAAGGGTGAACCACAACACCCCAAGGAGGCGTTCCCTGATGGAATACACAACCAACAGCGAGGCGGAGACCGAGGCGCTGGGCGAACGGCTGGGCCGGGTGCTCCGGCCGGGGACGGTGGTGGCCTACACGGGGGATTTGGGGGCGGGGAAGACCGCCTTCACCCGGGGGCTGGCCCGGGGGCTGGGCTGCCCGGAGCGGGTGACCAGTCCCACCTACACCGTGGTCAACGAGTACGAGGGGGGCCGTCTGCCCCTGTTCCACTTTGACATGTACCGCCTGGGCGGGCCGGAGGAGCTGTACGGCATCGGCTGGGAGGACTATCTGGCCCGGGGCGGCGTGTGCGCCGTGGAGTGGAGCGAAAACGTGTCCGAGGCCCTGGAGGAGGACGCGGTCCGGGTGGACCTGCGCCGGGGCGGGACGGAAAATCAGCGGCACATTGTGATCAGGGGGGCGGAAGTGTGAAAATTTTAGCGCTGGAATCCTCGGCTGCCGCCTGCTCGGCGGCCCTGTGCGAGGACGGGACCCTGATTGCCCAGAGCTGGCAGTGCAGCGGCCTGACCCACAGCCGCACCCTGCTGCCCATGGTGACGGACATGCTGAAAAACTGCGGGGTCCCCCTGTCCCAGGCGGAGGTAATCGCCGTGGCGGCGGGGCCCGGTTCCTTTACCGGCGTGCGCATCGGCGTATCCGCCGCCAAGGGGCTGGCCTGGGCGGGGGACAGGCCCTGCGCCCCCTGCTCCACCCTGGAGTCCATGGCCTGGCCTCTGGCCCATCTGGAGGACAGGGTGATTGTCTGCGCCATGGACGCAAGGCGCAGCCAGGTCTACAACGCCCTGTTCCTGGCCCGGGGCGGCGCACTGGAGCGGCTGTGTCCCGACCGGGCCGTCTCCCTGGAGGAGCTGGGGGAGGAGCTGAAAAAAATCGAAAAAGCCAAAATCGTGGTTGGAGACGGGGCCAATCTGTGTTATAATACCCTACAGCAGCAGGGCGTTTCCCTGACCCTGGCGCCGGAGCACCTGCGTATGCAGAGCGCGTGGGGCGTGGCCCGGGCGGCGGCGGAGCTGGTCCGCAGGGGCGGCCTGGTCCCGGCGCAGGAGCTGACGCCGGTCTACCTCCGCCTGTCCCAGGCGGAGCGGGAGAGGCTGGAGCGGGAAAACGCAAAATAAAACGGAAAAGGAGCAGCCGCCATGTTTGACAGCAAAGTACACATTCTGGACCATCCCCTGCTCCAGCACAAGCTGGGCATCCTCCGGGACAAGAACACCGGAGTGAAGGAGTTCCGTGAAATTGTTTCCGAGGTCGCCGCGCTGGAGTGCTACGAGGCCACCCGGGACCTGCCCCTGGAGGACGTGGAGATTGAAACGCCCATCGCCAAGGGCACCTTCAAGTGCCTGGCGGGCAAGAAGCTGGCCATTGTCCCCATCCTGCGGGCCGGCCTGGGTATGGTGGACGGCATTCTGAACCTGGTGCCCTCCGCCAAGGTGGGCCACATCGGCCTGTACCGGGATCCGGAGACCCACCAGCCCGTGGAGTACTACTGCAAGATGCCTGACGACATCGACCAGCGGGACGTGATTGTCCTGGATCCCATGCTGGCCACCGGCGGTTCCGCCGTGGCGGCCATCCAATTCATGAAGAATTACGGCTGCCAGCACATCAAGCTGATGAATATCCTGGCCGCCCCCCAGGGGATTGAGGCGGTGCGCAAGGCCCATCCGGACGTGGACATCTACGTGGCCGCGGTGGACCCGGAGCTGAACGGCCACGCCTATATCGTCCCCGGCCTGGGCGACGCGGGCGACCGTATTTTCGGCACAAAATAAGGACCTGCCTTCACAGCCGAATATGACGCCCAGGTGAGGAGCTTTTCCGCCAGGTAAGGCATATTTTCGCAGGAATGCTTTTGCCCCTGTGAAATCTGCCTTGCCCGGCGGCGAAATTCCCCGTCGTTCGGCATACTTCTAGATACTAAGCAGGCGCTGAGGGAGGACTGATATGGCATACTACATCAGCCTGTTTTCGCCGGAGACCTATTTCGCCTTTACAGCTTCCGAGAAAAATACGGCCGGCGTCAGGGAGCATCTGCAAAACGCGGCCTCCAGGGTCAGGCCCGGAGACAAGCTGGTCTGCTACCTGACAAAGCTGTCCCGCTGGGTGGGGATTCTGGAAGTAAAATCCCCCTGCTTCCTGGACAACACGCCCATTTTCCTGCCGTCTGCGGATCCCTTCAAGGTGCGGTTCCAGGTGTCCCCGCAGGTATGGCTGGCGCCTGAATATGGGATTCCGGTCCAGGAGAACGTCTGCTGGGAGCGCCTCTCCTTCACAAGGGAGCTGCCCCGAAACAGCACCGTCTGGACGACGATGTTCCGCAGGAGCTTGCGGGAGCTGCCGGAGGAGGACGGCTGCTGCCTGGAACAGCTGCTGACCGGGCAGGAGGCCGAAAAGGTCCGGTATGAGTTCTCCGCCGCCGACCGGAAAAATCTTCGGCCCTCCCTGGTGAACGCGGAAACCAGGCAAATCCCGGTTCTCATTCCCGAGGACGAGCCGGAATCCAATCCTCACAGCGAGCCGGAATCCGATTCCGGAACCTGCGGCGGGCCGGAGGCCGGGCATACGCGGATACAGGCCCTTCTGGCGGAAATCGGCGCCGAGATGCGGTTCAAAATCTGGCTGCCGCGCAATGACCGGCAGCGGGTTCTTGCGGTATGGAACCCTCCTTCGGAGGGAGTCCTGCTGGACCGGCTCCCCATGAATTTGGACCAGCTCACCATGAGGATGATTGAAAACATCGACGTGCTCTGGATTCGGCGCAGGGCGATTGTCCACGCGTTCGAGGTGGAGCACTCCACATCCATCTACTCCGGCCTGCTGCGCATGGCCGATTTGATGGCGGTCCACCCCAACCTGGCAATCAAGGCGCACATCGTGGCGCCCTTGAGCCGGCGCACCAAGGTGCTACGGGAGATTTCCCGCCCGGTGTTCTCCCTGATTGAGAGCGGGCCTATGTCCGAAACCTGTTCCTACCTGTCCTATGACGCGGTGGCGGAGCTGCGCAGTGAGCGAAACCTCCAGCACCTGAATGACAGCGTGCTGGAGGAGTATACGGAGTACGCGGCGGAGACGGAATTTTGAACTGGAAAATCCGGTGAAGAGGCTTTGCCTCCTCACCGGATTTGTTTCAGCAGTCCAGGGACTTGGGCCCGAAGCCGTGGGGCAGGAGCTGGGACAGGGGCACCCGGGCGAACTGGCCGTCCTGGCGGGCGGCCAGCACGATAAGCTCGGGGGCGAACTCGTACAGCATCTGCCGGCAGGCGCCGCAGGGCCAGCAGAAGTCCGTCCCCTGCCCGGCGATGGCGATGGCGGAAAAGCCGCCGGTGCGCCCCTCGCTGACCGCCTTGACCAGGGCGGTGCGCTCGGCGCAGATGGTGGAGCCGTAGGCGGCGTTCTCCACGTTGCAGCCGGTAAAAACCGTGCCGTCGCCGCACAGCAGGGCGGCCCCCACGGGGAAGCGGGAATAGGGAACATAGGCGCGTTGTTCCATCTCAACGGCCAGAGCGACCAGTTCCTGGTCTGTCATCACAAATCATCCTTTCGCAGATTATAGAATCGTTCCGTCAAAGCGGCCAGGCCGAAGCCGGCCAGAAGGAAGACGGCGGGCATCAGGAAATAGCGGTATCGGGACTGCACCTCCACAATCAGGTGGACGCCGTAGTAGCCGCACAGCAGAAAGGCCGGCAGCAGTGCCCCCTGCCCGCCGGAGCCCCGGCGCAGCAGCGCGGCCGCCCCCGCCAGGGCCAGGAGGAAGACGGCGGAATAGACCCCCTTGTCCCCGCTGCACAGCACCTGAACCAGCTGATTTACCGTCGCCGGGCCGAACCGGCGCTGGCCGTCCAGATGGCCGAAGCCCCAGAACATATACTCCTCCGCCCCCCACATGACAGCGCTTTTGCGCACGGCCAGCCTGGCCAGAGCGGCGGGACCGGCCCCCAGGCGCTCCCGGACGGCCTGGCGCATGGCCTGGTCGGCCTCTTGGGCGGGGAGGGAGAGAAAACTGTCGTAGTCGGTGCGGTTCCAGCCGCCGCTGCTGTCCGGGTTCAGGCCCAGTACAAATTTCCACATGGGCTGGTTGTTGGTCAGCCCCTGGGGGTTCAGGCCGGACCAGACAATGGCCTGGGAGCACAGGGAAAAGACCAGAAAATACGTCCCGGCCAGAGCGGCCAGCTTTGCCGCGGCCCTGCCCCAGCGCTCCCTGTGAGTGAGCAGCTGTTCCACCGCCGCCCAGCACAGAGCGGCCAGGACCAGGATGATGCCGATGGGCCGCATGACGTTGCCCAGGGCGATGACCCCTCCGGCCAGAGCGGCCCGGGGCAGGGAGAGCTCCTTGCGGCCCAGGAGAATCCAGACGGCCAGATAGTAGAAGAAGGCGGCGATATGCTGGTTGGTCAGCACGGCGGCCAGAAAGTAGGGCGCGGGGTACAGGGCGAACAGCAGGGAGGCCCCCAGAGCGGCCCGCCGGGGCAGCAGGCGCAGGGCGATGCGGAAGACCAGCACGCCGGTCCCCCCCAGCCACACCGCGTTCATCACCTGCAGGGACAGCTGCCCCGGGCCGAAGAGGCGCAGCAGCAGGCTCTCATAAAAGACAAAGCCCGTCTGATAGGCCCAGTTGTAGTAGTAAACATTTTCCAAATAGTCCCGCCCGCCCCGGGCCATGTCCTGGGCGGCGGTGTACATGGTGCTGAAGTCCTGCACCGGCTGGGCGCCAATGAGCAGAATCACCGCCATTGCCAGCCCGAACCGCACCAGAAACAGGGTGATGCAGGTGTTCCGGTCGCCCATAGGCCAGAACCGGACCGCCAGAACCAGCACCGCCGCCGCGCACACCCCGCCTGCGGCGGAAATGAGCGGGTGGGAGCCCAGGGCGGCCAGGATGCTCTGGACCGAGATAACCCCGCAGAAGACGGCGGCGCACAGCAGACAGAACCGCTCGCACAGCCAGCTGGTTTTTCGCTCCATATCAGAAACCTCCAGGGGATGGATTTTTGCCCAAGGTACAGTGGGAAAAGCGGCACGCTAAGAACCTGTATTCATAACCTCAAACGCACGCCTGGGCGGGCCCTTTCCTGCCGTCCTGCGTGAAATTTTTTTGAAATATCGCATGGTTCTAAGCGGTTTCACCGCTTAGAACCATGGTATCCCCCTTGCGGGGCACCAAGGATTCCCGCGAAAATTTGCCTTGTCCGGCGGAAAAATTCCTCACCCAGGCGTCATTTTCGGTTATGAATACAGGTCCTAAAAAAACAGCGCCAGAACGGATGTGAAAATGCCGCACACACAGATCGCGATGGAGCTCATGGCCCCCTGAAGGGACCCCAGCTCCATGGCCTTGGAGGTGCCGACGGCGTGGCTGCACGAGCCGATGGCCACCCCCTCGGCCGCCGGGTCGGTGATGCGGAACACCTTGGCGAACCAGGGGGCCAGGATGGCGCCCTCCACGCCGGTGATGACCACGGCGGCGGCGGTCAGGCCCTGGATGCCTCCGCCGCTCTCCGAGATGCCCAGGGCGATGGCGGTGGTGACGCTTTTGGGCAGCATGGAGGCGGTAAAAGCATCCCCGGTCCGGAACAGGCGGCACAGCAGCAGCACACAGCCGATGCTGGCGGCGCTCCCCGCCAGACAGCCCGCAAGCACGGGGAAAAAGTGCCGCTTCAGCACCGCCCGCTGCTGGTAGATGTTCAGGGCCAGCACCGCCGTGGCGGGGGAGAGCATCAGCTTGATCAGATCTCCGCCGGCGCTGTAGCGCTCCAGGGGGATCTGAAAGACCGTCAGCACGGCGATAATCAGCGCCGAGGCGGTCAGCACCGGGTTGCAGACCAGCAGCCCGGTCTTTTTTTGCAGCAGCACCGCCAGGCACCAGCAGGCAGCGGTGAGGAACAGCCCGAAAAAGGGGGAGGAGAGGACCGGATCAAGCATGTTTTTCCCCTTCCTTTCCCCGCAGAAGCCGCATCAGCAGCTGCACCGACCAGCCCGCAGCCAGATAGACCGCCGGCGTGACCAGCAGGGTGACGGCCAGGAAGGGGAGCAGACAGGCCTTCAGCGTCTCCGCGTGCTCCAGTGCGCCCACCAGGGAGGGGACGAAGAACAGCCCCATATTGGCCGTCAGAAACTGCGAAACGTTCTGGATCTGCCGCTGCTTCACCGCGCCGGACAGCAGCAGGACCATCAGCAGCACCATAGCCGCCACGCTGGCCGGGAAGGGGACGGGCAGCAGGGAGACGGCCAGCTCCCCCGCCAGACAGACCCCGAAAATCAGGGCCAGCTCCTGTATGATATGCAAATGAAACACCTCAAAACTGTCGAAAAATTCCTCGCCCAGGCGGCATCCCCGGTTATCAGGGCCTGTTTGAAAATTGCCCATACGTCCAACCGACAGGCCTTTTTCCGCCATTCTGCGCTGAATTATCCATCCCTTTTACCTTTCGTGCTGATAAATATCCATCCATCTTCTCATCTGCCGAAATGACTGAGCTGGCAGTTATAACCGCCTGATAAATGGGAAGCTGCGCTCATAGTTTTCATTGTCACATTGGGTCAATCGTGTGAAAGATACGTTTGACTCTGCCTTCCAAGTATAAAAACCTGAGCTGTAAACGCAGGTAGACCAGTTCTCCGCCAGAGGTAAGGTCATACTCTGCATCAAAGCCTCCGGGGCGCTTATAAAACTCCACTTCATGATGGTACTCATATTGCGGGCGGAAATTGCAGGGAACGCCATACTCATCGAACGTATCAAAATCGTTCATGTCCAATGTCCCCTGAATGCACTCCCGGATTTCCTCTGTATCGTCCCATTCCATTTCGTCCACACAGGACGGCAAATCCTCATATCTCTTTTCGTGAAGAACATGGAGAATGTCTTTTACCGTCTGAATGGCTGTTTCTTTTTCCTGCTCCGTCATAAAATGCCTCCCGCATAATTATCTGAAAAAATTCCGATTGATATCACAGCCAATTTTTCAAATGAGGCCTGAATACAGGTTCAGAGCAAAACGAAGTTTTGCGCCAAAAATTTTCTTTTCATTCTTTTCTTTTTTAAAAGAAAAGAATGAACAACAGGCTCAATCCCACACGGCGGTGGCGAAATAGTCCTCCGGGGTCTCGGCCCGGCGGATGAGGCGGACGGAGCCGTCCTCCTGGAGCAGCAGCTCGGCGGAGCGCAGGCGGCCGTTGTACTGGTAGCCCATGGCGTGGCCGTGGGCGCCGGTGTCGTGGATGACCAGCAGGTCGCCGGTCTCGATTTCAGGGAGCGTCCGGTCCACGGCGAATTTGTCGCAGTTCTCGCACAGGGAGCCGGTGACGTCATACCGGCGGTTACAGGGGGCGTCCTCTTTGCCCATGACAGTGATGTGGTGATAAGCCCCGTAGATGGCCGGACGCATCAGGTTGGCGGCGCAGGCGTCCACCCCGATATACTCCTTGTAGGTGTGCTTCTGGTGGAGGACCCGGGTGACCAGGTGGCCGTAGGGGGCCAGCATGAAGCGGCCCAGCTCGGTGCACAGGGCCACGTCCCCCATGCCGGCGGGGACCAGAATCTCCTCAAAGGCCCGGCGCACCCCTGCGCCGATGGCGGCAATGTCGTTGGCGCTCTGCTCGGGGCGGTAGGGCACCCCCACGCCGCCGGACAGATTGATGAAGGTGATATGGGCCCCCGTCTCCTCCTTCAGCTCTGCGGCGGTGCGGAAGAGGATGGCGGCCAGGGCGGGGTAGTAGTCGTTGGACAGGGTGTTGGAGGCCAGGAAGGCGTGGATGCCGAACTCCTCGGCCCCCTCCTCCCTCAGCCGCCGGAAGGCCTCCGTCATCTGGGGGCGGGTCAGGCCGTACTTGGCATCCCCCGGGTTGTCCATCACCTGGAAGCCCTCCTTGCTCTCCCCCAGGGTGAAGGTGCCGCCTGGGTTATACCGGCAGGATATTTTCTTGGGAATACAACCGATTGTTTTCTTCAAAAAGTCGATGTGGGTCAGGTCGTCCAGGTTGATGACCGCCCCCAGCTGCTGGGCCAGGGCAAACTCCTCGGCGGGGGTGTCGTTGGAGGAGAACATAATCTCATCCCCCTGAAACCCGCAGCGCCGGCTCATCATCAGCTCGGTCAGAGAGGAGCAGTCCACGCCGCAGCCCTCCTCCCGCAGCAGCTTGAGAATCTGGGGGTTTGGGGTGGCCTTGACGGCGAAATATTCCTTAAACCCGGGGTTCCAGGAGAAGGCCCGGTACAGGGCGCGGGCGTTTTCCCGGATGCCCCGCTCGTCGTACAGATGGAAGGGGGTGGGATACTGCCGGGTGATATCCCGGAGCTGCTCCAGGGTGACAAAGGGCTTTTTCATATGCGGCAAACTCCTTAATCTTTGAAAATAGGGTCAGGACGGCGACGCCCCGGCGGGGAGCAGGCCGTCGGCCGTGTAGCTGTTCTGGGCGTTCCAGATGATCCAGTCGGTGCAGCCCGCGTCGTAGACCGCCTGAATCTGGGCGCGCAGCTCCTCGCCGCCGTAGCGGATGTGCCCTGGCACCCAGGAGGCGGTGAAGCCCTGGAGCCAGACCCGTACCCCGGCCCGCTCCTCCTCCGCCACGGCGGACAGGACGGTCTGGGACTGCTGAAGGGCGGTGAGAACCGTGCGGTAGGGTTCCCGGTCGGGCACGTCCAGGCCGAAGGCCCCGGCGGCGTAGTGGGAGGGGTAGACCATGGGGCAGATGAAATCGGCCGCCCGGGCCATGCCGGTGTAGCTCTGGCCGATGAGCCCGGCGTCCAACTGGCTGGAGATGACCGTGCCGAACACGTCGGCGGAGACCCACACCCCCTGGGCGTGGAGGGCGGAGCGGGCGTGGGTCAGAAATCCGGTGACGGCCTCCTCCCGGGTGGAGCCCTGGGCGGCGGGGTCGAAGTCGATTTCGTCCACGTTTTTCACAGTGGGGAAACGGACATAGTCAAACTGCACCTCGTCAAAGCCGGCCCGGGCGGCGTCCAGGGCGATTTCCGTCAGGTAGTCCCACACCTCCCGCTCGTAGGGGTTGACCCAGGCGGGGCCGCCCCCCTCGGTCAGAGGGGTCCCGTCAGTGCGGCGCAGGGCCAGCTCCGGGCGGGCCTGGGCCAGCACCGGGTCCTTGAAGGCGACCACCCGGGCGATGGTGTAGATTCCCTTCTCCTTCAGAGAGGCCACCAGCCCCGGCAGGTCGGAGATATAGCGCACTCCGGCCCCCAGCTCCGCCGCCGTGCCCGCCTCCGGAAGGTAGGTCAGCTTTCCCTCGTCGTTTTTCACGTCAATGACCACGGCGTTGAGCTCGGTGTCCTCAATCAGCCGGGTTAGTTCCTCCATATGGGCGCTGCCCGCCATGGGGCCGGAGATGTAGATGCCCCGGATAGGGCCGGGCGCGGGGGGCATGACCTCCTCCGGGCCGGGCTCGGACGGCGCCTCGGGTTCTGCCGGAGTGGAGACGGCGGCCTGGCGCGCGCTGGGCGGTTCCCGCCCCTCTTCGGTGAGGGCGGGCCGGAGCCAGGACCACCCGGCCAGGGCGGCCAGGGCCAGCGCCGCCAGAAGCAGCAGGCCGGAGGGGCCCCGGCTGCCCCGGTAGCGGTTGGCAGAGCTGCTGTATCGGGACATAGTGCTCCTCCTTCCGGCAGAACGTGACATTCTTTTTCCGAACAGGTCGATTATACCGGGAAATTCCCGTCAGGGCAAGAGGAACGGCAAAAAAATCCGGAGTTTTGCGGTCGGAACGCGCCGGTTCCGTCCGAAAATCGGAAAAAACCACAAAGGCCGGGGCCGGAGAGCGGCGGCGTTTGGAGCGATAGGAAAAAAGAGAGAAATCCGGCGTTCCCTCTTGCGCTTCCTCCCGCCTTCTGATATAATAAGCCGAAAATTGAGAAGGGGGTGGAGCGGCGATGGCGAAGGGACTGTTTTTCCCCTGGGCCGCGGCGCTGTTATTCTTTTCTCTTTCGCCGGATGACAATCACGTTTGTGGTTGTCTTTTTTTGTGGAGAAATCTGAGAGGGGAGAAAGAAATGAATCCAAACGAACCCATCCGCGACGCCCGGCAGCTGGGCGTGCCCAAAATGCTGGTTCTGGGCATTCAGCACATGTTCGCCATGTTCGGCGCCACCATCCTGGTCCCTATCATCGTCAGCAGCCAGTACGGCCTGCCCCTGAACATCCAGACCACCCTGTTTTTCGCCGGAATCGGCACCCTGTTTTTCCACCTCTGCGCCCGGATGCGGGTGCCCGCCTTCCTGGGGTCCTCCTTCGCCTTCCTGGGTGGCTTTGAGACCATGTCCAGGCTGGACCAGGGGATTTACGCCGGCATGGAGCCTGCGGAAAAGCTCCAGTACGCCTGCGGCGGCATTGTGGCCGCCGGCCTGCTCTATCTGATCCTGGCCCTGCTGGTCAAGGTGGTGGGTGTGCGGAAGGTGATGCGGTTCCTGCCCCCGGTGGTCACCGGCCCCATCATTGTGTGCATCGGCCTGAACCTGGCCCCCTCGGCGGTGAGCAACGCCGCCACCTGCTGGCCTCTGGCGCTGATAGCCCTGGCGGTGATTATCATCTTCAACATCTGGGGAAAGGGGATGCTGAAAATCGTCCCCATCCTGCTGGGCGTGGTGGTGTCCTATCTGGCGGCTCTGGTGATGAACGCCTGCGGCGTGACCGCCGCCGACGGAACGCCCCTGCTGGACTTCACCGCCGCGGTCCAGGCCGGCTGGGTGGGCCTGCCCCCCTTCCAGCTGGCAAAGTTTGACCTGTCCGCCGTGCTGGTCATGGCCCCCATCGCCGTCGCCGCCATGATGGAGCACATCGGCGACATGTCCGCCATCTCCGCCACCGTGGGGGAGAACTTCCTGGAGGACCCCGGCCTGCACCGCACCCTGGTGGGGGACGGACTGGCCACCACCCTGTCCGCCCTGTTCGGCGGCCCCGCCAACACCACCTACGGCGAAAACACCGGCGTGCTGGTGCTCTCCCGGGTCTACGACCCCAAGGTAATCCGCCTGGCCGCCCTCTATGCGGCGGTGCTGGGCTTTATCCCCAAAATGGCCGGGCTGATTGGTTCCATGCCCTCCGCCATCGTGGGCGGCGTGTCCTTCATGCTCTACGGCATGATTTCCGCCATCGGCGTGCGCAACATTGTGGAGAACCGGGTGGACTTCACCAACTCCCGCAACCTGATTATCGCCGCCGTGATTCTGGTGTGCGGGCTGGGCTTTTCCGGCGGCCTGACCTTCCAGGTGGGGGGCGCGTCGATGACCCTGACCTCCCTGGCCATCGCGGCCATCGCCGGCATCGCGCTCAACGCCGTCCTGCCCGGCAACGACTACGAATTCGGCATCAACCCCGAGGGGGACAAGCACCGGGGCATCCACCCGTAAAAACTGCGGCAAGTTTCACCTCTCCCGCTCATAAACATGACGGGAGAGGTGATTTTTATGGAAAAACGAGGGCGGCGCGAGGGCCTGCTGGAGCGGACGGCCCAGGCCCTGGACCTGCCGGCCGACGCGGTGGCCGGCCTGCCCAGGGTGGAGCTGGTGGGGGACAAGGAGCTGCGGATGGAGAACCACCGGGGCATCCTGGCCTACGGGGACCGGGAGATCCACATCAGCGGCGGGCCCTTTGTGGTAAAAGTGACGGGAGAGGGGCTGGAGCTGCGGGCCATGACGGGGCTGGAGCTGCTGATTACCGGCCGCATCGCCGGCGTGCAGCTGTCCTGAGGGGGTGGGGAGATGAGAAGACTGGTCAACCTCCTCCGGGGGGTGGTGGAGCTGACCGCCCAGGGGCCCTTCCCCGAGCGGCTGCTGAACCTGTGCGCCCAGCGCCGCCTGGAGTTCTGGGGGCTGGAGTGGGAGGACGGACACACCATGTCCCTGAAAATCCGGCGGCAGGACCTGAAGGAGCTGCGGCAGCTGGGGGAGCGGGTGGGCTGTGCCGTCACGGTGCGCTCCGGGCGGGGGCTGCCCAGCTTTCTGGGGCGGTTCCGGAAGCGGTACGCCTTTCTGGCGGGACTGGCGCTGTCCCTGTCGGCGGTGTGCGTGCTGTCCAGCTTTGTGCTGTCCATCCAGGTGACGGGCAACCAGCGGGTGCCCGCCGCCCAGATTCTGGGGGAGCTGCGCCGCCTGGGGCTGCGCCCGGGGGTGTACGGCCCGGGCCTGGAGCTGAAGCAGCTGTCCCAGGAGGCCCTGCTGAGCCTGGAGGAGCTGTCCTGGATGACCATCAACCTGTGCGGCACCCGGGCGGAGGTCATTGTGCGGGAGGCGGTGCCGCCCCCCAAGCTGGACGAGGAGGAGGGGTGCTACGACGTTGTGGCCCAGGCGGACGGCCTGATTACCCACATCGAACCCCTGAACGGCGAGGCCCTGGTGCAGGAGGGGGACACGGTGCTGGCCGGGGAGGTGCTGATTTCAGGCAATGTGAGCATGGAACCGCCCATGTACAGCAGCCTGCCCGTGCGGTACTACCAGACCCACGCCCGGGGCCGGGTGTGGGCCCAGACCTGGCGGGTCATCACGGCCAGAATTCCCCTGACGGCGGCGGTGAAGCACTACACCGGGGAGGAGCTCACCCGCCGCAGCCTGAATTTTTTCGGCAGCCGGCTGGATTTTTACAGAAACAGTAGCATTTCATGGCCGTTCTATGATAAAATAACGGAGGTCTATCCGCTGACCCTGCCCGGCGGGCTGGAAACCCCCATCCGCTGGGGGGTGGAGCGCTGCCGCGCCTACTCCGTTCAGACGGAGGAGGTGGACCGGGACGCCGCCCAGACCCTGCTGGAGGAGCGGCTGAGCCTGCGCCTGGAGCAGGCCATAGGGGCGGAGGGCGCGGTGGAGGAAAAGCAGTTCGCCGCCCGGGTGGACGACGGCTGGCTGGAGGTCACCCTGACCGCCCGGTGCCAGGAGGAGATTGGCCGCGAGGTCCCAGCCCAATACGGGGAGCCGTAATTCCAACAAGGAGATTGTACCAAGGAGACAGTGCCAATGACAGAACAGAGCATCAGCCTGGAGCGCATGGAGGAGACCATCAGCGTCTTCGGGTCGTTTGACGAAAATATCCGCATCATCGAGCGGGAGCTGGGCGTCTCGGCGGTCAGCCGGGACTCGGCCCTGAAGGTGTCCGGCGAGGACCCGGAGGCGGTGCTGCTGGCCGTGAAGGCCATCCAGGGGCTGATGTCCCTGGCCGCCCGGGGGGAGGCCATCCAGGAACAGAACGTGCGCTACATCATCCAGCTGGTCCGCTCGGGCAGCGAGGAGAAAATCGGGCAGCTGGCGGCGGACGTGCTGTGCGTCACCGCCAAGGGCAAGCCCATCAAGGCCAAAACCCTGGGCCAGAAAAAGTACGTGGAGGCCATTAAAAACAACGTGGTCACCCTGGGCATCGGCCCGGCGGGCACCGGCAAGACCTATCTGGCCGTAGCCGCCGCCGTGGCCGCCTTCCGGGCCAAGGAGATTAACCGCATCATCCTGACCCGACCGGCGGTGGAGGCGGGGGAGCGGCTGGGCTTTCTCCCCGGGGACCTCCAGTCCAAGGTGGACCCCTATCTGCGGCCCCTGTATGACGCCCTGTTTGACATGCTGGGCCCCGAGACCTACCAGAAATATCTGGAGCGGGGCAATATCGAGGTGGCCCCCCTGGCCTATATGCGCGGCCGCACCCTGGACGACAGCTTTATCATCCTGGACGAGGCGCAGAACACCTCCCGGGAGCAGATGAAGATGTTCCTGACCCGCCTGGGCTTCGGCTCCAAAATCGTCATTACCGGCGACATCACCCAGATTGACCTGCCCGCCGACAAGGTCTCCGGACTGCGGGAGGCCATGCGGGTGCTGAAGGGGGTGGAGGGCATCGCCGTCCTCCGCCTGACCGAGTCGGATGTGGTCCGCCATGCCCTGGTGCAGAAAATCATCAGGGCCTACGAGGCGGACGAGGACCGGCGGGAGAAAAAGGAGCACAGGCGGTGAGCCGGCAGGAGCGGTTCGGCTTTGTGCTGGAAATTGACGGGGCGGCCTCACGGGAGTGGTACGCCCAGGCGGGGGAGTGGGACTGCGGATGCGGCCACTGCCGGAATTTTTTGAAGCTGGCCCGGGCGCGGGCGCTGCCCGCCCCGGTGCTGGAATTCCTGGACGGGCTGTCTATTCCGCCGGAAAAGTCCACCTATGTGTGCCAGATGGGCCGGGAGGGGGACAGGCATTTTTACCAGTTCAACTACCGTCTGGCGGGGCGGGAGCCGGCCGGGCCGGAAGGGGATTCCGGCAAACAGGGCTGGGGGAGCGTGTGGTGCGGGCATGACCCCTACCCCTACGGCGCGCCGGGGTTTCCGGAGCCCAATTTTGATTTGGCCTTTTTTGTATGGCTGCCCTGGGCGCTGGACGAGCCCCAGGACGGCTGAATAGAGAAGAGAGGGAGCAGTTCCGTGTTTTCATTTCTGAAGCAGGGCCCCGGCTTTTACCGGCAGGTGGTCCTTTTGGCCGCGCCCATCGTCTTGCAGAACCTGATTACCAGCACCCTGGGCATGGCGGATACCTTTATGGTGGGGATGCTGGGGGAGGCCCCCATGGCGGCGGTGACCCTGGCCAACATCCCCCTGTTTGTGGTGCAGCTGTTTATCTTCGGCGTGCAGAGCGGGTCCTCCGTGCTCATCAGCCAGTACTGGGGCCGGCAGGAGATGGAGTCCATCAACCGGGTGCTGGGAGTGGCCATGTGGGTGGCCCTGCTGGCCTCCTCCCTGTTTGCCGCCGTGCTGCTGGCGTGCCCGGCGGAGTTTTTAAGCCTGTTCGGCAACGAACCGGAGGTGATTGCCCTGGCCGCCCAGTACGGATCCGTCGCCGGGCTGTCCTATGTGTGCAGCGCCTTCACCATGATGTATGTGGCGGCCTACCGCAGTATGGAGCGGCCCCAGCTGGGCATGTACATCCTGGTGGCCTCCATGGTGCTGAATACCTTCCTCAACTGGGTGTTTATCTTCGGAAAGCTGGGCGCGCCCGCCCTGGGCGTGCGGGGGGCGGCCCTGGCTACCCTGATTGCCCGGATAATGGAGGTGGTCATTGTAATCCTCCATATGGCCAAAACCCGCTTCTTCCGCGTCCGGCCCCGCCTGCTCCTGCGGCCCGGAATGGACATGGCCCGCCGCTTCCTCCGGTACGGCGGGCTGGTAGTGTTCAACGAGACCACCTGGGGCCTGGGGACCTCCGTCTTCCCCACCATCATGGGGCATATGGCGGGCAGCACCGAAATCCTGGCCGCCTATACCGTGGCGGGCAACGTGGATAAAATCTGCATGGTGGTCTCCTTCGGCCTGGCCGCCACCACCTCCATCATCATCGGCCGGGAGGTGGGGGCCGGACGGCCCGAGAAGGTCCGGCCCGCCGGAGCGGCCATGTGCGCCCTGGCCCTGATATGCGGCCTGTCCATCGGCCTGATACTGTTCCTCTTTGCGCGGATCCTGGCCCCGGCCTGGGTCTTCCCCCTGTTCAAAATGTCGGCCCGGTCGGCCTCCGTGGCTGTGATGATGATGACGGTCCAGGCCCTGGTCCGCCCCCTGAAGGACTTCAACAGCGTGGCCGTGGTGGGCGTCCTCCGGGGCGGCGGCGATGTGCGCATGGCGACCATCATCGACACCGCCCCCCAGTGGCTCATCGCCATCCCCGCGGCGGTGATTCTGGGCTCGGTGCTGAAGCTGGACATTCTCTGGGTCTATCTGGCCATGAGCCTGGAGAATATCGTAAAATTCGTCTTCGGCCTGCGGCGCATCCGCTCCGACGCCTGGATTCGGGATTTGACCCGGGCGTAGGTTAGGTTTCGTCCCAGCAGGCGCGGGCCAGCCGGAGTCCCAGGCACAGCCCCTGATAGAAGGACCAGAGACCGTGGCCCCGAACGGGATCGTTTTGGAGGTATTCGGGCCACTGTTCAGGGTCGGGCGGAGGAACCAGGCCGAGATAAAGAGTTTCCACAACAACAGGAATCGAATCTTTCATGGCAATGTCTCCAAACACGTACTTTTTTGTACGTTTAGTATACACGGCTAAGATGTACATGTCAAGGAGAGAGATAATGATTTTCAACGAACGGCTCAAGGAGCTGAGAAAAGAGAAGGGCCTGACCCAGATGGAGGCCGCCCGGGCGCTGGGGGTGAACTACCGCCACTACCAGCGGCTGGAGGCCGACGGGAATACCCCCAATTTTTCCAACCTGGTGCAGATTGCCGACCTGTTTGACGTATCCATGGACTACCTGGCCGGGCGCACCGGCCGGAGGGAGGTAAACCGGGAAATGCGCCATACCGTTATCTTCTCCGCCGACGCGGCTGTCCCTGCCGGGATGGAGGAGCGGCTGGAGCAGGTCATTGCCGCCGCCCTGTCCGAGGAGGGGGTGGGCCTGCCCTGTGAAATCGACGTGCTGATGACCGGGGACGAGGGCATCCGCCAAATCAACCGGGAGCAGCGGGGGGTGGACCGGCCCACCGATGTGCTGTCCTTTCCCATGTTCGAGCTGACGCCGGGGGAACACCCAGGCCGGGAGGACGCCGACCCGGAGACCGGGCTGGCGCCCCTGGGGGACATGGTGATTTCCCTGGAGCGGGCCCGGGCCCAGGCGGCGGAGTACGGCCACAGCCTGGAGCGGGAGGTGTGCTATCTGGCCGTCCACTCGGTGCTCCACCTGCTGGGCTATGACCACATGGACGAGGGCCCCGGAAAGCAGCAGATGCGAGAACGGGAAGAGGCCATTCTGGGCCGGCTGGGGATTACCCGGGAGGGCGCGGAATGAACCTGCTGATGCTGCTGGCCGCAGCGCTGCTGAGCCTGACGCCGGCCGGGCCGGTTCAGACCCCGCCCGACCTGACGGACGCCCTGCGGGTGGATACCGGGGGGAGGCTGGGGACCCTGGCGGTGACAGCCCGGTGGGCCCGGGAGGGGGAGACCGCTCTGTTTGAGGTCTGGGACCCCGCGGAGACGGACAAGCCCCTTCAGACCATCGTCCGGCCCGCGGAATTCCTGGGCAGCGGCAGGGTGGAGGAGATCAATTTTGACGGTTATCCGGATTTTTCCTATACGACGGGTTATTTTCAGTATTTATATTGCATATGGGACGAAGAACAGGGCAGGTTTGTCCCAACCGGCCAGCTGGACGGCCTGCGGGCCCCGGCGCCCGACCCGGAGCGGCGGCTGATTGTGGACGAGTACTGGGGAGCGGAGTCCACGGCCTGCCTCTATCAATGGGAGGAGGGAGAGCTGGTGCTGGTACGCCGGCTGACCCTCCACGACCCTTACCTCCCGGAGACGGAGATCCTGCGGCGGACCGAGAGGTATCTGCCCGATTACGACCCCAACGGCCTGCCCCGCTTCCGCCTGCTGACGGTGGAGGACCGGGACGGCAGCGGGGAGATGACGGAAATTTTTGCCGGGATACAGGACGAGAGCCGGCGCGGCCCGGAGGAGCCGGTATTTGACCCGCGGTGGTACGACCTGGAGTTCCGGGGCGCGGCCCAATCGGGGGAGCAGAGAGACGGAGGACTGGAATATGGAAATTAAAAAATCGGGCATTATCACCATCTGCGGACGGCCCAATGTGGGCAAGTCCACCCTGACCAACGCCTTTGTGGGCGAAAAGGTGGCCATTGTCACCAACAAGCCCCAGACCACCCGCAACCGCATCTGCGCCATCCTGAACCGGGGGGGGAGCCAGTTCGTCTTCCTGGACACCCCGGGCCTGCACAAGGCCCGCACCCGCCTGGGGGACTACATGGTGGACGTGGTGAAGGAGAGCGTGGCCGACGTGGACGGGGTGCTGCTGCTGGCGGAGCCCATTGCCCACATCGGCGCCCCCGAGCAGGAGCTGATAGACCGCATCAAGGCCCTGAACTGCCCCTCCGCCCTGGTCATCAACAAGGTGGATACCCTGGAACGCAAGGAGACTCTGCTGGAGGTCATGGCCGTGTACGGACAGGCCCACGCCTTCGACGCGGTGATGCCCCTCTCCGCCAAAACCGGGGAGGGAGTGGAGGAGCTGCTGGCGCTTCTGGAGGACTGGCTGCCCGCCGGTCCCCGGCTCTTCCCGGAGGACATGGTCACGGACCAGCCGGAGCGGCAGATGATGGCGGAAATTTTAAGGGAAAAGCTGCTGCTGTGCCTGGAGCAGGAAATCCCCCACGGCGCGGCTGTGGAAATCACCAGATTCTCCGAGCGGGACGACCAGGTCATCGAGGTGGACGCCACCATCTACTGCGAGAAGAACAGCCACAAGGGAATCATCATCGGCAAGGGCGGGGGAATGCTGAAGAAGGTGTCCACTCAGGCCCGGCAGGATATGGAGCGCTTCATGGGAACTAAAATTTTCCTCCAGACCTGGGTCAAGGTCAAGGAAAACTGGCGGGATAACCCGGCGGCTATCCAGAATTTCGGCTACAGAAAGGAGTGAGCGGACGTATGGAGGGGGCGGAATTTTCAAAGGAAGACCTGACGGAGGCCAAGCGGCAGATTGCTTCCACCCTGCACAAGCTGAGAGAGGCCGTGAAAACCCTGCGGGCAAAGGCGGAGCCGGCGCGTTACCGCTCCCAAATCACCCTGGCGGAAAACCGGATCAGGGCCTTTGAAATTGCGGAATGCCTTCTGGAAAAGGAACTGCATTCTAAAAATTCCCACTTATAGTTTTCTCCTGCCCTGCCAGCCTAAGCACCAGGGAAAAAATCAGACCTGAAAGTTTCGCCCGCCTTTTCAAAGGCGGCGGGGTCCGGGGCAGAGCCCCGGCGGGTCTGGGCGGAGCCCAGCGGGGCCCGGGGCAGAGCCCCGGCGCTCCGGCGCTCCGGAGGTGCTCACGAGGAGGAGCGGAGATGGACGAAACGGGACTTTGGCGTTTATTCTGGGCCACGGGGCTGCCCGAGGCCTATCTGGCCCTGTCGGAGCGGCGGGAGCAGGAGCGGAGGTACGAGCCGGCCAAGACGGCGTTTGCCGCCCGCCCGCCCAAGGAGATTGAAAGTTGAGGGACGAGAGATGCACTGCCACACCAAGGCGCTGGTGCTGCGGTCGGTGGACTACAAGGAATCGGACCGCATTCTGACCCTGCTGACCCGGGAGCAGGGCAAGCTGACCGCCTCCGCCCGGGGCAGCAGGCGGCGGGGGAGCGCCATCGCGGCGGGCACCCAGCTGCTGAGCTGGTCGGACATGGTGCTCTATGAATACCGGGGCCGCTGGGCGGTGAAGGAGGCGGCGGTGGAGCGGCAGTTCCGGGGGGTGGAGCAGGACGTGGAGCGGCTGAGCCTGGGGTGCTACTTTGCCGAGGCGGCGGAGGCGCTGGCGCTGGAGGACGTGCCGTCGCCGGAGCTGCTGAGCCTGACGCTGAACAGCCTGCACGTGCTGGACTGCCTCCCGCGCAAGCCCCTGGAGCTGGTGAAGGCGGCCTTTGAGCTGAAGGCCATGTGCCTGTCCGGCTATGAGCCCTCCCTGGACGGCTGCGCCGTATGCGGCCGGGAGCACCCGGAGCGGGCCGGCTTTCATCTGCGGGAGGGGGCGGTCCACTGCGCCGCCTGCCGCGACCGGATGGGAGAGGGCATCTCCCTGCCCCTGAGCGCCGCCGCCCTGGCCGCCATGCGCCACGTCGTTCTGGGCGACCCGGGGCGGCTGTTCTCCTTCCGGCTGGAGGGGGAGCCCCTGGGACAGCTGGGCGGCGCGGCGGAGGCCTATCTGATGACCCAGCTGGAGCGGGGGTTCGGCACCCTGGACTTTTTCAAACGGCTGCGGATACCGGTACATAAACAGGAGGGATGACCCATGGCACAGCAGCGCCTGGACAAGCTGCTTGCCGGGACCGGACGCTGGTCCCGGCGGGAGGTGAAGGACCTGATTCGCCAGGGCAGGGTGGCTGTGGACGGCCTCCGGGCCGGGCGGCCGGAGGACAAGTGCGACCCCGCCCTGTCCGTCCTGACAGTGGACGGGGAGGAGGCGGACTGCGCCCCCTTTGTCTATCTGATGCTCCATAAGCCGGCGGGCCTGCTGTCCGCCACCGAGGACCGCAGCCAGAAAACCGTGCTGGACCTGCTGCCCGAGCCCCTGCGCCGCCGGGGGCTGTTTCCGGTGGGGCGGCTGGACAAGGACACCGAGGGGCTGCTTCTGCTCACCGACGACGGCCCCCTGGCCCACGGCCTGCTCTCCCCCAGAAAGCACGTGGACAAGGTGTATTTTGCCCGGGTGGACGGCCTTCTGACCCGGGAGGACGTCCGGGCCCTGGGGGAGGGGATGACGCTGGGGGACGGCCTGCGGTGCCTCCCGGCGGACCTGGAGGCGCTGGGGGACGGCTCGGAGTGCCGGCTGACCCTGCGGGAGGGCAAATACCACCAGGCCAAGCGGATGCTGGCCGCCCGGGGAAAGCCGGTGCTCTATTTAAAGCGGCTGTCCATGGGCCCGCTGATGCTGGACGAGGCGCTGGAGCGGGGCGCCTGGCGGCCGCTGAAGCCGGAGGAGCTGCGGGCGCTCCGGCAGGAAACGGGGGCCTGAGCGGGAACTTTCGGCATTTTCCACAAAAAAATCTCCAAAACCTCTTGCCAAACCGGGGGGCGAGACGTTATAATAGGGACAAACGAAAAAACAGCCCCCACAGAGGGGAAAACGGCTGAATGGTTGAAGTGATGGCTGGAATATAAAGAAAGAACGAACCTTAGGTTTGGGAGGGATCAATTGTGTCTAGCAGGATGTTCCAGGGAGTGGTACTCCAGATGAAGGACAGCATCGACCGCATGGTAGGCGTGATCGATGCGGAGGGAATTGTGGTTGCCTGCAGCGAGCTGACCTGCATCGGAGAGCATTGGTCCGGCGCGGTGGCCGCGGTGAACGCCGCGGACAGCGGAGCGGCTTACTATGAGGGGCGCACCTTCAGGCCCCTGGCCGGCTGGGGAGCCCAGTTTGACTACGCGGCCTTCGTCCGGGGAGAGGACGAGACGGCCGGCGCTCTGTGCGCCATGGCCGTGGTGGCCTTCAACGGAGCCAAGACCTATTATGAGGAGAAGCACGACAAGGCCACCTTTGTCAAGAATATCATCTCGGACAACATCCTGCTGGGGGACATCTATACCCAGGCCAAGGAGCTGCACTTTGTATCCGAGGCGCCCCGGGCCGCCTTTTTGGTGCGCCAGCTGGGACAGGCAGACGTGACTACCATCGACGTTATCCAGAACCTGTTCCCCGACAAGCAGACCGACTTTGTTATCTCCATCAACGAGACCGACGTGGCCCTGATTAAGCAGCTGCCCGAGGGGGCGGATGCCAGAGAGCTTCAGAAGATTGCCAAGCAGATTTCCACCGCCGTCACCCAGGAGCTGGGCATCAAGGTGGTCATCGGCATCGGCACCGTGGTCAGCCACATCCGGGACCTGGCCCGCGCCTATAAGGAGGCGGGGGTGGCCATCGACGTGGGCAAGGTGTTTGACACGGAAAAGACGGTCATCAACTATGAAAATCTGGGCATCGGCCGCCTGATTTATCAGCTGCCCACCATCCTGTGCCAGATGTTCCTTCAGGAGGTTTTCAAGAAGAACCCCATTGACGCTTTGGACCAGGAGACGCTGCTGACCATCAATAAGTTCTTCGAGAACAACCTGAACGTGTCCGAGACGGCCCGAAAGCTGTTTGTCCACCGGAATACCCTGGTCTACCGGCTGGAGAAAATCAAAAAGCTCACCGGCCTGGACCTGCGGGAGTTTGACGACGCCATCACCTTTAAGGTGGCGCTGATGGTAAAGAAATATCTGATTTCCCGGGGGATTGAGTCCTGATTTCCCGGGGGCCTTGTGTAACCGAAGAACAGAGGAGGCCTCCGCGTGCCGGAGAGGCACGCGGGGGCCTTTTTTCACGCGGCAGAATTTTCCGCAATTTTCCCGTTGACAAGCGGAGGTTACGGGTGTAACCTATACAAGACGGCGGCTGCGGCCCCCGAAAGGAGACGGTCCCGCGGCCACAGATAGAGAGTGGAACAACATGATACGTCTGATTGAGATTTATAAGGAATATGACAACGGGACCAAGGCCCTGAAGGGGGTCTCCATGCGCATTGAGGACGGGGAATTTGTGTTTCTGGTGGGCCCCTCCGGCTCGGGCAAATCCACGCTGATTAAGCTGATTACCGGGGAAATCGCCGCCACCCAGGGCCGGCTGATGGTCAACGGCTACAATATGAACAACATCCGCCCCCGGCAGATTCCCTACATGCGCCGGACCCTGGGCATCATCTTTCAGGACTTCCGCCTGATTGAGAAAAAGACGGTGTACGAAAACCTGTCCTTTGCCATGCGGGCCATCGGCGCCTCCAACCGGGAGCTGAAACGCCGCATCCCCTATGTGCTGGAGCTGGTGGGCCTGGAGGAGAAGGCAGACCGATACCCCGGCGAAATCTCCGGCGGCGAGCAGCAGCGGGTGGCCATCGCCCGGGCCCTGGTCAACAACCCCAGCATGATTATCGCCGACGAGCCTACGGGCAATCTGGACCCCCAGCGCTCCCTGGAAATCATGATGCTGCTGGAGCGCATCAACGAGCTGGGCACCACCGTGCTGGTGGTCACCCACGAACGCGCCCTGGTCAACCGCTTTGCCAAGCGGGTGGTGGCCATTGAAAACGGAAGGATTATCAGCGACGAGACAGGTGGGTATTACAATGGCCAGACGATTTGATTTTGGATATTTTGTCAGGGAGGGCTTCCGCTCCGTCTTTACCCACGGCTTTATGTCCTTTGCCGCGGTGTGCATGACGGTGGCCTGCCTGCTGATTATGGGTTCCTTCTCCCTGCTGGCGGTGAACCTGGACCACATGCTGGGCGACCTGGAGCGGGAGAACGAGATTCTGGCCTATATCAACGAGGACTACACCGAGGAACAGGCCCGGGCGGTGCAGAAAAGGCTGGAGCAGGTGCCCAACGTGTCCTCGGTGACCTTCGTCACCCGGGCCCAGGCCAAGGAGGACTTCCTGGAGGGCCGGGAGACCAACCCCCTGCTGGACTCCCTTCCCGCCGAGGCGCTGCGGGACCGCTACCGCATCCATATCTTTGATATTGAGCTGCTCTCCCAGACCAAGGCCGCCATTGACGCGGTGGAGGGCGTGGAGAATACCCGGGCGGCGGAGGATGTGGCCCAGGGCTTTGTCATGGTGCGCAACATCACCACCGGCGTGGCCCTGGTGCTCATCGGGATGCTGCTGTTCATCTCCTTGTTTATCATTGCCAACACCATCCGCCTGGCCACCTTCTACCGCCGGGAGGAGATCGCCATCATGAAAATGTGCGGCGCCACCAACGGTTTTGTGGAGTGGCCCTTCGTGGTGGAGGGGATGATTCTGGGGCTGACCGGGGCGCTGGTGGCCTTTTTCCTGGAGTGGGGCCTGTACGAGCTGGTGGGGCAGATGGTGGTGCGCTCCAGCGGGCTGTCGCTGGTGAACCTGATTCGCTACCAGTCCATGGCCCGGGTGATTCTGCCCGTGTTCTGCGGCACCGGGCTGCTCATCGGCGTGGGCGGGTCCCTGGTGGCCATCCGCCGGTTCCTGCAGGTTTGATTTGATAGGAGGATAGCGTGATGAAGAGAACAACCCGGCAAAAGCTGATGGCTGCACTGGCGCTGGCAATGGCGGTCCTGATGGTCCTGCCTATTCTGGCCAATGTGTTTGTGCGCTGAGCTTTGGAGGCGTGAGGATGAAACGACAGAAAAAGCTGTGGACCGGCCTGCTGGCGGCGCTGCTGGCGGTCTGCCTGACCGCCGCTCTGCCGGTGTATCTGGCTCCGGAGGCTTCCGCCGTGACCCAGGAGGAGATTGACGCGCTGAAAAACAGCGCCAAGGACCTGGACGGACAGAAGAGGGAGCTGCAGCAGCAGCTGGCCGCCGTGGCGGCGGACAAGAACAGGGCCCTGGAGCAGAAGGCCCTGCTGGAGCGGCAGATTGCCGTGCTCAACACCCAGATTGCCAACATCGCCGAGCAGATTGCCATGTACGACCAGCTGATTGCCGAGAAGACCGAGGAGCTGGCCCGGGCCGAGGAGGACGAGGCGAGGCAGTACGACCTGTTCTGCCAGCGGGTACGGGTGATGGAGGAGGAGGGCGAGGTGTCCTACTGGTCCATCCTCTTCAACTCCAGCGACTTTGCCGACCTGCTGGACCGGTTTATCATGGTGGAGGAGATTATCGACTATGACAACGCGGTGATGGATCAGCTGATTGCCATCCGGGAACAGATTGCGGTGGACAAGGCCGGGCTGGAGCTTGCCCGCCAGGGACAGCAGGAGGCCAAGGAGGAGCAGGAGGCCGCCAAGGCCGAGCTGAAGGACCAGGAGGCCAGGGTGGAGCAGCTGATTCGGGAAATCAGCGCCAAGGAGGAAGAGCTGGAAAAGGCGGAGGCCCAGCTGAAGGCGGCCGCCGAGGCCATGGACAGGGAGATTAAGGAGAAGGAGAAGGCCCTGGCCGCCCAGCTGGCTAAAATCGTCAGCGAGGCGGGCTTTATCTGGCCGCTGAAGAGCGACAAGACCCTGACCTCCCTGTTCGGAAACCGGACCCACCCCATTACCGGAAAGCCCAACAACCACACCGGGATCGATATTGCCGCCGGCGGCGGAACCCCGATTCTGTCTGCCAAGAGCGGTCTTGTGACCACCTCCGGCTACAACAACTCCTACGGCAACTACGTGGTGGTCAGCCACGGCGGGGGACAGAGCACCCTGTACGCCCATATGAGAAGCCGGGCCGTCAGCGAGGGGCAGAGCGTCACCCAGGGACAGACGCTGGGCTACGTGGGCTCCACCGGCTCGTCCACCGGCAACCACCTCCATTTCGAGGTGCGCCTGAACGGCGGCCGCGTAGACCCGCTGAACTACTTCAAGGGCTCCACCCTGTATATCCGCTCGAAGGGACAGACCGTGACCTATGTGGTGCCATAAAATTGCCCGAAAGCGCCGGGGGCCGTACAGCCCCCGGCGCTTTCTTTAAGCTCCCTCCTGCTCCGTCTCGATAGGCTGGGTGCAGCCCTGGCAGCCCCGGGAGCACTGCCACAGCCGGTCGGCCGCCGGGGCCCACTGCTCCGCCTTCTCCCGGCACTTCTCGCTGAGCTCATGCACGTCCTCCGGGTGCTGAAGGTCGGTGGATTTGGCCCCCGACTGCTCCACCATGGCGCTCAGTGCGCCGGGGTTGTCCAGCAGGGGACAGGGCCGCAGCATATTGCCGTTGAAGGGCTGGCCCCTGCGGTAGGCCTGGAACAGGGGGGAGCGCAGGGAATCCAGCAGGGACTGCCGGTGGATGTTGGAGTTGGAGTAGTGGATGAAGGCGCAGGGCTCTACATCGCCGTTGGCGTTGATGTGGAGATAGTTGCGGCCCCCGGCGATACAGCCGCCCACATACTCCCCGTCGTTCCAGAAATCCATGGTGAACAGCGGCTTGGTCTGGCGGAACCGGCGAATCCTGTGATACATATACTCCCGCTGCTCCGCCGTGGCCATCAGGCCGGTGGGGGCCCCGCGGCCCACGGGCATGTAGGTGAAGAACCAGCAGAATTTGGCCCCCTGGTGAACCATCCAGTCAAAATACTCCTCGCTGCCGATGACCTCCACGTTCTGGCTGGTGTAGCAGCAGGAGATGCCGAAGGGCAGCTTCTTCTGCCGCAGGATTTCCATCCCCCGGGTCAGCCGCTGGAAGGTGCCCTTGCCCCGGCGGAAGTCGGTGTCCTCCTCAAAGCCCTCCACCGAGATGGCGGGGATGAAGTTTTTCACCCGCAGCATTTCGTCGGCAAACTTCTCGTCAATGAGGGTGCCGTTGGTGAAGGCCAGAAACTCGCAGTCCGAGTGCTTGTTGCACAGGGCGATAATGTCGTCCTTGCGCATCAGCGGCTCGCCGCCGGAGTAGATGTACATGGTGATGCCCAGCTCCTTGCCCTGCCGGATGATGGAGTCCAGGGTGTCAAAATCCATGTTCAGCTGATTGCCGTACTCCGCCGCCCAGCAGCCGGTGCAGCGGAGGTTGCAGGCGCTGGTGGGGTCCATGAGGATGGCCCAGGGGATGTTGCAGTCGTAGCGCTCCATGCACTCCTGCCGCCTGGGCCCCCAGTTGAAATTGGCGTTGAGAATGAAATTCTCAAAGGCCTTTTTCCGCACCTCGCTGTCCACGTCGGCCCAGAGACTGTATACCAGCCTGCTCCAGTTGCTCTCAGGGTCACTGAGGGCCTTCCGCACCCCCTGGACCTGCTTCCCGTACTCCGCGGGGGCCAGCCGGTCTGCCAGGTCCAGCAGCTTGGGAATGCTGCTTTTCGGGTCCCGGTCCAAATATTCGTAAGCCTTCCGCAGTCCGATTGATTTTACCTGATCGTATACGGCCATATTATTCACGTTCCTTTTTCCGAATTCACAGGCGCCGCCGCCCCTGTGTCTGGGTTCATCTTACCGGTTCCCGACGGCTTTCTCCATAGACATGCCGGCGGAAGCTGTCAAAAATCCTGACAGGATCCGGCTTTTGTGAGAGATGGGGAAGTGAGGCGGAAAACAGGGAGAGGCGGGGCCCGCCGAAACCCGCCCAGGCGCGCATTTGAGGCCGTGAATACAGGTGAGGGAGCGCGGCGGATGCCGCGCTCCCTGTATGTCTGGGTTACAGATAAAACTTATGGGAGCCGATGGTGGCGTAGTAGGTGCGGCTGCTGGAAATCCAGCTGCCCGACGACAGGGCGGGGGCGTAGAAATACAGGCTCTCGCCCGCCACGCTGGCCCCCTCCAGGCACAGCTTGGCCGCCAGGACGCTGGAAGCGGCGGGGGATTGGTAGATGGAGCCGTTGGATACAGGCTCGAACTGCACCGCGCCGTTGAAAACCTCGAAAATGACCTCCTTGACGGTGCTGGGGCACAGCTCGCTTTTCACCCGGTTGAGCACCACGTTGCCCACGGCAATCTGCCCCGGGAGGGGCTCGCCCCGGCTCTCGGCGGAGATGATGCGGGACAGCCAGTACAGGTCCTCCGAGTTGTAGTCCGCCTGCGGACCCCAGGCCCGGGTCAGGTCCAGGCAGGCGGTGGCGGTCCCGGCGTTCCAGGTGAGCTGCCCGCCCAGAGCGTCCTCCAGCAGGCGCAGGGGCAGGGCCGTGCGGCCCTGGCGGAGGGTGACCCCCTGAGGCAGGTACAGGGCCCGGCCATTGACCTCCACATAGCAGCTGTCCGGCTGAGCGGTGAGCTCCGCGCCCCGGCCGGAGAGGACGGCGGCGGATCCGTCCCAGGTCAGGGTGTAGCCGGCGCTCTGGCTGAGGGCTGCCAGAGTCACATAGCTGACCCCGTCCTCCACCCAGCCGTCCTGCCCGGACAGGGGCGTGCCGTTAATCTCGATCCCGGCTGCGGCGGCGGGGAGGGTTATGGCAGAGGCTGCCAGCAGCGCGGCAGCGGTTTTGCGAATCCATGCGAAATACATTGAGTCAATCCTCCTGTGTTTTGTAACCGAATTGTAACCTTTTTTACAGGAAAATTGCAAGCTGTAAATACTGGAAAATCGGGGGCCGCCCTGCGGCAGCCCCCGATTTTCAGCAATCAGTATAGAAATGTGGGTTCCTTCCCCTTTTTCGTCATGGTGCACCGGCCGTTCAGGCATCCGCCGTCCTCAATGACGAAGGAGCCGGTTTTCACGTTGCCGTCTACGGTTCCCGTCATCTCCAGGCGGAGATGCTCCCGGGCCAGCACGTCGCCCTCGATATATCCGGAGACGTGGACCACGTCGGCCTCTACCGGGCCCTTAATCCGGCCGGTCTCGGTTACCACGGCGGCGCCGTTCAGGACCAGCTCGCCCTCGACCACGCCCTCGATTTTGACCAGGCCGCTGCCGGACACCCGCCCGGTGATGGTCATATCCTTGGCAATTACTGTTTCCGACTGCTTTTCAGGCAGCTCGGGGAGGTTAGTGGCTTCCTCCACCGGTTCCTCTACAACTTCCGGGGCCTCTGCCGGTTTTGTCTGTGCGCTGAAAAAACCCATGTAAGCCAACTCCTTTTGTAGATGATTTCCTATTTTACCACAAGGTTCGACAGGTTTCAAGAGACGAACTTGCTCCAATAGCCGGCGGCGAAGATAAACAGCACCAGGAAGGGCAGAATCCAGGTGACATAGAACCGGACCCCGGCGGGAAAGCGGAGGCCCTCGCCGGTGTTGGCCTCGGCAAGGAAGCGGTCCCAGCCCCAGCCCCGGCGGCTGACGCAGAACAGCAGGTAGATGAGCGAGCCCAGGGGCAGCAGGTTGTCGCTGATGAGGAAGTCCTCCAGGTCCATGATGGAGGAGCCCGGGCCCAGAGGCTGAATCCCGGCCCACAGGTTCAGGCCCAGGATACAGGGCATGGACAGGGCCAGGATGGCCGCCAGATTGACCGCCGCAGCCCGTTTTCTGCTCCAGCCCCACTTGTCCATGGCAAAGGAGAGAATATTTTCAAACACGGCAATGACGGTGGACAGGGCGGCGAAGGACATGAACACGAAGAACAGAAATCCCCACAGCCGGCCTCCGCCGGGCATGGCGTTGAACACGTTGGGCAGGGTGATGAAAATCAGGGAGGGACCGGCCCCCGGAGTGACCCCGAAGGCGAAGCAGGCGGGGAAGATAATCAGGCCCGCCATAAAGGCCACCAGCGTGTCCAGCAGGGCCACCCGGACAGCCTCGCCGGCAAGGGTGCGCTCCCGGCCGATATAGCTTCCGAAAATGGCCAGAGCCCCGATGCCCAGAGAGAGGGTGAAAAAGGCCTGTCCCATGGCGGCGTAGACGGTCTCGCCCAGGATAAAGCTGCCCTGGCTGTCATAGACCAGATTGCGGAAATCGGGCTTGAGATAGAATTCCAGACCGGCCCCCGCCCCCGGGAAGGTGATAGAACGGACCACCAGCACCGCCATGACGAACAGCAGGCAGAGCATCATAATTTTATTGACCTTCTCCACGCCGTTCTGAAGGCCCCGGGAGCAGATCAGCATACTGACGGCCACTACCAGAGCCATAAAGGCGGTCATCAGCCACGGACGGCCCATGAGCGCGGAGAACTCCGCCTCCACTCCGGCGGCGTCCAGGCCCACAAAGTCGCCCTTGGCCATTTTGACGCAGTAAAGCACCAGCCAGCCGGCCACAGAGGTGTAGAACATCATCAGCAGATAATTGCCGGCGATGCCGAACCAGCTGTAGAGATGCCACCGGGTGCCCGGCGGCTCCAGGGCCTGAAAGGACAGCGCAATGCTGCGCTGGCTGGCCCGGCCCACGGAAAACTCCATCACCATTACGGGCAGACCCAGAATCACCAGAAACAGCAGGTAGACCAGCACAAAAGCCGCGCCGCCGTACTTGCCCGTGATATAGGGGAAGCGCCACACATTGCCCAGCCCAATGGCGCACCCCGCCGAAATCAGCAAAAACCCCAGTCGTGAGGAAAACCCTTCCCTCTGCCTCATTCCATTTTTCCTTCCTCTCCAAGCTTTTTTAGAGTACCAGCATACCACAAAACAGCCGGTTCCGCAATCCCCGGGCAAAGCCGTCCGCTTTCCCCGGCCCGGCGGCCGGAACAGACGGCGGCGGCTACGCCGCCTGAGCCGGGCTGTCCAGCCCCAGGTTCTCCCGCACCTGGGCGCGGAACTCCACCAGCTCCGGGTAGTCGTAGAAGAAATTGACCTTCTGAGACCAGACGCTCTCCCCGTCGCCCCGGCCCCACAGAACAAAGAAGGAGAAGCTCTCGGAGATGTCCTCCGACGGGTCGGTGGAGGCGTAGGCGGAGACAAAATCGTCCTCGTGACGCAGGAAGAAATTGTAGCTGTCCATATTGGCCAGGCGGTCGTCCAGGTAATCGGTCCAGAACCGATGGTAAAAGTCGTTGAGATAGGAGTCCGGCAGGGAGAAAAGCCCCTCCTCACAGTAGGTCTCCAGATTGGGGCCGCCGCTGTAGCGGACCTGGGTGTCGTTCAGGGTCAGGTAGTGGCAGTACTCGTGAAGCACCGTCTCCAGGAACAGCTCCTCGTCCTCCTGGTCGGCGGGATCCAGGTAGAGCTCCCACTGGCGGCCCCGGTTGTCCCAGGGCTGGACATAGGCCATGGTCTCCCCCTCCCCGTCGGTGAACAGACAGAAACGGATGAAGCTGTCAAAGGCCCCGTCGGGCAGAATGGAAACCATCTTCCCCCACAGCGCCTCCAGGTCCTCCTGGGCCCAGGGACCGTGGCTTAAATCCAGGGAGTTGGCCAGCAGGGCCAGCTGCTCGCCGTTCTTGATGCGGTAGCGGGCAATCTGCTCCTCCTCCGGATTGGCGTAGCCCCAGCCCAGGCCGTCGCCCCCCAGATACTGGATGGTGTACGCCTCGTACAGACCGTTCAGCTTCTCCAAAAGACTCTCCTCCCGGCTGCTCTTCTCGTACTCTCCCCGCTCCAGCCGCTTCTCCCGCAGGCCCCTGGCCTGAATCCAGAGATTCATGGCCTCCTTCCGCTGGCTGTCCGTGATGGCCTCCGCCAGCAGGCCCAGCTGAGCGTCCAGCTCCCGGTCCAGGACGGCCTGGTCCGCCGCCGTCCGGGCACAGCCGGACAGAGCCGCAATCAAAATCAAAACCAATACCCGCTTGACCCATTTCATTTCTATCTCTCCCCATGGCCCGGAGGGCGTTCTATCCTATTCAGAATTATACTTGGAAGAGCGGCGCATGGCAAGGGTATTTTTGTTTCTGAGCCCCGTTACATGGGCTTCAGATTCCGATTGAGCCGGTCTATCATCCAGGCCGTCCGTTTTTCCCGCCCGGCGTCCGTCTTGGCGTCAAAATAGGCCCGGGTATAGGTCTTCCTTACGGACAGGGGCATGGCGTGAAAATTTGCGCAGGCGGGCTCGTGCCCCTCCAGCAGCGCGGATACGCAGGCAATCTGCTCCTCTGTGACCGCCTCGGGTTTTGGCGCGTACCATTGGCCGTTTTTTTGGGCCTCCTCGATTTTCTTCCTGCCGAAATCGGTCATAAGCCCCCGCTCCTCAAGCTGCCTGACCAGTGCCTTGTTTTTCTCCGACCATTTGCTCTTTCCGCGGCGCATAGAAAAATATTTCCGGTAGGTTTTGCTGTCAATGCTCTGCATCTGGCCGTCAATCCAGCCAAAGCAGAGGGCCTCCTCAAGGGCCTCTCCCGCCGTTATGGTTTTCGGCCCGCCGGCCTTGCCGAACAAAAGCCAAACGCCGTCTTCGGACAGGCAGTGGGCGCAGAGCCATTCCCGAAACTCCTCTCTGCCGGAAAATTGCAGCGGCTCGCTCACGGTGTACTCCTCCTTCAAATTCTATATTCGCGGCCCTTTCTCCGCAAGGTTCCAATCTCAACGGCAAAAAAACGTCCCGCCCCGGGCCTTCTGCGGCGGGGACGGGGCGTTTTTATGATAGCGCAAAAGGAATCAAAATGAAATTTTGATTCCGCCGCAGGGGTGCAGGGGGCGGCACGCCCCCTGCCGGGGCCCGGGGCAGAGCCCCGGACAGGGGCGGCACGCCCCGCGCCGGGCGGGTCAGACTGCCTCCAGGGGGAGGGCCATCAGGTCGGCGACAGCTTTTTGGGCCTGGGAATCCAAGGGCCGGAAGGGGGCGCGGCAGAAACCGCAGTCCACGCCCCGCAGGGTCCAGCCGTATTTCATGGCGTTGAAGATGCCCACCTTGACGGTGGCCTCCACCCGCAGGCTGATGGCGTGCTGCCAGCGGTAGGCCAGGGCCATATCCCCGGCCTGGAAGGCCTCGCGCACCTTGTGGAACAGGGGAGCGAACAGGTTGACGGTGGTGCCGATGGTGGCGCAGGAGCCCATGGCCATAGCGCCCAGGAACTGCTCGTCAAAGCCGTTAATCAGGGCCTTGCCGGGGAAGGCCTGCCCCATGCGCTCCATGGCGTACAGGTTGGTGGAGGTGTGCTTGATGCCCACGATATTCTCGTTGGCCAGCAGTCGGCCGGCGTTGTCCTTGTTGAACTCCACCCCGGTGAACTGAGGGATATTATAGACAATGGCGGGCACGTCGGGGAGGGCGCGGATTACGTCCTCATAGTAGCCCATAATCTCGTCCATGGAGAACTTATAGTAGTAGGGGGGAATCATGGACACGGCCATGGCCCCGGCGGACATGGCGTGGCGGGCCAGATCCGTCACATCCTTTGTGCGGATGGTGCCCACGTGGGAGATGACCGGGACGCGGCCGTCCGCCGCCTTCAGGACGTGCTCCAGCACCTGCTTGCGCTCGTCCAGGGAGAGCAGCAGGCCCTCGCCGGAGGAGCCGCAGCAGTAAAAGCCCTCCACGCCGTCCTGGAGCTGAAGCTCCACCACCCGCTCCAGGGCCTCGTAATTCACGCTCTCGTCGGCGTTGGTGGGGGTAATCAGGGCGGACCAGATGCGGGCGAACTGCCCGGGCTTTACGCTTACCATGCCGTCCAGCCTCCGTCAATCACCAGATTGGAGCCGGTCATGAAGGAGGAGGCCTTGGAGGCCAGGAAAATCAGCGCTCCGTTGTACTCGTTCTCCTGAGACATGCGGCCCATGGGCATACGGGCGCAGAAATTGCCCTGGAAAATCTCGTCCTGGGTATCACGCCACACGCCGGCCGGGGTCAGGGTGTTGACCCGGATGCCCTGCTTGCCCCAGTAGGTGGCCAGATAGCGGGTCAGATTGTAGATGCCCGACTTGGCGGCGGAGTAGGCTACCGGCTTGATGAAGGGCACGCCGGTCATTTCCTTCTTATAGGCGTAAATATCCTGAATGGGGGACAGCATCCCGTAGATGGAGCCCACGTTGATGATGGAGCCGCCCTTGCCGGCCTTCACCATCCGGGCGCCCACCGCCTGACAGGCCAGGAAGGTGCCCACCAGGTTCACGTCCACCACCTCGCGGAAAACCTCCTCGGGGAAGTTCTCAAAGGGGCCGGACACTTCGGGCGGCGCGGAGGGCTGGGTGTCAATGCCGGCGTTGTTCACCAGCACGTCGGGGGCCTCGCCCCAGGCCTGCTCCATGTCGTCCAGGGCGGCGTTCAAAGTGTCCTTTTTGTTGATGTCCACGCTGTAGAAGCGCAGCTTGGGGTCCTTCAGGGCCTCCTGGCCCAGGGTTTTGGCAATACGCTCGTCATTGACGGTACGGCCCCAGACGGCTACCCGGGCGCCCCGCTTCCACAGCTCCTGGACGAAGTTCTTGCCAATCTGGCCCAGGCCGCCGGTGACAATGCAGATTTTGTTTTCAACGCTGAAAAGCTCGTCAGTCATGAGAAAAACTCCTCTCTTCTAAAAAAACAGATGTACGGACGGGGTCAGGACGCGGACAGCAGCGCGTTGGGCAGGGCTGTGACCAGTCCCGGTATGTAGGTGACAAGAAGCAGAGTCAAAACCAGGGGGATCATGAAGGGCAGGATGGATTTGTACAGCTGCTCCAGCTTGACCTTGTTCACATCGGAGATGACGAACAGGCACACGCCGAAGGGCGGAGTGACCTGGCCTATCATCAGATTCAGGACAATCATCACGCCGAAGTGGACCAGGTTCAGGCTCAGGCCGTTGGCGATAGGCAGCAGCACGGGGAGCATCAGGGTCAGAATGGCGCCCGGCTCCATGACCATGCCCAGCACCAGCAGCAGCACGTTGATGACCAGCAGCACCACGTTGGGGTTGCTGCTGATGCCCAGAATGAAGTCGGCCATCTGGCGGGAGATGCCCTCCATGGCCATGACGTAGGTGAACAGGGTGGAGGTGCCGATGATGAACAGGGTGTTGGCCGAGGAGATGGCCGAGTCCTTCAGGCACTTGACGAAACTTTTCCAGTCCAGAGTGCGGTAAAGGAACAGGGCAATCAGCAGGGAGTAGATTACGGCGATGGAGGAGGCCTCGGTGGGGGTGAACCAGCCCACGGTAAAGCCGCACAGGATAATCAGGGGGGTAACCAGCGCCGGGATGGAGTAGAGGAACTGGCGAACCAGCTTCATGAAGTGGAAGGGATGGCGCTCGTACCGGCGCACAATGGCAAAGCCGAAAATCATCACCATCAGCAGCACGCCCATGAGCACGCCGGGGACCACGCCGCCCATAAACAGCTGGTCCACGCTGACGCTGGCTACGCTGCCGTAGATAATCAGCGGAATGGAGGGCGGGAAGATGGGACCGATGACCGAGGAGGCGGCGGTGACCGCGCCGGAGAATTCCTCGTCGTAGCCGTTGGTCTTCATGGCCTCCATCTCGATGGCGCCCAGGCCGCCGGCGTCAGCCACGGCGGAGCCCGACATGCCGGCGAAGATGATGCTGGCCACCACGTTGGCGTGGGCCAGGCCGCCGGGGATCCAGCCCACCAGCTCCTTGGCGGTATCAAACAGCTTTTCGGTGATTTTGCCGGCGTTCATCAGGTTGCCGGCCAGGATAAACAGAGGAACCGCAATCAGCAGGAAGGAGTCGATGCCGCTGACCATCTTCTGGCCGATGACCACCAGAGGATAGCCCAGGGACAGGCAGCCCAGCACGGCGGACGCGCCAATGGAGATGCTGATGGGGACGCCGATGACCAGAAGGACCACAAAGCCAACCAAAAATACTACCATATCTGCCGTCCTCCCTTATGCCTTTTTGGACTGCGCCCCGGCCAGGGCCAGGACGCGCTCCAGAATCTGCTGTACGGAAACCAGGGCGATATAGGCCCCGGAGATGGCCATAGGGACATACTGAATCGTGTAGGGAACCTTCAGGCTGAAGGTGGAGTAGGTCCGGCTGGCCACGAAGGGGACCTGGTCCTTGAAGGCGATGACCATAATCACGCCCAGCATCAGGCTGAAGGCCTTGTTCACAAAGTAAATGAGGTCCGAGGCGGCGCCCCGGGTACGGGAGGACAAAAAGTCCAGACGCATCAGGCCGCTGTCGTGATACAGGGGAATCAGGCCGATGAAGGCCATCCACAGAAAGCAGATGCCGCACAGCTCAATGGTGCCCCGGTAGGACTGGTTGAAGAAGTTGCGCCGGATCAGCTCGGTGACAATCAGCAGCACCAGGGCGGAAATCATCACCATGCAGATGACTTCACAGACCTTGGCGATGACGTCGGTAATTCTCTTAAATATGTTCATATTCTCCCTCATAAAAGAGACAGCTGCACAGGCAGGGCCTATGCAGCTGTCGGATTCAACGCAGCGGAACAGGTTTACAGTGCGGGGGAATCAGCGAACGGCGGCCAGAATGGCATCCAGCAGGGCCTGGTCATACCAGGTCTCGTCCTTGTAGCGGTCATAGTAGCTGTCGCCGCCCAGCATGTCCTTGAAGGACTGCACGTCGGGCTCGAAGTCGAACTCCACGCCGGCGTCCTGGAGGGTCCTGGTGGCGGTCTCGTTGTCGGCGGCGATGGTGTCGAAGCTGTACTTGGCGGCGGCCTTGGCCTGCTCCTTCAGGATAGCCTGAACGGCGGGATCCAGCTTGCCCCAGGTGGTGCTGTTGACGGCCATGGTGCAGCCCATCCACATATAGTTGATGTTGGAGAAGTACTTGATGTCGTCATAGGTGGCGTTGGCAACCAGGTGATAGGTGGCGTTGTCCTGGCCCTCGGCGGTGCCGTTGGACAGGGCCAGAGCCAGCTCAGGCAGGGCCAGGGCAATGGGGGTAGCGCCCAGGGCCTCCCACACGTCCAGATACAGCTGGCTGGTGGGGACGCGGATCTTCAGGCCGCTGATGTCGGCGGCGGTGTGGATGGGCCGGTTGGTGGTGGAGACGTGGCGCATACCGTTGTCGCCCTCGGCCAGATAGACCAGGTTGAAGGCCTCGAACCCGGCGAAGATCTGCTCGCCGATTTCGCTGTTGGTCACCTCGTAGGCCTGCTCGGCGCTGTCAAACAGGAAGGGCAGGTCCAGAACCTTGGCGGGCTCGTAGAAGGAGGTGAAGCCGGAGGTGCCGGCGAAGATGATGTCGATGGTGCCCATACGGGTGGACTCGATGGACTCCGCGTCGTTGCCCAGCTCGTTGGAGTGGTGGACGTCCAGGGTGATGGCGCCGTCGGAGGCCTCGCTCACCAGGCGGGCGTACTCGATGATGGTCTTGGTGGGCACGGAGTTCTCGTTGCCGGGGGAGTAGATGGTCAGCGTGACCGGGTCGATGGCGGGCTGAGCGGGGGTGCTGGCGGCGGGAGTGCTGGCCGCAGGGGTGCTGGCGGGCGGCGTGGGATTAGAGGGGGTGCTGCTGTTGCCGCAGGCGGCCAAGGAGAAAACCATGGCGCCGGCCAGCAGGGCGGAGACAAATTTTTTCATTGCAAATCCTCCTAGCTCTTTTCTTTGGGAGGGCGGGGCCCTCCTCCGGAATGGGTTCACACAATCTTAACAGAATTGTATGACATCTGACACTATTGTATCAAGGTTTGGAAAAAAGTCAATCCCGTAAAAACAGCGAAAAACAGCGGTGTTTTTTGTTCTTTTTGCCAGGAGAGCCGCCCCTTCGGGGCGGCTCTCTCATGAAAATCCGCATAGGAAAATCCCCTGTCCGCAGGACAGGGGAAACCGGTCAGGCCGGGTTATTCACGTTTTCGCTCAGGTCCTCCTCCACCTTGTCCAGGTGGACGCGCATTTCCCGCTCGGCCCCCGCGCCGTCCCGGGCCTGGATGGCCTCCATGATGCGGGTGTGGGGCTCCACCGCGTTGCGGATGTTCTGGGCCACCTGGAAGGTCTTGGCCCGGAAGGTCTTCATCCCCAGGTTGACCTGCTGGTTGATGGCAATCAGCAGATAATTGCCGCTGCCGGCCACGATGGCGCTGTGGAAGGCCTCGTCCAGCTGGGCGATTCGGGCGGAGTCCCCCTCCTCCAGGGCGGCCATGAAGCGGACATGCAGCCTTTTCAGGGCCAGAATATCCGCGTCCTCGCCCCGGGCGGCCATGCGCCGGGCGGCCATGGGCTCCAGGGCCCGGCGGACCTCAATGGCGTCACGGAGCTCCTGCTCGTTCTGAATCAGCCACTCCACCGCGCCCACGTCCTCGCCGAAGGGGCGCTGGGAGACAAAGGCCCCCCGGCCCGGCTTGATTTCCACATACCCCTTGGCCTGGAGCAGACGGAAGGCCTCCCGCACGGTGCCCCGGCCTACGCCCAGCTGCTGGCACAGCTCCATCTCGGCGGGGAGCTTCTCCCCCGTTTTGAATTTTCCTTGGGCGATTAACTCCCGGATGGAGTGCTCGACCTGCTGCACGATGGGGATCCGCTTGATGGGTTCCATATCTGCCCGCTCCTTCTGTGGTGAACGTAGAAAAGCCCCGGCCGCAGGGGCAAGGCTGGCTTTAGTATACCGCCCTTTTTCTCCCGCGTCAACGCACAAAATGAGAAAATTATGAATTTCCGCCGCTTTCTCCAAAAAAGCGCCGGAAACGGGCGCTCAGCTCCGGCACAGCACTATCGCCATGTGGGCCGGGGAGCTCCCGTGCCGGAACAGCTCCTCCTTGCTGCCCAGCTCGGGGAAGCCCGGGTACAGCGCCGGACCTGATTATTTCGCAGGGCCCCTGTGGAAAAGGCCCGGGACAGACGCAGGCGGGGGCGGGCCGAAGCCCGCCCCCCTGTGGTTGGGTTTATGCGGTTTTTGCCAGGAACTCCGGCGTTATCACGCTCGGATTGGCCGCATGGCCGGCTTGCTTTCCCTCCGACTCGGGCAAAACCCGCGCCGCTTTGCGGCGGCTGGGCTTTCGCCCCCGCTCCGGTCCAAGCTCCCCTATGCGGCTATCTCCGCGCGACCCACCAAGGCCCGGGACAGACGCAGGGGGGCGGGCTTCGGCCCGCCCCCCTGTGGTTGGGTTTATGCGGTTTTTGCCAGGAACTCCGGCGTTATCACGCTCGGATTGGCCGCATGGCCGGCTCGCTTTCCCTCCGACTCGAGCAAAACCCGCGCCGCTTTGCGGCGGCTGGGCTTTCGCCCTCGCTCCGGTCCAAGCTCCCCTATGCGGCTATCCTCGCGCTTACTGGAGCAGCTGCAGCACGCCCTGGGGCACCTGGTTCGCCTGGGCCGCGCCGTCGCAAAGTCCGCTTGCCTCCGTTTCCGCCTGCGGCGAAAACTACGCCCGCTCCCTTGCTCCGGCTTTCCCCACGCGACCCGCCGCTGCGCGGCTGGGCTCGCGCGGGGGCCCCGCCATGCTGTCCCAGGCGATGCGGCGGCTGCGCCGCAATTACCGTGCTTCTTACTGGAGCAGCTGGAGCACGCCCTGGGGCACTTGGTTGGCCTGGGCCAGCATGGCCTGGGCAGACTGGATCAGGATGTTGTTCTTGGTGTACTCCATCATCTCGGCGGCCACGTCGGTGTCGCGGATGGTGGACTCGGCGTCCTGGATGTTCTCCGTCATGACGCTCAGGTTGTTGATGGTGTGGTCCAGACGGTTCTGGGTCGCGCCCAGAGTGCCGCGCACGTCGGACACATAGTTGATGGCGGACTTGATGGCGTCAATGGCGGTGGCAGCGCTCTCCTGGTCAGCGATGGAGATGCTGCCGATGCCCATGTCTGCGGTGTGCATGTTGTAGATGGACACGGTCATCTGGTTGAAGTCCTCGGCGGTGTCGCCGATCTGGAGGCGCAGGCCACTGGTGCCGCCGTCAAACTTGACCTCGGGGGTGACGATCTTGTTGGTCTCGCCGTCTACCAGGCCGCGCACGGTGACCTTGCCGTTCTCGTCCACGGTGACGCTGGCGTTCTTCTGGCCGTTGGCGGCTTTCGCCAGAGCGCCGCCCAGGCTGGAGGCAGTCTCCTTGGCGAAGTCGGACACCTCAAGGCCGATATACTCCTTCTTGGAGGCGTTGCCGCCCTTGTTGATGAACTCGTAGGTCTGGCCGTTGATGGTGACGGTGGAGCCCGCCTTCATCTTCTTGGGATCCAGGGTGAACTCCAGCTGGGTGGTCTTGTCGCCGGAAGCGCTGGCATCAATAGCCTGGGCAGCGGAGCCCACCTTGGTGGTGGCAATTGTGATCTTGCTGTTGGAGGCAGTCACCTTATGGTCGTTAGCGTTCAAATCGCCCTTGATCGCCTCAGCCAAAGCCTTGGCGGCGGAATTGAGATCGCTGATGTCATCCACAATGACAGCTTTGTTGTTGGCGTTGGACACGTCGCCCGCACTTTTCACCAGCTCATACTTCTTGCCGTCCACTTCCACGACCGCACCATAGGACAGGCCGTCGCTCAGCGTGATGACGGAATCGGCGGAGGTCTGCTGGTCGCCGTTCTTCAAATTGGGCGACACGGCGGTGGCCGTGCCCGGAGTGATCTCAGCCTTAGTGATCATGCTGGCGGTGTGGGTACCCTTACGGGTGCTCTCAAACACCAGGTCAGTAGCAACCGTCGCACCGGCGTCAATTTTGATCTCCGCGTCATCCCCAAAGATGTCAGAGCCCGCGACCTTGGATCCATCACTCAAGGTCACCTCAAACTTGTCGCTCTCCAGCAAATTCTTCAGGTTGGCCACGGTGTCCTTGTAGGCGGTTCCTGCTTTGAAGTCCTTACCAACCTCGGCCGTAACGGAGAAGGTGCGGCCATCGGCCAGCTTACCCTCAATAGTCATCTTGTCGCCAATAGACAGGTTGGTGGAATTGGCCGTGCTAGTAGCCAGCTTGACGGTGGTCTTGGCCGCAACAGCGCCAGCGGGCATGGCAGTAGTCTCATCAGAGGCCGGGCCGGACTTGCCGCTGGTCTTGTTCGTAATGGTCAGCTTGCCAGCGGCGGTATTGATCGCACCGTCCTTAGTGGTAAATTCAAGGTCAGTGTCATTGGCCGTGGCCACGGTAAACAGATCACCGAAGGATATCTTGGCATCATCGAAAATGGTGTCCGGGTTGGCATCCAGCTTGGCCGTGTTCAACGCGTCCTTCAAATTCTCAAGCGTGTCGCTTGTATCAGGGCCAACCTTGAAGTCCTTACCCGCCACCAAAGTGGTGGTCAGCTCAGTGCCATCATTCAGCTCAAAACCAATTTGGATTTCATCGCCATCGGTGATATCCATGCCAGTGCCATCGCCAGCATCAATCAGCTTCTCAACCGTGATCTTACCGGCAGCGTCCGCCCCAGCCGCATTAGCCCCCGTGGTGGGCGGGGTCACCTTATCTGTCACAGTAACGTCTGTCACGGTGCTGGTAATATCGTCACCGGTGCCGCTGATCTTGTTGCCCTCAACTTTGGCGGTCAGCTTAACAGCGGTGCCGTCGGCGGTGACATCGAAGTTTTTCGCGACATTTGCGTCCTTTTTCAGTGCCTTGACAATGCTGTTGACCTGATCCTCAATGGTGTCGCCTGTGATATCAGTCCCATAGGTCAGAGTCACCACGCCAGCGGTGCCAGCTGCATCCGCTGCACCAGCGCCAGTCTTGCCGCCGAAGGTGATCGCCACTGTGTCGCCAGTGCCAAAAGCGGCATCCAGGTTGATGGTGTACACGCCGTTGGAACCGCCGCCGCTGGAGCCCTGCACGACCTCCACGCCCTTAGCCATGTCAACCGCACTGGTCTCGACGCCGGTGGCGGTGATGTCCGCACCGGACAGGGAGCCGTCAAACAGCTTGATGCCGTTGAAGTTGGCGCTGTCGGCGATGCGGTTGATCTCGGTGCGCAGCTGGTCCATCTCCTTCTGGAGCTGGAAACGGTCGGTGGTGTTGTCGTAGGTGCCGTTGGCGGACTGGGTAGCCAGCTCCACCATGCGGTTGAGCATGTCGTGGACCTCGGTCAGGGCGCCCTCGGCGGTCTGCACCAGGGAGATGCCGTCCTTGGCGTTCTTCTGGGCGGTCTCCAGGCCGGTG
>JAAWHL010000087.1 GCA_022795855.1 Lawsonibacter sp.
GTGGCCGAGGCCCAGAAGCGGGGGGGCGAGGTGGCCTTCATCGACGCCGAGCACGCCCTGGACCCCACCTACGCCCGGGCCCTGGGGGTGGACATCGACGCCATGCTGATTTCCCAGCCGGACACCGGCGAGCAGGGCCTGGAAATCTGCGAGGCGCTGGTGCGCTCCGGTGCCATCGACGTGGTGGTGGTGGACTCGGTGGCCGCCCTGACCCCCCGGGCTGAAATCGAGGGAGAGATGGGCGACAGCCACGTGGGCCTGCTGGCCCGGCTGATGAGTCAGGCCCTGCGCAAGCTGGCCGGATCCATCGCCAAGACCAACTGCATCGTTATTTTCATCAACCAGCTCCGGGAAAAGGTGGGCGTCATGTACGGCAACCCCGAGGTGACCACCGGCGGCCGGGCGCTGAAGTTCTACTCCTCCGTGCGCATCGACGTGCGCCGGGTGGAGGCCCTCAAGAACGGCTCTGAGATTGTGGGCAACCACACCCGGGCCAAGATTGTGAAAAACAAGGTGGCCCCCCCCTTCCGGGAGGCGGAGTTTGACATCCTGTACGGAGAGGGGATCTCCAAGTGGAGCGAGCTGGTGGACCTGGCTGTCCGGCTGGACATCATCCAGAAGTCCGGATCCTGGTTCAACATGGGCGAGATGCGCCTGGGCCAGGGCAAGGAGGCGGCCAAGCAGTACCTGAAGGACAACCCCGAGCTGGCCCAGGAGGTGGAGGCCAAGGTGCGGGCCAACGCCTACCAGCTGATGAGCAAGCAGTCCCAGATTGCCGCCAAGGCCGCCGGACGGGCGGTGGACGTGTCCGCCGACGACTTTGATGACAGCGAGGAATAAAACCGCGGGGGGCGGCCTTTGCGCCGCCCCCCTGCAAATGAGGCGGAGCTTATGATAATCCAGGAATTAAAGCCCTCCCGGCACGCGGCGGGGCGCTGGCTGGCCGTGCTGGAGGACGGCTCCATCCTCCGGGTGGGGGAGAACGAGGTGCTCCGGTTCTCCCTGTACCGGGGAAAGGAGCTGAGCCCGGAGGAGGCGGAGGAGATTCAGGACTGCGCCCGGCACAGCGGCCTGAAGGAGAAGGCCCTGAACCTGCTGGCCCGAAAGCCCATGTCCCGGCGGGAGCTGGAGCGGAAGCTCCTGGAGTGGGAGGCCTCCGAGGAGGAGGCCTGCGCCGTCTGCGCCCGGATGGAGGAGCTGGGGTTTTTGGACGACAGCCGCTACGCCGCCCAGGTGGTGCGCCATTACAGCGCCAAGGGGTGCGGCGTGGGGAAGCTGAGGGACGAGCTCTTCCGCCGGGGCGTCCCCCGGGAGCTGTGGCAGGAGGCCCTGGCCCAGGCGGAGGACAGCGCCGGGGCCATCGACGCTTTTCTCGCCAAAAAGCTCCGGGGCGAGCACGACCCCAAAGCGGTCAAGAAGGCCGCCGACGCCCTGGCCCGCAGGGGCTACCCTTGGTCCGAAATCAGCGAGGGCCTGCGGCGGTATGGGATGGACGTGGAGGATTAGACAGACATCTCTTAGCGGAAGAGGAGACCCTATGGAAAATTGGAAAGAGCTGATTCCCGGCAGGATTGCAGAAAAATACGAGTTCCATAACTTTAACAGTGCGCTGGAGATTCTGACACAGAGTTATCCGGAGGAGTTTCAGGATCTTGTGGACACCCTGGAGCAGTTTGAAATTGATCTCGAGGATATTCTGGAAAAGGGCGGAAATGAATCTCATATTCCCAAAAAGCTCAACGAACTGCTGCGCCCCCTCGGCTGGAAGGAAATTGAAATTTCCGGAGAGCTGATCGTCCGGCTGTTTGAGGGGAAAAAGCGGAAAGAAATATACAGGGAGTTTTCCCTAACAGAATTTATCAGCGGCCACAAGATAGATTATGTCAAAGGAAATGTCGCCATTGATATGGAATGGAACAGCAAAGACCAGACTTTTGACCGTGATCTTTACGCATTCCGTACTTTTTATGAATGCGGCGTAATTGCCTGCGGGATCATTATCACGCGAAGTGAGTCCATGAACCAAATTTTCTCCTCCATGGGCAGCGAAATCAAAAAGAAATACGGGGCAAGCACCACTTGGATGGGGAAGCTCCTGCCCCGCATTCACGCCCGCAGACACGGCGGATGTCCGCTCCTGGTGGTTGGATTGACGCCGGACACCGTTTCCGGCCGGAAGGATGTAGCGTCATGTCGGTAAAAGATACTTTGTACCATCAGGACCACGAATTGGTAAAGTTCTGCGGTGGGCAGCGCTTTCAAACAATTCTTGCGGATCCTCCCTGGCAGTTTCAGAACCGAACCGGAAAAATGGCTCCGGAACATAAAAGGCTGAACCGCTACCCCACCATGAGTCTGAAGGATATTATGTGCCTTCCGGTCCAGGACGTGGCGCAGGAGAGGAGCCATTTGTACCTCTGGGTCCCCAATGCGCTTCTGCCGGAGGGGCTGGCCGTGATGAAGGCGTGGGGGTTCCAATATAAAACCAACATTATCTGGGAAAAGGTGCGAAAAGACGGAGCCCCGGACGGCCGGGGCGTTGGGTTTTATTTCCGGAATGTCACGGAAATCCTTCTGTTTGGCGTAAGGGGATCCCACTTCAGGACTCTGTCTCCGGCGCGTACCCAGGTGAATCTGGTCCGATCCCAGAAAAGGGAGCATTCCCGAAAGCCGGATGAAATCATTGAGCTGATTGAGTCATGCAGTCCCGGCCCCTATCTGGAGCTGTTTGCACGCGGGGCCCGGGATGGATGGACGCTCTGGGGGAACCAGGCAAATGAGGACTATGCGCCTGATTGGCCGACTTACACCGGGGTTCAGACCATTGCGCTGTAGCGGCAAGCAAAACTTGATAAATTGGAGCGATATCATGTCATATAAAATCGCCTTTATTTCCCTGGGCTGCGCCAAGAACTTAGTCAACACCGAGCAGATGATGGCCCTGTGCCGGGCCGCCGGGCACACAGTCACGGGCGACCCGGAGGGGGCCGACGCGGCGGTGCTGAACACCTGCGGGTTCATCGAGTCGGCCAAGAGCGAGGCCATTGACCACATTCTGGAGCTGGGCCGTCTGAAAGCGGAGGGGAAGCTGAAAAAGCTGCTGGTCGCCGGCTGCCTCAGCCAGCGCTACCGGGAGGAGATCCGCGCCGAGCTGCCCGAGGCGGACGGCCTGCTGGGCACGGGGAGCTACACCGAGGTGGTGTCCGCCGTAGAGGAGCTGATGGCCGGAGGCCGGCCGGAGCGCTTCGGGGACATCCACCGCACCTATGAGGACGGGGAGCGGATGGTGACCACCCCGCCCTACACCGCCTACTTAAAGATTGCGGAGGGATGCAGCAACGGCTGCGCCTTCTGCGTCATTCCCAGGCTCCGAGGCCGGTATCGCAGCCGCTCCATGGAATCCCTGCTGGCCGAGGCGGAGGGCCTTGCGGCCCGGGGGGTGAAGGAGCTGATTGTCGTCGCCCAGGATATCACCCGCTACGGCCTGGACCGGAAGGACGGCTCCACCCTGGCCGGACTGCTGGAGGCGCTGTGCCGGCTGCCCTTCCACTGGATCCGCCTGCACTACCTCTACCCGGAGGCCGTGACGGAGGAGCTGATTGCGGTTGTCGCCCGGGAGAAGAAGATACTTCATTACCTGGACATCCCAATCCAGCACTGCAGCGACGGGATTCTGAAGGCCATGCGCCGCCGCTCCACCCGGAGGGAGATTGAGGCGCTGTTTGACCGGCTGCGCTCCGTCATGCCCGACGTGGTGCTTCGTACCTCCCTCATCTGCGGCCTGCCCGGCGAGGGGGAGGCGGAGTTTGAGGAGCTGTGCGGATTTCTGCGGGAGCAGCGCATCCAGCGGGCGGGAGTGTTCCAGTTTTCCCCGGAGGAGGGCACCCTGGCCGCCGCCATGGACAATCAGGTGGACCCGGAGACCGCCGCCCGCCGGGTGGAGCTGGTGGCGGACCTTCAGTCGGACATTATGGACGACTACAACCGGCAGCGCCTGGGCACCGTGATGGAGGTGCTGTGCGAGGGCTTTGACAGCGGGGAGGGGTGCTATACGGGCCGCACCTACGCCGACTCGGTGGAGATTGACGGCCGGGTGCTCTTCACCGCCGCCGGGGTGATTCCCGCGGGCGAGTTTGTCCATGTGCGCATCACCGGAACCTGCGACGGGGATTTGACGGGGGAAATTGAGGACTGATTGGGGGCAGGGCTATGAACGCCAACCTGCTGCGGGAATACGCGTCCTATCCCGGTCTGCTCCGGGACCTGCTGCGGGTCAAGCGGCGGATTGAGCCGGAGCGCATCGTGTACGGAGGGGACAGGCGGCAGTATTTTCTGGACTTTGCCCCGCCGGGCCGGGAGCGGTGTACGGCGGTGATTTACATCCACGGCGGCGGCTGGGACAGCGGAGAGCCCGCCATGTTCCGGTTTATCGGCCAGTATTTTGCCCTTCAGGGATACCGGTGCTTTCTGCCCGGATACCGGCACGCCCCCAAGTTCCGCTACCCCGCTCAGGCGGAGGACGTGTGCGCCGCGGCTGGAGCAATCCTCCGCCGGCTGGACCGGGAGGGCGGGCCGCCCCGTCCCGCCGCGGTGGTGGGATCCTCCGCCGGAGCCCACCTGGGCGCGCTGCTGTGCCTTGACCGGCAGCTGCAAAAGCAATTTGCCCTGGATCCGGGCCGCCTGGCCGGCTTCGCGGGGCTGGGCGGCCCCTACGATTTTGAGGACGGACACCCGGCCGTTCTCTATCTCCTGGCACGGAAGCTCTTCCCGGTATGGGAGGAGCGGAGGCAGGGAGCCCCCCGTGAAAAGCTGGCCTTCGGCGGAGGCATCCCCCTGCTGGTGATTCACAGCCCCCGGGACGGAGTGGTGGGCTATGAAAACGCCTGGGACTTTGCGCGCCGGGCCCGGGAGCTGGGGCTGCCCGTCCGGTTTTTCTCCGTCCCGCCCGGCCGGGATTCTCACTCGGCCTATACGGCGGGCATTTTCCTGGAGGGGCGGGAAAACAGCCCGGCGCTGGACGCGCTGACGGACTGGCTGGGGCGCCTGGAACGACTGACATACGGAAAAGAGGAAAAACAATGAACACCGCAAACAAGCTGACCCTTCTGCGGGTGGCGATGATCCCCGCGTTCCTTCTGGCGCTCTATCTGGGGGTGCCGGGGGCCAATTGGTGGGCGCTGGCCCTCTTCATCGCCGCCAGCCTGACGGACATGCTGGACGGGTACATCGCCCGGCATTATAACCAGATTACCGATTTTGGGAAATTCATGGACCCGCTGGCCGACAAGTGTCTGGTGACGGCGGCCATGCTGTGGTTTGTAGAGATTGGACAGATGCCGGGCTGGGCGCTGCTGGTGGTAATTGTCCGGGAGTTCGCCGTCAGCGGCCTGCGGATGGTGGCCGCCGATAAGGGCCGGGTCATTGCCGCCGGGTGGTCGGGCAAGGTGAAGACAGCCGCAACCATGGTGTGCGTGTGCCTGATGCTGCTGCCAATCAACCGGGAGGTCAACACCATCTGCGTGGCCGTGATAGTGCTGACCACCATCTATTCCGGGGTGGAGTATTTTATGAAAAACCTGGACGTGCTGGCGCAGAAAGGCTGAATTTGGAAAGAAGACCGCTTTGGGACATCCCAAAGCGGTTTTCTGCGCAGATTGACAGATTGGGGCCCTCTGCGTTGTTAACTATATGAAAGGGGGCGAGGCAGTGGACGAAAAGCGGGCGGAATACCTGGTGGAGCGCTACTCGGACACGATTCTGCGCATCGGGTATACGTGGCTTCGGGACCTGGACGACGCCAAGGACATCTGCCAGACGGTGCTGATTAAGCTGCTGGAGGACGGGCGGACCTTCCCGGATCCGGGGCAGGAGCGGGCCTGGGTGATACGGGTAAGCGTCAACCAGTGCAAAAACTGGAGGAAGAGCGCCTGGTTCCGCCACCGGGTCCGGCTGGAGGACGCGGGGGAGCTGAGCGTGGAGCTGCCGGAACCGGAGGACGGCTCGCTGCTGGAGCAGGTGAACCGTCTGCCGGACAAGTACCGCCAGGCCGTCTATCTGCGCTACTACGAGGGGTATGAGGTGCGGGAAATCGCCGCCCTGCTGGGCCGGCCCCCGGCCCTGGTGAGCACCCATCTGGCCAGGGGGAAGGAAATGCTGAAAAAGCGGTTAGGAGGAACGTATGAACAATATCAGTGACAGCTACCGGGAGGAGCTGGACCGCCTGCGGTGGACCCGGGCGGGCAAGGCGGCGCTGGTCCGCGCCGTGACGGCGGCGAAGGGGGCGCAGCGGCCCCGCCGGCGGGGCTGGGGCCGTCCGGCCATGGCGGCGGCGGTGCTGTGCGCTTTTGTGATGACGGCAGGGGCGGCGGGGACGGTGATCCCCATTCTGCGGGAGCAGTACCGGGACAGCCCCGGCTACCGGCAGAGCTCGGCCATCCTCGGTCAGTCCCAGACCAAGGACGGCTGGACCCTGACCCTGACCGACTGTGTGGGGGATAACAGCTCCTTCTATCTGGGCTTTGAGCTGACCGCCCCCGAGGGGACCCGGCTGGACCCGGAGGAGGGCTACTACTTTGACACCCGCTCCATCCGGTTTCAAGGGACCCGGATGAGCGGCGCCTGGAGCGTCCGGCCCCTGGAGGACCCGGACCCGTCGGACCAGACCCTGTACTACCGCCTGGATTACGAGGGCAGCCGGATGGACGGCGAGGCGGGCATCCTGGGCCGGACTGCGGTGGTGAATCTGGGCCGGCTGTACCACCACACCCAGTGGAACGAGGCACGGGGACGGTGGGATGTGGACTATGACACCGAGGCGGAGTGGACCTTCCGATTCCCGGTGGAGGTGCCCAACCGGGTGATCTCCCTGGAGCCCAACGCGGCCGTCACCATGCTGGGGGTGGAGGCGGTGCTCACCGAGCTGGAGGTGTCCCCCATCGGGGTATACGCCCGCATGGAGGGAGACGCTCTGAAGGGCCACCACGGCTGGGCGCCCAAGGCCCCGGACGGCGGCCCCTGGTGCTGGGGCCAGGAGCTGTGGGTGTACACCCGGGACGGGCAGGCCGTCTTCTTCCAGGACGGCCAGGCGGGCAGCGGGTGCAGCGGTGGTACGGACTCCGGCGAGAAGGGCATGGTCTATGTGGTCTACCGCTTTGAGGAGCCGCTGGACCTGGATACCCTGGAACGGGTGGTGCTGTGCGGCGCGGAAATTTTGTTAAATTGAATGTTTTCCTGCAAAACGGGCGTCCGGCGGCTGCCGGACGCCCGTTTTCTGCCCGTTTCAGATTTGCGTATCTTGACTTTTTTCGCGGGGTCAGGGCCTGCCGCCCTCCCGAAGCAGAATCTGGTCGCTGGTCTGGTACTCCTTGGCGTACCGGCCCGGCGAGGTGCCGGTCAGGTGGCCGAAGGTGCGGATAAAGTGGGAGTTGTCGGAAAAGCCGGACATCTCCCCCGCCTGCTGGACGCTGACCCCCTCCTGAAGCAGCTGCCGGGCCTTGAGAATCCGGCTGTAGATGATGTATTCCATCACGGAAAAGCCGGTGGCGGATTTGAAGATGCGGCACAGGTAGTGCTTGCTGATGAAGAATTTTCCGGCAATCTGGTCCAGGGTCAGGGGTTCGGACAGGCTGTCCCGGATGTAGTCCAGGATGGGGGCCACCCGGAGAAAATCCTTGTTGCGGATGGCCTCTCCGGCGGTGGAGGCGCTGAGCATCGGGGCCAGGGCCAGCAGCAGGTTGAGCAGGGCGGCGGTCTGGCGGATGTCGCTGCCGAAGGCGCCGTCGTTCTTGTTGCGCTCCAGGGCCTGGAACAGCTCGATGGTGCGGCTCATCTGCTCGGGGGGCAGGTCGGCCCGGCGGAAGGTATCCCGGGTCAGCTGCATAAAATCGGTCTGGGGGGTGGACAGCTCGCTGAGACTGCGGCGGCTGATGTGCAGGATGTACCGGGCGTGGGAGCCGGTGGCCATGGTGCGGTGGAGGGTGTTTTCTCCGATGAGGTACAGGGTTCCCCGCTGGAGGGGGTAGACCTGGTCGTTGACGAAGATGTTCCCCGGGCTGGTCAGGGGGAGCAGAAACTCGTAGTGGTCGTGGAAATGCAGCCGGCTCATGTTCCAGGTGTCATTTTGATTCAGAGCCAGATGAAACTCGACATTGTTCATGGCGGGACTCCTTCCGGCCCGGCGGGCGGCCGGGCAAAAGCGCCGAAAATCAAAAAACTGTGTGAAATGATAGACGGCGGACTTGCTCAAACTTCCTTATTGTGGTATTATAACATGCGAGGGGAAGATATGCAAACTTTTTGCCAAATTAGCAAAAGAATTTTTCCGGGGCCTGTGATAGACTGGCAGGCGATGAAGAAGGGGCGGAAAGAGCGCTTCCCATCAAATCCGGAACCGAGCGTCCAGCATATCCAAAAAATCTTTTGTAATGGGGGTTTTACCATGAACAAAGTGTACACCTTGCACGACGCCGTGGCGAAATTCGTCGAGGACGGAGACTGCATCTCCTTCGGCGGCTTCACCACCAACCGCAAGCCCTATGCCGCCGTGGCCGAGATTCTGCGCCAGGGCCGGAAGGACTTCACCGTCTGGGCCGGCCCCGCCGGCGGCGACTGGGACATGATGATTGGGGAGGGCCGCGTCAAGGCTTACATCAACTGCTACACCGCCAACTCCGGCTACACCAACGTCTCCCGCCGCTTCCGCGCCGCCATTGAGAAGGGCGAGCTGACCTACGAGGACTACTCCCAGGACGTGCTGATGCTTCAGCTCCACGCCGCCTCCCTGGGCCTGCCCTTCCTGCCCGTCCGGCTGATGCAGGGCTCCGGCCTGATGAAGTACTGGGGCATCAGCGAGGAGCAGCGCAGGGCCCTGGACAAGGTGGACGACCTGAAGTGCGTGGAGGTGGAAAACCCCTTCAAGCCTGGCGAGAAGGTGGTGGCCGTCCCCGTACCCCGCCTGGATACCGCCGTCATCCACGTGCAGAAGGCCAGCCCCGACGGCACCTGCATCATTGAGGGCGACGAGTTCCACGACGTGGACATCGCCGTGGCCGCCCGCAAGGTCATCGTCACCTGCGAGGAGCTGGTCAGCGACGAGTACATCCGCCGCGACCCCACCCTGACCCGCATCTTCGGCGAGTGTGTCAGCGCCGTGGTCCACGCCCCCTACGGCGCATGGCCCTCCCAGTGCTACAACTACTATGACAACGATTCCCACGCCCTGAAGGAGTACGACAAGGCCTCCAAGTATCAGGACGCCGAGGACGCCAAGGCGCAGCTGGCCAAGGCCGCGGCCAAGGCCCAAAAGGCCGCCGAGGCCAAGCCCGGGGACGCCAAGCTGGCCGACGCCGCCGCCAAGGCCCGGAAGGCCGCGGACGACGCCGCCTCCGGCGCCGCCGTTCCCGAGACCTTCAAGGACTATCTGGACAAGTGGGTTTACAGCCTGAAGGACCACGACGAGCTGCTGGACAAGGTGGGCGGGTCCCGTCTTATGCGCCTGAAGAACGAGCCCCACCTGGGCTATTCCACCCGTCATTAAGGAAAGGGAGGCAGAAGTAAAATGGCTGAATATAAGATTACCAAGCAGGAGCGGCAGGCTTACGCCATCGCCAAGAACATCAAGGAGAACCAGATTGTCATCGTGGGCACCGGCCTTCCCCTGATCGGCGCCTCCCTGGCCAAGCGGGTGGTGTGCCCCTCCTGCCACCCCATCGTGGAGAGCGGCCTGATGGAC
>JAAWHL010000088.1 GCA_022795855.1 Lawsonibacter sp.
GCCCCAGGTGAAGGAGGTGCGGGAGACGCACAGGTCCTCCAGGCCGGGCTTGATGAAGTTGTTCACCATCTCGTTCACCCGGGAGCGGGGCTCCAGAAAATCGGTGTTCTCCAGCAGGTCCCGGACCCGGCCGGCGTACTTGGACAGGCGGAAGAAATAGGCCTCCTCCTCCGCGTCCGCCACCTCCCGGCCGCAGTCGGGGCACCTGCCGTCCGCCAGCTGGGACTCGGTCCAGAAGGACTCGCAGGGCTTGCAGTACTTGCCCACATACTTGCCCTTGTAGATGTCCCCATTGTCGTACAGCTTCCGGAAAATCTTCTGAATGGCGGACACGTGGTAGCCGTCGGTGGTGCGGATGAAGCGGTCATTGGAGATGTTCATCAGCTTCCACAGGTCCAGCACACCCCGCTCGCCCTCCACGATGCGGTCCACGTACTCCTTGGGCGTTACGCCCGCCTCCCGGGCCTTGTCCTCAATCTTCTGCCCGTGCTCGTCGGTGCCGGTCAGAAACAGCACCTCACAGCCCTGAAGGCGCTTATAGCGGGCCACGGCGTCGGTGGCCACGGTACAGTAGGTGTGCCCGATATGCAGCTTGTCGCTGGGGTAATAAATCGGTGTGGTGATATAAAAACGCTTTTTTTCCATGGTGACGCTCTCCTTACTCATTTTCTTCCTGTATCCCTCCGGTCCGCTCCTCCTGCGCCCCGGAGGGCATTCGCTCCCCGGCCGGAGGCTCCGCCTGCGGGGAACCGAACATATTCCGGGCCAGGGCAAAGCTCTGCCCCAGCAGCAGCAGCACGCAGGCCAGGCTCATCACCGCGAAAAAGCGGTTGGGCCGGTCGGCCAGGGCGGTGAGCAGCAGTGCGGCCCCCATCAGGGAGAAAAACAGGCACAGCTTTCCCCTGGGCCGCTGGAAGGCAAAGGCTGCCTGGGCGTAAAGTCCCAGGGCCGCGCACACCACGCCCGCCAGCGCGGGCAGGAAAATCATCAGCTCCGGCTGCCGGGAGTGCTCCTGGTAGAGGGACACCGCCCAGGGCAGCGCGGCGTAGGCCGGCAGGGTGGCCAGCAGGGGGTACTGCCGGGGCAGCTCCCCCCGGTAATTCCCCTTGCCCAGCGCCAGCGCGGCGATTCCCGCCGGGACGCACAGCGCTGCGGCCATCAGGTGCATCAGGGGAAAGCTCTCATACCCTCCCTGCTTCCACAGGGCCAGCAGACCCATCCCCTCCAAGAGGCCCAGGGCCGCCGCCGCAAACAGCAGCAGCCCCCCCGCCGCCATCAGGGTCATATAGACGGGGCTGGAACACCGGAAGGCTCCGGCCCAGTCCTCCGGCGTCTTCCCCCCCCGGGTCAGCCAAAGCAGCGCGGCGGCGGCCGCCGCCGCCAGGACCGCCAGCGCCAGCGTGGCCGGCGCCCCCGTCCGGAACAGCATACTCTGGGGGTCAAAGGCGGAGGCAATCTGCCGCCAGCGCAGTCCAAATCCCGCTCCGCCCCCGGCCAGCGCCAGTGCGGGCAGAATCAGATCCTTTCTCATTGCTTGCCCTCCTTCCGCCTGTGACCGGCGTGGTCCCGCCGCTCAAAGGTCCGTGCCTATCATATAATAAACGGGAAAAAATTGCAACTGTTTTCCTCCGCAGGCGCGCGCCGTCTCCGCCGCTCACAGCCTGGGGGTCTTGGGCCCCCTGTTCTTGGGGCCGAACTGGATGTACAGCGCCGCGCACAGCAGCACCGCCCCCACCAGGGATACCCCGTTGGCCAGTCCTTCGCCGATGATTCCGGCGCTCAGCAGCATCTGGCAGGCCGCCAGCAGCACCAGGTCGCCCCACAGCAGGTTCCGGGCGGCGGGGTCAAAGCGTTTGTACTTCTCGGTCTGCTGTAATTCCATGGGGTTCTGGGATGCCTTGGGCCCCTGCTTATTCTGCCTCTTTTTCCTCTTTTGACTCACGCGTCCCTCTCTCCTTCCATAATCGTGCCTCCGCCCACCACCACGTCTCCGTCGTACAGCACCAGGGCCTGGCCCGGGGCGGCGGCCCGTTGGGGCTGGTCAAAAACCACCCGCAGCACATCCTCTTCCACCTGTTCTGCGGTGCAGGGCTGCTCCTGCTGGCGGTAGCGCAGCTTGGCCCGCAGGCGCACCGGACCGTCCAGGCGGGGGACGGCAATCCAGTTCAGCTCCCGGGCCAGCACAACCCGGCTCATCAGAGACCCGCTGTCTCCCAGCACCACGGCGTTCTCCCGGGGGCACACCCGCTGCACATACAGCCGGCCCCGGCTGGAGGACACCCCCAGCCCCCGGCGCTGGCCCACGGTATAGCCCACGATTCCGCTGTGCCGGCCCAGCACGTTCCCCTCCAGATCCAGGAACGGCCCCGGCGGATACTCCCGGCCCCGGTAGCGGCGGAGGAAGGCGGCGTAGTCCCCGTCCGGGACAAAGCAGATGTCCTGGCTCTCCCGCTTCCGTGCGTTGACAAACCCCTGCTCCCCGGCGGCGGCCCTGACCTCCTCCTTGGACATCCCCCCCAGGGGGAAGAGGCTGGCAGAGAGCTGCTCCTGGCTCAGGGCGTAGAGCACGTAGCTCTGGTCCTTCTCCAGGTGGAGCGCCTTTTTCAGCAGCAGCCGGCCGGAGCCCCGGTCCTCCTCCACCCGGGCATAGTGGCCGGTGGCCACCGCCCCGCATCCCAGCTCCCCGGCCCGCCGGAGCAGCGCCTGAAACTTGATGTGCCTGTTGCAGTCCACGCAGGGATTGGGCGTCCGGCCCGCCTCGTAGGCCGCCGCGAACCGGTCCATCACCTGCTCCCGGAAGCACTGGGACAGGTCGAACACATAGTGGGGAATCCCCAGCCGGCGGGCCACGCCGCGGGCGTCCTCCACGTCGTCCCCGGGGCCGTCCTCCCCCCGGTCAAACAGCTTCAGGGTCACCCCCGTCAGGCGGTGCCCCGCCTCCTTCAAAAGCCATGCCGCCACCGAGCTGTCCACTCCGCCGCTCATAGCCACCGCAATCCGCCGCTCCATCGCGCCCCGATCCCTCCGATTCCCGCCGTCAAAACGACGAATTTATTACCCATTATAGCATAATTTCCCCTCCGCGGCAACCTGTCCGCCCCGGAAAAAGCCGTCTGCGCCAAACCTTTTCCCCGCTTCCCGCCGCTGCCAATACGCTGAGTAATATCTTGTATTCGGTTCAAAAAGCGACACAATATCTAGTGGACAACGGCACCGGAATGTGCTATACTCAACCTCACAGCAACACGTTCGGGGCGGCGTACACCGCCCCTGTTCAATGTATTTCCCGAGAAAAGCAGACTGCTATTGTTATTTTACAGAAGAGAGGAACCGATTTCATGAAAGTCATCAAGCGCGACGGCGCCACCGTAGATTTTGACCGGAGCAAAATCGTCCTGGCCATCCAGAAGGCCAACGCCGCAGTGGAGGAACAGTACCGTATCGACCAGGCCCAGATTGACGTCATCGCCGACTGCGTGGGAAGCAAGGACCGCAGCCGCCTGCTGGTGGAAGACATCCAGGACCTGGTGGAGCGCCAGCTGATGGACGCGGGCAAGTTCGAGCTGGCCAAGGCCTATATCATCTACCGCTATACCCGGGCCCTGGTGCGCAAGGCCAACACCACGGACGAGTCCATCCTGGCCCTTCTGCGCAACGAGAACAAGGAGCTGGCCGAGGAGAACTCCAACAAGAACACCATGATTGCCGCCACCCAGCGGGATTACATCGCCGGCGAGGTCAGCCGGGACCTGACCCGGCGCATCCTGCTGCCCGAGCATATCTCCAAGGCCCACGACGACGGGGCCATCCACTTCCACGACGCGGACTACTTTGTCCAGCCCATTTTCAACTGCTGCCTGATTAACATTGGTGACATGCTGGAAAACGGCGCGGTGATGAACGGGAAGCTGATTGAAAGCCCCAAGAGCTTTCAGGTGGCCTGCACCGTGGTGACTCAAATCATCGCCTGCGTAGCCTCCAACCAGTACGGCGGGCAGAGCGTGGACCTGCGCCACCTGGGCAAGTACCTGCGCCGCAGCCGGGAGAAATTCCGCGCCCACATCTCCTATGAGTGCGCCGGCAAGGTGGACGCCGCCACCGTGGACCGCCTGGTGGAGGACCGGGTGCGGGACGAGCTGAAAAACGGCGTGCAGACCCTTCAGTACCAAATCAACACCCTGATGACCACCAACGGGCAGTCCCCCTTCGTGACGCTGTTCCTCAACCTCCAGGCGGACGACCCCTGCGTGGATGAGAACGCCATGATTATCGAGGAGGTCCTCCGCCAGCGCCTGGAGGGCATCAAGAACGAGAAGGGCGTGTACATCACCCCCGCCTTCCCCAAGCTGGTGTACGTGCTGGACGAGCACAACTGCCTGAAAGGGGGCAAATACGACTATCTGACGGAGCTGGCGGTCAAGTGCTCCGCCAAGCGGATGTACCCCGACTACATCTCCGCAAAAAAGATGCGGGAGAACTACCAGGGCAACGTCTTCTCCCCCATGGGCTGCCGCTCCTTCCTGGCCCCCTGGAAGGACGAAAACGGCCAGTATCAGTTCGAGGGCCGCTTCAACCAGGGCGTGGTCTCCCTGAACCTGCCCCAAATCGGAATCCTGGCCCGGGGCGAGGAGGAAAAATTCTGGGAGATTCTGGAGGACCGGCTGGCACTGTGCTTCGAGGCCCTGATGTGCCGCCACGAGGCCCTGCGCAAGGTCCGCTCCGATTCCTCCCCCATCCACTGGCAGTACGGCGCCATCGCCCGCCTGCCCAAGGGCGCCCCCATTGAGCCCCTGCTCTACGGCGGCTACTCCTCCATCTCCCTGGGCTACATCGGCCTGTATGAGGTGACCAAGCTGGTCAAGGGGGTCAGCCACACAGCCCCCGAGGGGCTGGACTTCGCCCTGCGGGTCATGAACCGCCTGCGCAAAGCCTGCGACGACTGGAAGGCGCAGACCAATATCGGCTTCGCCCTGTACGGCACCCCCGCCGAAAGCCTGTGCTACCGCTTCGCCCGCATCGACAAGGAGCGCTTCGGCACAATCCCCGATGTAACAGACAAGGGATATTATACAAACAGTTATCACGTGGACGTGCGGGAGCACATCGACGCCTTCGACAAGTTCACCTTTGAGAGCCAGTTCCAGCGCATCTCCACCGGCGGCTGCATCTCCTATGTAGAGATTCCCAACATGCGCCACAACCTGGAGGCCCTGAAGGACGTGGTCCGCTTTATCTACGACAACATCCAGTACGCCGAGTTCAACACCAAGAGCGACTACTGCCAGGTGTGCGGCTACGACGGGGAGATTGAAATCAACGAGGACTTCCAGTGGGAGTGCCCCGCCTGCCACAACAAGGACCAGTCCAAAATGAACGTCACCCGCCGCACCTGCGGCTATCTGGGGGAGAACTTCTGGAACGAGGGCAAAACCAAGGAAATCAAATCCCGGGTGCTCCACCTGTGAGCATCCGCCGCCTGGGGCCGCTCCACCCCCTCTGCCGGGGCTCTGCCCCGGACCCCGCACCCTTTCCTGAACGAAAGGGCGGCAAAGGACTTCCCCGGGGCCTCCTTCCGGAGGCCCCAATCTTTCCGCATGGGAGCTGATGAAACTTGGAACCATACAGAACCTCCGGCACGGTTGACGAGGCCGCATTAAAGGAAATAATTGGGATTTTTGTCCCCGTCTGGTACCGCCGGCTCACCAGGACCTTCTGCGCAGTCTCCCTGCTGCTCGTTCTGGTTTTCGCCTTCGCGGCAAAGAAACCCCTTTTTGCAGTTCTCTTCCTGGCTTTTGCGGCGCAGTTTGCCTGCTATCCCGCGCTCCTCCGCCGCCGACACTTTAAGCTGGCCATTGCCCGGCTGAACGAGCAGGCCGGCTCCACCTCCTTCCGGCAGGAGAGCTTTTTCAATGTGGACGGCCTTGCCGTCCACAATCCCGATACCGGCGGCTCTATCCTCCTGCGCTACGACAGCTTCGCCGCCGTCAGGGAGAGCAAGCATTATTTTACCTTGCTGACCGAGGGTCAGCAGTACACCCTGATTTTCAAGGACTGTCTGACGGACGAACAGCTGCACAGCTTCCTGCCTGATTTGAAACAGCACTGTCCCAAGCTCCGCATTCGCCGCTGACCTATCAGCCACAGCCTTCCCTTTGCCGGGACGCCCGGGGGATCCGAAAATGCGCCGTGTCCGGCGGGCAATGTCCCCCGGAGACCATCTTCGGCTATGACGGCACACCCTCCAAGCGAAACGCAGTTTCGCGGCAAACGTTTCTTTTTGATTCTTTTTCTTTTCAAAGAAAAAGAATGAACAACCCCACAAAGGAGCCGCCAAGGATGAATTACGCCGATATCAAAAAGGTAGATGTAGCCAACGGTCCCGGGGTGCGGGTGTCGCTGTTCGTGTCCGGATGCACCCATCACTGTCCGGAGTGCTTCAACCCGGAAACCTGGGATTTTCAATTCGGCAGCCCCTTTGGAGAGGAGCAGGTGCAGACCATCCTCCAGGCCCTGCGCCCGTCCCACATCCGGGGGCTGTCCCTGCTGGGCGGCGAACCCTTCGAGCCGGAAAACCAGTTTCCGGTGCTGGAGCTGGCCCGCCGGGTGCGCCGGGAGCTGCCCGGCAAGGATATCTGGTGCTACTCCGGCTATCTCTTCGAGGACCTGGCCGCGGGGAGGATTGGATCCCACTCCCGGGCCCTGCTGGAGCAGCTGGACATGCTGGTGGACGGCCCCTTCCTGATCGCCCAGAAGAACCTGGGCCTGCGTTTCCGGGGCAGCGAAAACCAGCGCATTCTCCGGGTCGGTCCCTCCCTGGCCCAGGGGCGGGCCGTTCTCTGGGAGGACGAACCGGAATGACCGCCCTCACAGGAATCCATTCCGCTGTACGCAGGGCGCGGCAGGCCGGCCCGCCCTGCGTCCGCGTGCAGGCGGAGTGCAAACAGGCCTTCACCGGCCGCCATTCTTCGCGCTTGACAGAAACGTCTGTCCATGCTATTATGTTTGATGTTCAAACTATTTTATTTTCAAAAGTTATGAACATCAAAAATTAAGGGAGGAGTCTGCCTTGACCAGCCGTCAGGAAGCAATACTCAACGATTTCTTTGTGCACGTTTTCAACAAAATCCTGGCCTGGGAGGAGCAGGCCCTCGCCCGGGTAGGCGCTCAGGACCTCTCCGTCAAGGAGCTGCACGTGCTGGAGGCGGTCCACCGCCTCTCCCTTCAGGAGCGCAGCACTATGACATGCGTGGCGGAGGAGCTGTCCATTCACGTCAGTTCCCTGACCGCGGCCGTCAACACCCTGGTGCGCAAGGGCTATCTCCGCCGGGAGGCGGTGCCCGGCGACCGCCGGGCCATCCGCATCCTCCTGACCGAGCAGGGCGAGCAGGCCGACCGCCTGCACACCCAGTTCCACGCCAGGATGATCCGCAGCGCGGGGGCCCAACTCTCCGACCAGGAGTGGGAGGTCCTGACCCAGTCCCTCTCCCGGCTGAACGCCTTTTTCGCCGAGGTCATCCAGACCGGAGGCGGCGAGGAGGACACGCCTGCCCGGACATGAGAAAGGATGCGTTTCTATGTCCGTCAGAATTCTTACCGACAGCACCAGCGATATCCTCCCCCAGGAGGCCCGGAGCATGGATATCACCGTGGTCCCCCTTCAGGTCCTGTTCGGGGACCAGGCCTTCCGGGACAATCTGGACATCACCCACGAGGAGTTCTACGCCCGTCTAGCCTCCTCCAAAAAGCTGCCCACCACCACCCAGCTGACCCCAGACGCTTTCCTGTCTGACTTCCAGGCCGCCAAGGCCGCCGGGGACAGCCTGGTGTGCGTCCTGCTGGCCTCCAAACTCAGCGGGACCCTGCAAAGCGCCCTCATCGCAAAGGAGATGTGCGGCTATGACGGCATCTACATTGTGGACTCCGGACAGGCCACTGTAGGCATCCGGATTCTGGTCGATTTGGCCTGCCTGCTGCGGCAGGAGGGCCGGTCCGCCGACGAAATTGTCCGGGAGCTGGACCGGGCCAAGTCCCGGGTTCGGCTGTACGCCATGGTGGACACGCTGGAGTACCTCCACCGGGGCGGGCGCCTGCCCGCCGCCGTCAAGGTGGTAGGTTCCCTGCTTCATGTCAAGCCGCTGATTACCCTGCGGGACGGCCAGCTGGCCGTCTTGGGCAAGGGCATCGGGACCAAGTCCGCCCTGAACGAGCTGCTGGCCCTGCCCGGCGACCCGCTGCCCATGGATCCCCGACTGCCCCTCTACTACGGCTATACCGCCAACCGCACCCTGTGCGACAAGCTGATGGTGCTGTCCAACCAGAAGTTTCACCCCAAACGCACCCTGTGCTGCTCTGTGGGCGCGGTCATCGGCACCCACGCGGGCCCCGGCGCAGTGGTTCTGGCCTATCTGGAACGGGACTGAGCCGATCCTTCCGCGCCGCGCCGGTAAATTGGAATAAGCCGCCGAATCAGCAGGTTCGCTCCCGCTGGTTCGGCGGCCTTCTTGTGCGCTGTCCGCCTCAACCGCGGACCTGATTCCGGTTTCTCAGCAAAAACGGCTCTTCAAATCAAACAGGTGGTTCATGGGGCCCCTGCCCTGCCCCAGATTCAGCATCGCGGCCAGCGCCCCGGAGATGTAATCCTTGGCCCGCTCCACTGCCTGCTCCAGGCTGTACCCCTTGGCCAGATTGGCAGCAATCGCGCTGGACAGCGTACAGCCGGTTCCGTGGGTATTGGGATTGTCAATACGCCGGCCGCTGAACCACCGGCCCGTTCCTCCGCTCCACAGCAAATCGTTCGCGTCGCTGACCTGGTGCCCGCCCTTGCACAGCACGGCGCAGCCGTACCGCTCGCTGATGACCCGGGCGGCCCGCTCCATGTCCTCCTGGCTGCTGACCTCCAGCCCGGACAGCACCTCCGCCTCCGGGATATTGGGCGTCAGAAGCGCGGCCAAGGGGAGCAGCCGCTCCTTCAGCGCCTCCACCGCTTCCCGAGAAATCAGCCGCGCGCCGCTGGTCGCTACCATCACCGGGTCCACCACAAGATTCCGGGCCTGATACTCCCTCAGCTTATCCGCGATGACCTGAATCAGGGCTGTGCTGGACACCATCCCCGTTTTCACCGCCTGGGGCGGGATGTCGGTAAACACGCAGTCCAGCTGACTGGCCAGAAAATCAGGCGCGACCTCCTGAATGCCGTAGACGCCGGTCGTATTCTGGGCCGTCAGGGCGGTAACGGCGCTCATGGCGTAGACGCCGTTGGCCGTCATGGTCTTGATATCGGCCTGGATCCCGGCGCCTCCGCTGGAGTCGCTTCCAGCGATCGTCAATGCAGTGTACATACTCATTCTCCTTACGCATTGAAGTTTTGTTGTGCGACGGAAGGTGGTGCCCCCAATCCGCCGCCGGGGCTTTGCTGAGACCAGTATAGCGCCTCCCCCCTTTTTTGTCCAGCCCGGCCGGTCGGGAAAGGGTGTCCAAATGAGGGTTGAACGTTGACTATATCGGTGGTATCATTTGTTCATATCTATTATCCGCAAAAGGAAGTGAAGCCATGAGACTTTTAGTCGTTGAGGACGACCTTCTTTTGAACAATACACTTTGCTACAACCTTTCGGCGGCAGGCTACACGGTGGACGCTGCTATGTCAAAATCAGCGGCGGTCAATTTCTGCGAA
>JAAWHL010000089.1 GCA_022795855.1 Lawsonibacter sp.
GGTCAGGGCGCCCTCGGCGGTCTGCACCAGGCTGATGCCGTCCTTGGCGTTCTTCTGGGCGGTCTCCAGGCCGGTGATCTGGGCGCGCATCTTCTCGGAGATCGCCAGACCGGCGGCGTCGTCGCCGGCGCGGTTGATCTTGTAGCCGGAAGACAGCTTCTCCAGGTTCTTCTTCATGGCGGAGACGTTGTTGGTGTAGTTGCGGTAGGCAGACATAGCCATGATGTTATGCTGAATCCTCATTTTAGTGCTTCCTTTCAATAAAATGTGTTGTGAGGGGTTGCTGTCCGGTGTGCCGGAGCATCCTTTTACCGGCACGTTTGCCCTGCGCCTCACCGTTCCGGTCCGTGGCCTTTGGACGGGGGAACGTTCGGCGCGCTTCTCTTTATTTCAAGCGGCCCGTCGGCCGGGTGAAATCAATCGGTGGTCTGCCCGGGAAAAATAAAGTCCAGCCGCTCCTGAATCAGCCGGGTCTCGGGGCTGTCCTCCATGCGGTCCAGCGCCCGGCGCAGCTCGGCCAGGGCCTGCTTCTTCCTGTGGTCCCACGGCAGCTGGCGCACATAGCGCTTGGAAAGCGGCATCACACAGTCCGGGCGCTTGCCGCCCTGGCGCTCCAGCACCTCGCCCCGGAGGATGGGCACCTCCCGGGGGGCGTGTATGGTGATGTGCGCCCGCTCCCCGCTCAGGCGGTCAAACTGGATGACGGTGCTTCCGCCTACCGTGAAATACTCGCCGGGCATCAGCGAAATGCAGAGCATGTTCCATCTCCTTAATGCTTTCCGGCCCATTCCCGCGGGCCGGCCTTCAGCTTCTCTTAAAATATTGTGCTGAGTGGACTGCCCGGAATCCGGGCTTCCGGCGCGTTCCCTGCCCAGGGCAGCGAGGGCGCTTTCTTTTATTCCCGCCTGTCGGCTCAGGGAAGCGCTGAGCCCGCCGTCCGGCCTCCGGCCGTCCGGCTCAACACTTCCCGCCGCGCGCACGGGCATTCTCCGGCGTCCCGACCGGAACTGCGGCCTTCGGCCGCGCGGTTTTGGGCGAACGCCGTTCCCGGCCGCGCCCCTTTATTTCATTCAGGCGCTTTCCCGCCTGCTGAAATACTGTTCCAGGCCCATATCCCGGATGTTCCGGGCGGTGTTGACCTCCCGGGCCGCGGCCGCGCCGCATTCGGGGCAGCTCCACACCCTGCTGTGGGTGTCCAGCGCCCCGTTCACCCTGCCGCACACGCGGCAGGTCCTCGCGGCGGGGGCCAGCCGGTCCAGCACGATATAGGCCTTCCCCTGGCGCTCCAGCTTGTACTTCAGATACTCCCGGAACGCCCCGAACCCGTAATCCATCACGCCGCCCTGCTTCAGCTTCCGCGACAGCTCCACCAGGTCGGTCTCCCTCACGCACACGGCGTCCCAGGCGTTGGCTATCCGCCTGCTCTCCTTGTGAATGAAGTCCCTGCGCCGGTTGGCCATGCGCTCGTGCAGCAGGCGGATTTTCTCCAGCTGCTCCTGATAGTTCCCCGAGCCCCGCTCCATCCGGGACAGCTTCCGCTGCATCCGGGCCAGCTTCTCCCGGTCCGCCTCCAGGCTGGGCAGCACCGGGCTGTTCCCCTGGCTGTCCACGTAAAAGCGGGTCAGCGAGTAGTTCAGCCCCAGGGTCCGCTCCGGAACGGGCGGGATTTTTTCCGGCCGCTTCGCCTCGCGGCCGAACGTCACGGAGCAGAAATACTTGCCCGTCGCCGTCCTGCGCACCGTCACGAACCGGAGCGACCAGCCCCGCTGGGGCCGCTGGTGGATGTTCGCCGGAATCAGGCCCAGCTTCGGCATCTGAATCCCGCTGCCGGTCAGATAGACCGACGGGCCCGTGCGGTACTGACGGCAGTAGACGGTAAAGGAGTCCTTCCCCGCCTTCTTGGTCTTGAACCGGGGATAGCCGAACTTCCCCGGCGCACGGAAAAAGTCCAGAAACGCCCTGCGCAGATTCTGATGGACGCAGCACAGCGGCTGGCTGTCCACCTCCGTCAGGAACGGCGCTTCCTTTTTGTACCTGGCCGGAGTGGGGATGAAATGCACGTCCGCCGCCGCATAGAACTCCTGCACATCGGACAGCATTTTGTTCCACAGATACCGGCAGCAGCCGAAGGTCTTTTCTATCAGCTCCGCCTGCTCCCGGGTCGGGTGCAGGCGAATCTGCACAACGGTGTACTCGCTGGCTCCGCCGTCTCCCGTTTTCCAGCCCCTGGACCTGACCGCCGCCATCTGCAAAACTCACCCTTTCCGGAGGTTTCGGAAAAGCGTACTTTTCCGAAACGCAACGTCCGCTCCTGCTTACAACCTTATAGTCGGCACTATCCTCTGAAAAATTAAGGGGATGGCAGGATTTTTTCTGGATTTTTTCTTTCGGAAAAGTACACCTTCTCCAAAAACCGGCAGATTTACTGAAACTGGCTTTCCAATTGAATCGCTTTCTCATAAAACGTTGTAACAGGCATCGCGCAAGCGCTGGCGGCCTGCTTCAGCGTTATTTTTTTTCGCCTCCAGTCCCGGTGGGCCTGGCTGAAGTTGTCCGGCACCGGCTTGGGCGGACGGCCGAACCTCACCCCCCGGGCCTTGGCCGCCGCGATCCCCTCCGCCTGCCGCTGCCGGATGTTCGCCCGCTCGCTCTCGGCCACAAAGGACAGCACCTGAAGCACAATGTCGCTGAGGAAGGTGCCCATCAGGTCCTTTCCAATCCGCGTGTCCAGCATCGGCATATCCATCACCACAATGTCAATCCCCTTCTCCTTGGTCAAAACCCGCCACTGCTCCAGGATTTCCCCGTAATTCCGCCCCAGCCGGTCAATGCTTTTTATGTAAAGCAGATCGTCCGCCTTCAGCCGCCGGACCAGCTTCTTGTATTGGGGCCGCTCAAAGTCCTTTCCCGACTGCTTGTCCATAAAAAGATTCCGCTCCGGTATGTCCAGCGCCCGCATGGCAGACACCTGCCGGTCCTCTCTCTGGTCCCTGCTGGAGACGCGGATATACCCGTATGTGTTTTTTGCCACTGTACTCCCTCCTTATTTTCGAGCTTTTTCGACCTTGTATTGTACAGGTTCTTCCGACAATTGTCCCCTGATTTCATCAGCTGCGGAGGAGATCCGGCGGCACGCCCGCTTTCGGAGGGGCGAAAAAGTGTTTTGGGGGCGGAGGCTTCCTCTTGCGCCCGCCCGCCTTTCCTGGTATATTCATGGAGAAGACGTTCCATTTTTTTGAGCGAGGAGGCCCTGACCATGCAGGCTGATTTGACTTGGCTGACCGACCCGTCCGTATTCCGGGTAAACCGGCTGGACGCCTGCTCCGACCACGTATGCTATGCCTCTCCGGAGGAGGCGGAGCAGGGGCGCACCTCCCTGCGCCAATCCCTGGACGGGCTGTGGAAATTCGCGTGGAGCCCCCGGCCCGCCGCCCGCCCGGCGGACTTCTGGCGGGAGGGCTATGACGACTCCTCCTTTGGGCGCATCCGGGTGCCCGGGCACATGGAGCTTCAGGGCTTTGGGCAGATTCAGTACATTAACACCCTCTACCCCTGGGACGGCCGCTCCGCCCTGCGCCCTCCGGAGATTGACTGGGAGGACGCGCCGGTGGGCAGCTATGTCCGGGAATTCGACCTGGAGCCCGGCCTGCGGGGAAAGCGGGTCTGCATCCGCTTCGAGGGGGTGGAGCAGGCATTTTACGTCTGGCTCAACGGCCGGTTCGCGGGCTACGCCGAGGACAGCTTTACCCCCTCCGAATTTGACCTGACCCCCTTTCTCCGGGAGCGGAACAACCGGCTGTGCGTGGAGGTCCACAAGCGCTCCAGCGCCGCCTGGATTGAGGATCAGGACTTTTTCCGGTTCAGCGGCATTTTCCGCTCCGTGCTGCTCTGCGCCAGGCCCGATCCGCACCTGGCCGACCTGTGGCTCCAGGCGGGGCTGGAGGAGGACAACCGGACGGGAACGCTGTCCGTCCGCCTGCTGCTGGAGGGCGCGGCGGAGGGGACGCAGGCCGGCCTCCGGATTGACCATCCCGCCCGGGGGACGCTGCTGGACGGCAGGCTGGAGCTCCGCCCCGAGGGGGAGTATCTGCGCAGCCAGCCCTTCCGGTTCCCGGACGTGCTGCCCTGGAGCCACGAAAGCCCGGCGCTGTACCGGGCGGTGCTGACCCTGACCGGGGCGGACGGAAACATCGCCGAGGTTGTCCCCTATTCCGTCGGGTTCCGCCGGTTCGGGCTGAAAAACGGCCTGATGCTCCTGAACGGGGAACGCATCGTGTTCCGCGGGGTCAACCGCCACGAGTGGAACCCGGAGACCGGACGGGCCATCGGCCCGGCGGACATGGAGGCGGCCATGGCCGTGTTCCGGAAAAACCATATCAACGCCGTGCGCACCTGCCACTACCCCAACCAGACCCTTTGGTATCATCTGTGCGACAAAAACGGCATTTACATGATAGACGAGGCCAATCTGGAGAGCCACGGTTCCTGGCAGAAGCTGGGGAAGACCGACCCCTCCTGGAACGTGCCGGGGAGCAGGCCCGAGTGGCGGGACTGCGTGCTGGACCGGGCCCGGTCCATGTTCGAGCGGGACAAGAACCACCCGTCCGTCCTCCTCTGGTCCTGCGGAAACGAGTCCTACGCCGGGGAGGACATCCTGGCCATGGCGGACTTTTTCCGCGCCCGGGACCCCAGCCGCCTGGTTCACTACGAGGGGGTGTACCACTGCCGGGAATTTGACCGGATTTCCGACGTGGAAAGCCGGATGTACGCCCCGCCCCAGGAGGTGCGGGCGTACCTGGAGAGCGCCCCCAAAAAGCCCTTCCTCCTGTGCGAGTACATGCACAGCATGGGCAATTCCCTTGGGGGCATGGAGGAATACATCCGCCTGGAGGAGGAATTCCCCCAGTACCAGGGGGGCTTTATCTGGGACTACATGGACCAGGCCCTCTGGCGCACCTGCCCCGGCGGCGGCCGGGCGCTGGGCTACGGCGGCGACTTCGGCGAGCGGCAGAGCGACTACGCCTTCAGCGGAAACGGGATTGTCTTTGCGGACGGCACGGAAAAGCCCGCCATGCAGGAGGTGCGCTACTGGTACGCCTCCCCGGAGGAGCGGGCCCGGCTGGACAGGGAAAACCGGCGGGCCAGGGCCGCCTTCGTCCCCGCCGCGCCGGAGCGCCGGTCCCCGCTCCGCATCACCCGGGGCGACGGGGCCCTGGGGGTGCGGGGCGCGGACTTTGAGATTCTGTTCTCCTACCCGGAGGGCGGCCCGGTCTCCCTGGTCTCCGGCGGCCGGGAGTGGCTCTGGCGGGCCCCCCGCCCGGCCTACTGGCGGGCCCCTACGGAGAACGATTTGGGGAACGGGTTCGCGGCGGACAGCTCCGTCTGGGCGGCGGCGGACGCCTGGCAGCGCTGCGCCGGCATTTCGGTGCTCCGGGCGGAGGAGTCGGAGGTCTCCATCCGCTATGTCTATACCGCCCCCGCCCTCCCCGGCCTGCACACCGAGGTCACCTATACGGTGGACGGCGGGGGGTGCATCACCGCCGCCGTCCGCTACCGCGGCGCACCGGGCCGGCCCGGACTGCCTCTGCTGGGGCTGCGCTTCTCCACCCCCGAGCCGGTCGAGACCGCCGAGTGGCTGGGGCTGTCCGGCGAGACCTATCCGGACCGGAAAAAGGGGGCGGTCTTCGACCTGCACCGGGAGCGGCCCCACATCCCCGCCTATCTGGTCCCCCAGGAGTGCGGCTGTCATATGGACACCTGCCGTGCGGCCCTGCGTCTGGCCGGGGGGGCACAGCTGGTGCTGGAGCAGGCCGGACGGCCCTTCGCCTTTTCCGCCCTCCCCTGGACGCCCTGGCAGCTGGAGCAGGCCGCCCACCGGGAGGAGCTGCCCGGCCCGGTCCGCACAGTGGTAACCGTGTGCGGGGCCATGCGGGGCGTGGGCGGCATCGACAGCTGGGGCAGCGACGTGGCGGAGCCCTGGCGCCTCCGGGGGGACGGGGATCTGGAGTTCTCCTTCCGGTTTCTGTGCGGCGCCTTTCCCCGCTGACATGCCGCCGCGCCCTTGATTCCTCTGCCCTTCCGAAATTCCCCCTTGACAAAGCCGCGGATTTCCGCTAAAATAGGCCCAATAAAAGCGATGAGGGGAAGAAAAACAGCTGCTCCCGCTCAGAGAGCCGGCGGATGGTGCGAGCCGGCGCGCCGGGCGCTGTACAATACTGGTCCCTGAGCTGTCCGCCTGAACCCTCAGTAGGGCGGAACGTGCGGCCCCGTTACCGGCCAAGGCCTTGCTGGAGGCTGACGAGGGCCGTCCGGGCGACCGGCGGCTGAACCAGGGTGGTACCGCGTGAAGTAGTTTACGCCCCTGACTTGAAAAAGTCGGGGGCTTTTTTCGTCCCCACAGGGAAAGGGGGCGCAATACCGGAAAACCGAATCCAAGACAGGCCCCATGGGGCCTGCAGCGTCTATCCCGCCCTGAAAACCGGCCTGAACCCGCTGCGGCTTTGTGATGCCGGGACGGGCGGGAAAACAGCAAAGAATCGAACGCGGCTTGTAAAAAACCGGCAAAGCCGCAGCGGACGACAGTATAATGCAAGGAGGATATTCCGTTATGAAGCCCGGATTTGAAAAATACATTCCCTTTCAGCCCCAGAAGATTGTGGGCCGCACCTGGCCCGACAAGGTCATTTCCAAAGCCCCCGTGTGGTGCTCGGTGGACCTGCGGGACGGCAACCAGGCCCTGGTAGACCCCATGAATCTGGACGAAAAGCTGGAGTATTTCCACACCCTGGTGGACATCGGGGTAAAGGAAATCGAAATCGGCTTCCCCTCCGCCAGCGAGACGGAGTACGAAATCTGCCGGGAGCTGATTGAGGGGGGCCACATCCCCGACGACGTGACCATCCAGGTGCTGGTCCAGGCCCGGGAGCATCTGATTAAAAAGACCTTCGAGGCCATCCGCGGGGCCAAAAACGTCATTCTCCACTTCTACAACTCCACCTCCACCCTCCAGCGCAAGGTGGTGTTCCACATGGACTGTGACGGCATCACCAAAATCGCCACCGACGCCGCCGACCTGATTTACGAGATGAGCCGCCCGGCGATCGAGTCCGGTATGAACCTCCGTTTTGAATACTCCCCGGAATCGTTCATGGGCACCGAAATGGACTACGCCGTGGAAATCTGCCAGGCGGTCCTGGAGCACCTCCACGCCACGCCGGAGGAGAAGGTGATTCTGAACCTGCCCACCACGGTGGAGAACTGCATGCCCAACCAGTTTGCCGACATGCTGGAGTATTTCTGCAAAAAGCTGCCCTCCCGGGGCTGCGCCGTCATCTCCCTCCACCCCCACAACGACCGGGGCTGCGGCGTGGCCACCGCCGAGATGGGCCTGCTGGCCGGGGCCGACCGGGTGGAGGCCACCCTGTTCGGCAACGGCGAGCGCACCGGCAACGTGGACATGGTGACTCTGGCCATGAACATGTACACCCAGGGCGTGGACCCGCAGCTGGATTTCTCCGGCATCAACAAAATCAAGGAGATGTACGAGCGGTGCACCAAAATGCCCGTGGGAGACCGCCAGCCCTACGCGGGCAAGCTGGTGTTCACCGCCTTCTCCGGCAGCCACCAGGACGCCATCAACAAGGGCACCCAGTATATGAAGGAGTCGGGCACCGAGTACTGGGAAATCCCCTATCTGCCCATTGACCCGGCCGACGTGGGCCGGGAGTACGAGCCCATTATCCGCATCAATTCCCAGTCGGGCAAGGGGGGCGCGGCCTATATCATGGAGCACGACTTCGGCTTCGACCTGCCCAAGGCCATGCACCCGGAGTTCGGCTCCGTGGTCCAGCGGGAGACGGACAAGGTGGGCCGGGAAATCACCCCCCAGCGGGTGTACGAGCTGTTCCGGGAGGAGTACCTCAACGTGGACTCCCCCTACCGGATGCTCAAGCATACCTTTGCCGAGAGCACCGACCGGGAGGGGCACTCCCACGTCACCTTCTGGGGGACCCTCCGGCACACCGACACCGTCTTCCAGGTCTCCGGTGAGGGCAACGGGCCCATTGACGCCTTCTTCAACGCCATCAAGGACGAGAAGATGTCCCACTTCACCTTCCTGGACTACAAGTCCCACGCCATCACCGACGGCTCCGACTCTCAGGGCGTGGCCTATATCCTGCTTCAGGACCAGCGCAGCGGAAAAAAGTTCTACGGCGTGGGCGTGTCCCACAACATCAACCTGGCCCCCCTCCGGGCCATCCTGTCGGCCATCAACCGCGCCAAGCAGGCGGAGGAATGACCCCAGCAAAAAACTCCGGAACCGCGCCAAGCGGTTCCGGAGTTTTTTACTGGCTTGCCGCCAAAGGGTGCGGCCAGACGCGCGTCTGAGGCTGTGAAGCCCGGTCCTTATTGCCGGCGCTTCACAAAAGTCAACGGACGCTCAGGCTGCCGCCCGGGCCCCTTTCAGCCGGCGGCGGAGGGCCGCCTGCGCCCGATGCGAAACAGGCACAGCAGCAACAGTACGGACCAGGACAGGACCTCCGCATAGGCGATGATGGAGGTCCCCCACCGCCCGGCCGCCGTGTAGGACACGGCAATGCGCACCGCCAGGGAGGCAATCCCGGCGGCGCTGGAGAAGGTCACGTCCCCCAGGCCCTCCAAAAATCCCCGGGAAGACATGGAGAGCCCGTAGAGCAGGTAAAACGGCGAAATTTCCCGGAAAAACCTGCGCCCCAGGGCGGCCGCCTCCGGCCCCACGCCGAACATGGCAATCATCCCCCCGCCGGCGGAGTAGACCAGGACGGCCAGCAGTACAGAGACCGCCGCCGTCATGGCGCTGCCCGCCAGAAAGGCCCGCCAGGAAAATCCCCGCCGCGCTCAGAAGGGAAAAGCACCCGCCCAGGACCAGGACAAAGGTGGACAAAACCCGGGCGTTCTCCCCCGCTCTGCCCTGGCCGCACTGCTGGGCCGACAGGATGGACAGCCCCAGGGTCACGCCGGTGACCGTCATAAGAAACAGGTTGAAGGTGGAGGTGGTGGCCCCCACTGCGGCCAGGGACAGCTCCCCTTCCACGTTTCCCACAATAAAGGCGTCGGCCCAGTTGTAGAGCTGCTGCAGCACCCCGCTGAAAATCAGCGGCAGACTGAATTTCACTAAAATCCGGGAAATATTCCCTTGGGTCATGGTCTGCGCCATCATCGTTCCCTCCGCAAAAAAAGAGGCGCCCGACGAGCTCCACCTCCCCCGAAAACGGGGCCTGGTGCAGAGTCCGCTCAGGCGCTTCAGATGTTCCAAAGCTGTTTGATTGACAGAAGCATGATAACACAGAGGGGCGGGCCTGTCAAGCCCCTCTCACCGCAGGAAAAGCCGCAGCAGTGTAGGAGTACAATACATGTTGGACAGTAGGGGAAGAAAAGAGTAGAAGGATGAGGCCAAATCGGTTAAAGTTGAGTTACCACACTTAACAAAACCGA
>JAAWHL010000090.1 GCA_022795855.1 Lawsonibacter sp.
TCTGGCCGTCCTCGCCGGTGTACTCCAGCTCGAACCGCTCGGGCAGCTGGCTGTCCAGCTGGATGGTGCCGCACTGCCAGGTGCGGCCCAGGGAGTCGGACAGGTGGAAGTCCAGCTTGGGGCCGTAGAAGGCCCCGTCCCCCTCGTTGACGACAAACTCCTTGCCCATCCCGGTGATGGCCTTTTTCAGGATGTCCTGGTTGCGCTCCCACTCCTCCACGGCGCCGATGTGGTCCTCGGGCATGGTGGACAGCTCGATGGTGTAGCTCAGGCCGAAGGTGGAGTACACCTCGTCAAACAGGCGGACGGTCTCCTGAATCACGTCCTGCATCTGCTCCCGGGTCATGAACACATGGGCGTCGTCCTGGTGGAAGCAGCGCACGCGGAACAGGCCGTGGAGGGCGCCGGACAGCTCGTGCCGGTGGACCAGGCCGATTTCCCCCACCCGCAGGGGCAGGTCCCGGTAGGAGTGGGGCTCGCTGGCGTAGACCAGCATTCCGCCGGGGCAGTTCATGGGCTTGACGGCGAAGTCCACCTCGTCGATGACGGTGGTGTACATGTTCTGCTTGTAGTGGTCCCAGTGGCCGGAGCGCTCCCACAGCTGGCGGTTGAGCATAATGGGGGTGGAGATTTCCACATAGCCGTACTTTTTGTGGATCCTGCGCCAGTAGTCCAGCAGGGTGTTTTTCAGCACCATCCCCTTGGGCAGGAAGAAGGGGAATCCGGGGCCCTCGTCCCGGAGCATGAACAGGCCCAGCTCCTTGCCCAGGCGGCGGTGGTCCCGCTTTTTGGCCTCCTCAATTCTGGCCAGGTACTCGTCCAGCTCGTCCTTTTTGGGGAAGGCCACGCCGTAGATGCGCTGGAGCGTCTCCCGGTTGGAGTCCCCCCGCCAGTAGGCGGCGTTGCAGGCGGTCAGCTTGATGGCGTTTCCCTTCACCCGGCCGGTGGAGTCCAGGTGGGGGCCGGCGCACAGGTCGGTGAACTCCCCCTGCCGGTAGAAGGAGATCACCGCGTCCTCAGGCAGGTCGTGAATCAGCTCCACCTTAAAGGGCTCGCCCTTCTCCTCCATGAAGCGGATGGCCTCCGCCCGGGGCAGCTCAAACCGCTCCAGCTTCAGCTTCTCCTTGCAGATTTTCCGCATTTCGGCCTCCAGCTCGGCCAGCTGGCCCTCGGTGAAGGGCTCGGGGGTGTCGAAGTCGTAGTAAAACCCGTTGTCAATGGACGGGCCGATGGCCAGCTTGACCTCGGGGTACAGGCGCTTCATGGCCTGGGCCAGAATGTGGGAGCAGGTGTGCCAGTAGGTTTTCCGGTAGGTCTCGTTCTCGAAAGTATACTGATTGTTTTCTTCTGCCACGGTAATTCCTCCTTGTATTGGGGCGGGAAATAAAAAACGCCTCACCCCTGTGCTGGTCCAGGGGTGAGGCGTACAGTACGTCCCATGGTTCCACCCTAGTTCGCCCTGCGGCGCACTCGCGTCCTCCGGTAACGGGAAGGCCCCGGCCCGGTCGTCCCGGGCGGCTCGGGAGTGGTGGGCTGCCGCCTTCCCCGCGGGACACTCGCAGCAAGGTGTGTCCCTCTCTGGGCGCTTCCGGCGGGCCGGTCTCCGTCCGTGCCAATTTGACAAGGGTACTATATCACCCGGCCGGGCAATTGTCAAGAGCGGAAGGCGGGCGGGGCGCGGAAATCCATAAAGTCTGGGGCTGCAAAAAAGTATACCTTCCTGAAAACAGGGACTCCACAGAAGATTTGCTGCGGCGCTGAACGCTGGCAGTTTAATAGGTGCTTCTTTAATCTTATTGGAAAGTAACTAAAATTTACAGGAAGGTGCAACGGTAAAACTGCTAATATTAGTAGAAAGAGAGGGGGCGAATAAGAAATGGACGAGTACATATCAACAAAAGAGGCAGCACATATTTTAGGATATACTCCAGGTTATGTTGCTGCGTTGTGCAGGAAAGGGGAATTCAATTTAGTTGCAAAACAAGAAGGAGGACGAAGGGAATGGAAAATCCCGAAAATTTCTGTGGAATACTACAAACAAAAGAAGGAGGAAAGCACAAGGTGAAAAAGCATATTGCAATATTGATTCTGGTTGTGTGTCTTATGGCGATGTTGTCAGTAACTGCGATAGCAACAGAAGAACCTGTCACCTCCGGATCCTGTGGTGAAGATTCTACATGGAGCTATAATCGGGACAGTAAGACCCTGACCATCAGTGGAAGTGGAAGTATATGGATTTCTTCTGGTGGTTTTCGATGGAGAGACGAAGTTGAGGAAGTAGAATTTAACGGGAATATCACTGAAATCGGCAATTGGGCATTTCGCTCTTTTCCCAATCTCACCAATATCGTAATCCCGGATAGCGTTACAGTTATTGGACGCGAGGCTTTCTGGGGATGTACAAATCTCACCAATATCGTAATCCCGGATAGCGTTACAGTTATTGAAGGCGGGGCTTTCTGGGGATGTACAAATTTATCCCACGTTTTGATTCCAAGCAGTGTTCGCGAATTTAGAGACGACGCTGCGTCCTATGAATACGGTGTGGGAGATCCTATTTTTGCAGATTGTCCCCTGACCTCTGCGGGACCAATCGGCAGCGGATGTGATATTGAGTTTGGATGGACAGATTCAATTCCTGAAAGTGCATTTTTGGGCTGTCTGAACTTAACTGACGTAAGTATACCCGAGGGGATTAAAAGTATTGGACAAGATGCGTTTGCAATTTCCGGGCTGACAGAGGTGGAAATACCAGAGACTGTAATTCGTATTAATGAAGGGGCGTTTGCCAGATGCCGAAGCCTGAAGAACATTTCTGTTGCATCGGGTAATGTAATCTACGCTTCACAGGATGGCGCGCTGATGGATAAAGAAAAGACCACGCTTCTTCTCTGCCCAGGAGGCAAAACGAATTATACGGTACCCGGCAGTGTCCGTACGATTGGAAAGAATGCCTTTTATATGTCTGCGAATATAAGGGATATTACGCTTCCAAATGGGCTGGAAACAATAGAAATGAATGCATTTAAGGGCTGCACTGGTTTGACTGAACTTGTTCTCCCCGCCAGCTTAAACACAATCGGCAGATCTGCTTTTGGGGACTGCTCCGGGCTGACAAGTTTGGTTATCCCAAACGGTGTAACCGGTGTCGAATTTGACTTCTGGGGATGTACATCGCTTACTGAAGTTTCGCTGCCGGGAAACGAGCTGTATTACAGGATTTCAGGTCCCGGATTGGCTGCTGTAAGAATTGCAGAGGGTACAAAGTGCCTAAACGGTACATTTTCCGGACTTACAACTCTGACAACTGTGTATCTTCCTGCCAGTTTGGAGGAAATTGGAGAAAACGCTTTTGCAAACTGTTCCAATCTGACCACTGTTTACTTTGCCGGGAGTCAGACTAAATGGGACACAATGACTATCGCAAAAGGTAATCAGGAGCTCAGCCTTGCAACTGTGGTCTGCACAGGTACAGATATTCCCGACGAGCCCGATGAACCAGATACACCGAACATACCCGACGAGCCAGATGAACCAGACACACCGAGCATACCCGATGTCCCCGGAACACTGGAACTCACTGGTGAACCCGGCGGCCTGGGCCGGCGGCTGACGGTTCAGGTGCAGGCAGGTCACTGGCTGACCATCCAGACCCGGCGGGCCGGCTCCATTGCCATTTCCTCCATTCAAACTCCCAGAGGCACCGATAATACAGTGACCCTGACTTTCTCCGCTCCTACAGGCAGTATCGTTCAGATATGGGAGACGGCGGTGGAGTTGGAGTTCGCCAATGGCGTGCCTACAACCCCCATCTTGAACACAGTCACCAAAGAACTGTAAAGGGGAGCGGTTATGAAGAAAAAATTCTTGGCTCTGCTGGTGGGAGTGGTTCTGTGCGCAGCTTTATCTATTCCTGCGGTTGCAGTTTCAGGCGAGTTCGTTGACAACTCCACTATTATGGTCTCTGCCACAGAATTGGAACCCGGTTATTACCTGTGTGCTGCCTGGCGCGGAGATATGCTGCTCCGTCTGTTTGATTACACCGTAAAGGCTGATGGCAAGCTGAACGCTATAGTAGAGCTCGGCGAGAAATTGGAGGCGGGTGATAAGGTAACAGTTGGTATCTCTCATGCCAATACAGGGGCAGAACCAATACCGCCGATTATCTGCGAAGTTAAAAGTACATCCCCAAACAATCCAGGAAGACCAACTGTCCCTGACTACAGCTTTGATTTTGACAGCTATGTGGACAACACCCGCTATGAGATAAATGTGCCCGGAACCTCCGGCGGCACGGTGAACGTCTCCCCCGCCGGCAGTGCGGCTGCGGGCCGTCAGGTCACGATTGACGTAAAGCCGGACGCCGGCTATGCGGTGGGTTCCGTCGCCGTCACCGCCGCAAACGGCCGGCCGCTGACGGTATCCCGCCGGGGCAGCAGCTACGTGTTCACCATGCCGGGCAGCGCCGTGGATATTCGGGTGGAGTTCCGTGCCATCGCGCCGGCTGAGGGACAGTCCTCCTCCGGCTTTGCCGATGGGAGCTCCGGGGATTGGTTCGCCGGGGCGGTCCGCTATGTGACCGGCAGAGACGTCATGTCCGGCACCGGAAACGGGTACTTCTCCCCCGACGCCACCACCACCCGGGGCATGATTGCCACCATCCTCCACAACCTGGAGGGCAAGCCCTCCGCCGGGGCCGGCGGCTTTACGGACGTGGGCGGCCAGTGGTACGCCTCCCCGGTGGCCTGGGCCTCCCAGAACGGCATTGTCTCCGGCTATCCCGACGGCCGTTTCGGCCCGGACGAGGCGGTGACCCGGGAGCAGCTGGCGGTCATCCTGTACAACTACGCCGTAATGAAGGGCTACAGCACCTCTGCCCAGGCCGGCCTGGACAGCTTCACGGACGGGGGCAGCGTGTCCTCCTGGGCGCGTACCGCCGTGAGCTGGGCCAGCGCCAAGGGCCTGATAAACGGCATGGGCGACGGCAGCCTGGCCCCGCAGGGCCGCGCCACCCGCGCCCAGGTCGCGTCCATCCTGATGAATTTCTGCGAGAACGCGGCCCGTTAAAACCCCATTCCCCGCATTCCGATTTCTTCCGTCCCGCTGCGGGATATCCTTCCTGCCAAGCCGGCCGCCCAGCCTTGGGCGGCCGGTTTGGCGTCCGGGGCCGGGCCCGCGGGGAGCCGGAGGAGGGCAAAAAAGCAGCGCCCCGCCGGACGGGCGGGGCGCTGAACCATATTTTCCGGCCTGCCGTTACAGGGACAGGGCCTCTTTCACCTTGGCAATGATGTGCTGGCCGATATCCCGGGAGGCGTCCACGGTCTGGGCGCCCAGGTGGGGGGTGACAATAAAGTTGTCGCACTCAAACAGGGGGGAGTCAAAGCCCGCGCCCTCGGTCAGGCCGCCCAGCTCGTTCTCCATCACGTCGGAGGCGTAGCCGCCGATTTTGCCGGCCTTCAGGGCCTCGTACATATCCTTTTCGTTGACAATGCCGCCCCGGGCCATGTTCAGCACCACGGCGTCGTCCTTCATCCCGGCGATGGACTTGGCGTTGAACAGGTCTTTGGTCTCGGGGGTCAGGGGCATGTGGATGGTGACGAAGTCGGAGACCTTCAGCACCTCCTCCACGCTCATGCTCTTGGCGTGCTGCTGCTCGAACACCTCGGCGGGCAGGTAGGGGTCATAGGCCACCACGTCCATCAGGAAGGCGCGGCCCAGCTCGCCCACGCGCTGGCCGATGCGGCCGAAGCCCAGGATGCCCAGGGTCTTGCCCCGCAGCTCGCGGCCCACGAACTTATACTTGTCCCAGGTCTTGTTGACCTTCACGTCCTGGTTGGCGGGGATGGTGTGGCGGGAGATGTCCAGCATCTTGGAGATGGTCAGCTCGGCCACGGCGTTGCCGTTCAGGCCGGGGGCGTTGATGACCTGGATGCCCTTGGCCTTGGCGGTCTCCATGTCGATGTGGTTCAGGCCCACGGAGCACACGCCGATGACCTTGAGCTTGGCGGCGGCGTCCAGGACGGCTTTGGTGATTTTGGGGTCCACCCGCATAATCAGGACCTCGTAGTCGGGGATCATCCGGGCCAGCTCCTCCTGGGTGGGCAGGATTTTGGTATCCACCTGCATGTACTTGCCAAGCTCCTCGGCAATGGCGGAGTGGACCACGTCAATAATCAGGCATTTCATGGGGGAATCATCCTTTCTTCATTCATTGTTCCTTGCGGCTGGAGGCGGAACCCGTCCGGATTCCGCTGTCCGTACTTATGTTTATTATGGCATAGATTTCCCCGCCCGAACAGCACCTTTTTTGTGAGGGTTGCCACAGCCTTTTGGTTGTGATACAATAGGGTGTAACCTGGCAAATTGAAGCACCGGGGGGCTTTGTATGAATTTCCTGCATCTGAAGTATTTCCTGACCGTGGCCGAGGAGCTGAATATCACCCGGGCCGCCGAACGGCTGTACATCTCCCAGCAGTCCCTGTCCAACCATATCAGCAACCTGGAGCGGGAGCTGGAGGTCAAGCTGTTCACCCGCTCGCCCAAGCTGTCCCTGACCTATGCCGGGGACCTGCTGGTCCAGACGGCCACGCAGATTCTGGGGCTTCAAAGCCAGTACCTGTCCAAGGTGGGGGACATCAACCGGCAGTACATGGGGGTGCTGCGGGTGGGCATCTCCTACACCTGCGGGCTGGCCCTGCTGCCCGACATTCTGCCCCGGTTCCGGGCGGAATTCCCCATGGTGGATTTCTCCCTGTTCGAGGGGAACTCCTCCCAGCTGGAGGAGGAGCTGTCCCACGGCCGGCTGGACCTGATTATCTGCTTTCAGCCCATCATGCTGGAGGGGGTGGAGATGGTCCCCCTGATTGAGGACCGCCTGATGCTGGTGGTGCCCCGGCAGTTCACCGAGCAGGTCTTCGGGGACCGGGCGGAGGAGATGCGGCGGCAGTTCGCCGGCGGGGCGGACATCACCGCCTTCCAGCAGGCCCCCTTCATCCTGCTCAAGCGGGGCAACCGGGTGCGCAGCATTGTGGACCAGTACCTGAACCGCAGCTTCTTCAAGCCCAAAATCGTTCTGGAGACGGAAAACACCGTCACCACGCTGGCCATGGCCAAGGCGGACGTGGGGATTGTATTCTGCCCGGAGCTGTTCCTGCGCACCATCCACATCCCGGCGGCCCAGGCCACCACCGACCGGCTGGACCTGTTCCCCCTCACCGACCCGGCCACGGTCAGCCGCCTGGTGGTGGGCTACCGCCAGGACCGGGCCCTGTCCCACTTTGCCCAGCGGTTCATCCTCATCACCCAGGATGTGCTCAGCCGGGAATAGGCCGGCCCCTCACGGCGCGCCCTCCCTGGCGTGGGAGACGGGCGGGCCGGTCCAGAACTCCTCCGGCTGGTGCAGAAGATAGCGGGCCAGCATCTGAATCAGGCCCGTGGGTGTGGGCTTCTCCCGCAGGGGGACCCCCAGCCCCCGGCGCATGGCCTCGCCCCCGTCCTGGTTCCAGCTGAATTCAATCACGGTGCGGATGTTGCGCTCCACCGCCTTCCAGCTGGTGTGGTAGTGGGCCGCAATCTCCGGATAGAGCCATTTGGTCACCATGGTCAACCGATTCTGATCCTCCAGAACCAGCAGCTCCGCATAAGTCAGGTAGTGGGATCCCAGGTAGGTCGGCGGGATGTTCAGCTCCCAAAGAGCGTTTCGGATGACGAACTGTCTGTTGTCCATGGGCGGCTCCTTCTGCGTTGCCCGGCCCGGGGGCCGGGCCCTTATTGAATTGTATCTGCTGTGATGAAAATATCAGGCATAATAGCATCATTATCTCACCTCCGCCCATAGAACGGCAAGGACTTGATAGGGACCGGGCGGACACTATCCTGCCGGGGCGCGCTTTAGAAAGGAGCATACCAAGATGGAGCATTCGATTTTTCTCCCCACCCTCTCCCACTGGGAGTACGGCAACGAGTGGAGCGGCGAGCGGGGCCTGGCCCGGTTCCTGATTGTGCCCGAGGAGGGGCAGCTGAATGCCGAGCTGTGGCGGGGGCCGCTGTGCCGGGCGCTGTCCCAGGCGGAGCGCTCCGCCCGGTTTCCCATCAGTCAGGAGGGGCTGGAGGCCCTGGAGCGGTGGCTGCTGGAGGAGACAGAGGCGCTGAACCGGGAAAATCCGGAAAAAGCGCCCTGAGAACAGGAGGAATCTGCGGTGAGCATTACAATTCACCTGTACTACACGGGAAAAGACGGAAGCGCCCGGCGCTTTGCCCAGGAGATGGTGGAGTCGGGGCTTGCGGACGCGGTCCGCGCCGAGGAGGGCTGCCTGCGCTATGAGTATTTTTTCCCCATGGGGGATCCGGAGACGGTGCTGCTGATTGACCGGTGGCTGGACCAGGCCGCGCTGGACTTCCACCACAAATCGCCCATGATGGCGCAGATTGCCCGGCTCCGGGACAAGTACCGCCTGAGGCTCCGGACGGAGCGCTATGCGGACGCGCCCTAAAGCGGGAAACACCTTCCCCCGGAGGATGCCATCAGGCTGCGGCCGGCAGGGGCGGGCGGCCCGGCGCGGATGCCGCGCTTCCCCATATACAGCAATCGCCGGGGGAGGAATCGGTTAATATGCGGTAGGAAATCCTTTAGGGCCAAAACGCCCCTCCTGCGCCCCGGTTCCTCTGCGGGCGGGATGCCGGTATGGCGCTCCGCCCCCTCCCGGTGTCCGGACAGGAAAAAACACCGCAGGCTTTTTTCAAAATCTGCGGCGCCTGCCGGGGCGCAAAAACAGGCGGCGCCTTGCCGGCGCCGCCTGTTTTTATGTGTTGTTCACCGGGGCGCGCCGCCCCGGTCCCGCTGCCCGTAAAACATGGAGCTTAACGGGTTTTCTGCCAGCGGAGGATTTTTGAATCAGTCGGTGACGTAGGGCAGCAGAGCAATCTGACGGGCGCGCTTGATGGCCTCGGTCAGCTGGCGCTGGTGCATGGCACAGGTGCCGGTGGTGCGGCGGGGCAGAATCTTGGCCCGCTCGGAGATAAAACGGCGCAGCTTGGCGGCGTCCTTATAGTCGATGCACTCCACCTTGTCCACGCAGAAGGTGCACACCTTGCGGCGCTTCCGGCCGCGGGGGGGCCTGTTATCGCGTTCCATAGCCATGGGATTAACCTCCTTTATATGACCGTTGCGGTCGAAGTAGTGGGACGGTTCCCCTGAAAATCAGAAGGGGAGCTCGCCGTCGTCGTCGGAAATTTCGGCAAACTGGTCCTCGCCCGAGGGCGCGCCGTAGCCGGAGGACGCGGGAGCGGGGGCGGGATAGCCGCCGCCTGCGGAGGGCGCGGAGTAGCCGCCGCCGTAGCCCCCGGAATAGCCGGAGCTGTAGCTGCCGCCGTCGCCGTCCCGCCGGGAATCGCCGAAATAGACGTTGTCGGCCACCACCTCGGCGGTGGTGCGCTTGT